>CAMHEL010000114.1 GCA_946184125.1 uncultured Prevotellaceae bacterium
CCTTTATCATGTTCAGCAACGGACTGGAGGCACGTGTGGGAACCATCGACTCGAAGTGGGAGTTCTTCCACGAATGGAAACGACTGAAGGAGGAAGATGCCGGCAATATAGAACTGCCGACGATGCTCAGAGGTATCTGCCGGAAGGAGAACTTCCTGGACTTGCTGGAAAACTTCATCCTCTACGACCATAGCGGAGGACGAACGGCAAAGATTCTGGCCCGCAACCACCAATATTTAGGCGTGAACCAAGCCGTGGAAAAATACCACAATCGTCAGCTTTTGAATGGTAAGTTGGGTGTGTTCTGGCATACGCAAGGTTCGGGCAAGAGCTATTCCATGTTATTTTTGGCACAGAAGATTCGCCGAAAATTTGAGGGCTCGCCTACATTTCTCGTGCTGACCGACCGAGACGAACTGAACAAGCAAATCAGCGATACGTTTGAGAACTGCGGACTGCTGGGTAATGTGAAGGCGAAGAAATTCATTGCCAGCAGCGGGGAGGACTTGAAATCGAAGTTGAAAGGCAATCCGTCGTTCATCTTCTCATTGATTCAGAAGTTCAACGACCCGAAGGCTGAGCCCATCTATCCCGACCACGACATCATCGTGATGAGCGACGAGGCTCACCGCACGCAGAACGGCGTCTTTGCCGACAACCTGATGCACATGCTGCCAACGGCTCATCGCATCGGCTTTACAGGTACGCCGCTGCTTTCCAACGATAACATCACGGCACGTACATTCGGTGGCTACGTGAGTATCTACGACTTCAAACGGGCTGTGGAGGATAAGGCCACTGTGCCACTTTATTATGAGAATCGGGGCGAGAAACTGCAAGACCTGAAGAACCCCGAAATCAACGATGAGATAGCTGCCGCCCTGGAACAGGCTGGCGAACTGGATGCCTCACAGCTGGCCAAGCTGGAACGTGAGTTTGCCAAGGAGGTGCATCTGCTGACGGCTGCCAAGCGTCTGCGCCTGATTGCCAAAGACTTTGTGCATCATTACAGCGACCTGTGGACTTCGGGCAAGGCCATGTTCGTGTGTTATAACAAGGTGACGTGTGTCCGTATGTTCAACTATGTGCAGGAGTATTGGCAGAGGGAAATCAAGGCCCTGAAAGAATCCATCGCCAAATGCACCTCGCAACAGGAAGCTCAGGAGATGCAGCGCAAACTGGAATGGATGCGCGAGACGGATATGGCCGTGGTCGTATCGCAGGAACAGAACGAGATGCAGACATTCCAGAAATGGGGACTCGACATTAAGACGCATCGTGAACGGATGGAGAAAGAGGAACTGGACAAGCAGTTCAAGGCCGACGACTCACGGTTGCGCGTGGTCTTTGTCTGCGCCATGTGGCTGACAGGCTTCGATGTGAAGACGCTCTCGTGCCTCTACATCGACAAGCCCATGAAGGCGCACACGCTGATGCAGACCATTGCCCGTGCCAACCGAGTGTCGGAAGGAAAGACCAACGGCTTGATTATCGACTACATCGGCATCGTGAAAGCCCTTCGCCAGGCTTTGGCCGACTATACCGCCAACCCTGATGGCAACGTAGGCAACGACCCGACCATCGACAAGAAGGAACTCATCAAGCATGTGCTGGAGACGATAGCTGCCGCTACGGCTTTCCTGAATGGGCATGACTTTGACTTGGACGACCTCATCAAGGCTGAGAATTTTGAAAAGCTTTCGCTGCTGAAGAAGGCTGCCAATGCGATGTGCGAGACGGCGGAAATCAGAAAATCCTATTGCACGTTTGCCTCTACTTTACTAAACTTGTGGAAATACCTCGACCGTGAGGATATAACACCCGAAATGAAGCAGCAGAAGGGTGCCATAGAAGCCATATACAAGGAACTGCAGCAGAAGCGCAAGCATGCCGACATCACAGACTTGAGCGTGGCCATCAACGAAATCGTGAATGAGCATCTGGAAGTGGATGCTGCGATGGTTTCAGATTCGAGAAAGTTTGATATCAGCGGAATAGACTTTGACCTGCTCCGCCGGGAGTTCGCCAAGAGCAAGGAGAAAAATCTCATGATGAAAGACATTCAGGAACTGCTGCAGGAGCGCATCGCACGGATGTTGGCCGAGAATCCCTCACGTATCAACTTCTACGAGAAGTACCAAGAGATTATTCGCGACTATAACCAGGAGCAGAACCGCGCCACGATAGAAAAGACGTTCACGGAACTGATGGCCCTCTCGCATGAGCTGACCGAAGAGGAGAAACGCTACCTACGCGAAGGCTTTGAGAACGACGAACAGCTCTCCATGTACGATGTGCTGATGAAAGACGACCTTTCAAAGGAAGACATCAAGAAACTGAAGGTGGTCGCCAAGGAATTGCTGGAGAAGATAAAGGCCCAACTGGCCACGATGGATCATCCGTTCGACAAGCAAGAAACCAGGGCATCCATCATCATCACCATTCGCGACATCCTCTGGAAAGAACTCCCCGAGAGCTATTCAGACGAAAGCATCAACTACTACCGCGATGCCGTGTATAACTATGTCAGTCAGCATTATGGTGGCGTAGTATAAATTATAATTGAATAAGGTATCTGATTTCATGCTGCAAAGGTAGCAAATTACTCTTGACTGGGCAGCACTGCCAACCAGGTTTATCAGCTGACCCCAAAGAGACATCGAAAATGGGATGCTTGCAACAAAATACAAGCCATTGGAAACCAATGACTTGTATTTTGTTGTGTGGGCCTTCTAGGGCTTGAACCTAGGACCTCCAGATTATGAGTCTGTTGCTCTAACCAACTGAGCTAAAAGCCCGGAATATGCGCAATGGCATGATTTTGGAGTGCAAAGTTATGAATATGTGTTGAAATCACCAAATTTTTCGGGCATTATTTTTTTTGGAGCCCCATAATTTGCATATTTGAGCCACATTCGCTACCTTTGCGCTACAATCCAGACAACCCCGACAGATGGAGGAAGAATTTGACATCAGAAGCGAGCGCCAGTCGAAAGCAGAGAAAGATTTCGAGAATGCGCTCCGTCCCCTCCGCTTTTCTGACTTCTGCGGTCAGAAGAGCGTGGTGGACAACTTACAGGTGTTTGTCGAGGCCGCCAAGTATCGTGGCGAGCCCCTCGACCACACCCTGCTCCACGGCCCACCGGGCCTGGGTAAGACGACGCTGAGCAACATCATCGCCAATGAACTGGGCGTAGGTTTCAAACTCACCAGCGGACCGGTGCTCGACAAGCCCGGCGACCTGGCTGGCATCCTCACCTCATTGGAACCCAACGATGTGCTGTTCATCGACGAGATACACCGCCTCTCACCCATCGTGGAGGAGTATCTCTACTCCGCCATGGAGGACTACCGCATCGATATCATGATTGACAAGGGACCCTCGGCACGCTCGATACAGATTGGGCTCAACCCCTTCACCCTCGTGGGGGCCACCACGCGAAGCGGTCTGCTCACAGCACCCTTGAGGGCACGATTTGGCATCAACATGCACTTGGAGTACTACGACCCTGCCACCATCGCCCACATCATCAGGCGGTCGGCAGGCATCCTCGCCGTGCCCATCTCCGACGACGCCTCCAACGAAATCTCCCGCCGCAGCCGTGGCACCCCACGTATCGCCAACGCCCTCCTGCGGCGCGTGCGCGACTTCGCTCAGGTCCGTGGCAACGGCACCATCGACACCGCCATCGCCAAGGTCGCACTCACCGCGCTGAACATCGACCAGTATGGTCTCGATGAGATTGACAACAAAATCCTGCTCACCATCATCGACAAGTTCAAAGGTGGCCCCGTCGGCATATCCACCATTGCCACAGCCATCGGCGAAGACGCCGGCACCGTGGAGGAGGTCTATGAGCCGTTCCTCATCATGGAGGGCTTCATCAAACGCACGCCAAGAGGACGAATGGTGACAGAGCTCGCCTACCGACACCTGGGCCGCAACCCCTATGCGGGCCGAGGGCAGCAGCGCGACCTCTTCGAGGACCAGAACTGACACCAGGCACCCATACATCAAGTAGATATGCAACGCACCGCCATCTTCGTGGGGAGTTTCGACCCCTTCACCATCGGTCATGCCGACATCGCACGACGGGCACTCGCCCTTGTCGACCGCCTCGTCATCGGCGTGGGAATCAACGACAGCAAGCACTATTCGCTCACCCCTGATGAGCGCGTCAAGGCCATTGCCGACCTCTTCGCCGATGAGCCACGGGTGGAGGTGACAGGCTACAGCGACCTCACCACCGACTTCGCCCGGCGGGTGGGGGCACAGTGTGTGGTGAAAGGCGTGAGAAGCGTCAAGGACTTCGAGTATGAGCGCGAGCAGGCCGACATCAACCGCCAGTTGACGGGACTGGAGACCTTGCTGCTCTGCGCACGACCCGAACTCGCCTCGGTGAGCTCGACCCTCGTGCGCGAACTGGCACGATTCGGAAAAGACGTCTCCTCCTTCCTTCCGCAGAAAAGATAGATAACACAATAACCAGGAAGCACCATGATTAGCTATCAATGTGAGGGCGTGAGGATGCCCTCCCTCAAGCGCCGGCAAACCTCCATGTGGATAAAAGAGGTGAGCGCATCATACGGCAAGCAGACAGGCGACATCGCCTATATGTTCGTCGGCGACGAGAAAATCCTCGAGGTCAACAAGCAGTTCCTTGGACACGACTATTACACCGACATCATCACTTTCGACTACTCGGAGGGCGATGTCATCAGCGGCGACATCATCATCTCGCTCGACACCGTGGCCTCGAACGCCACCCAGCAGGGCTGTTCTTTCCACGACGAGCTGCTACGTGTCGTCATACATGGCATCCTGCACCTTTGTGGCATCAACGACAAGGGACCGGGCGAGCGCGAGGTCATGGAGGCCGCCGAAAACCGTGCCCTCGGACTCGAGAGTTGCCCCAAATGACAGCGAAAGTTACCTGTGACCTTTCACTTACACATTTTTTTACGAATTATTCTGCAATAATTGCAGAAATACCACGGAATTTTCCTATTTTTGCAGAAATTTCAAGTTGCCACAAAGAAATAATATGTTGAGCCACATCAAGTCGCCTCGCACCTTTGTCGTATTGCTGTTCTTCTTCGTCACGAGCAGCATCGTCTTCGCCGCCGCCACCGAGCGGGCTGCCGATGGATACCCCGTATGGAGTGCCGACAACATCGACATGGTCTATCTGCGCGACTCCACACAGTTCGTCTGCGACCCCGACGGACTGCTCAGCGAAGAGTACAAAGACAGTGCCAACCACTACCTACGGCAACTGCATAGCGAGTTCGACATACAGACCGTGTTCGTCGTGGCCAATCATGTGAAAAATGGCGACGCATTCCGTATGGCCCAGGACGTGGGCAACAAATACGGCGTGGGGTACAAAGACACACGCACCGGACTGGTGATCGTGCTCGCCGTGGCCGACAAGCAGTATTTCATCGCACCGGGAAACGGACTCGAGGAGTTCCTGCCCGATGTGGTGTGCAGCCGGGTGGCACGGGCATTCATCGTGCCCAACATGAGGGCTGGAAACACCAGCATGGCGGTGGCACAGACCTGCCAGGCCATCTACTCGCAGATAAAGGAGGGTGAACTGCCACCGTCCACCACCATCGTTGCCGACGATGAGGGCTCTTGGGGCGACATCATCATCCTCGTCATCATCATCCTCATTGTGCTCTATATGTGGCGCAACGACAACAACATCTTCACCGGAGGGACAGGCAGCGGCGGCGGACACTACTACGGCGGCTACTCGGGTGGCGGCTTCAGAAGTGGCGGCGGTTTCGGCGGCGGTGGCTTCGGAGGAGGCAGCTTCGGAGGCGGTAGCTTCGGTGGAGGAGGAGCCGGAGGTAGCTGGTGACAGAGTCACATCAATGACGGAATAGTTTAATCATCAATAAAAACAAAAGGAAAAATGAAAAAAAGTACCATCATTATCGCTGTCCTTGTCATTCTTGGACTGTGGTGCATCTCAGCCTACAACGGCATGGTAAACATTCAGGAAGAAGCCACCAATGCCGCTGCAAACGTTCAGTCGGCCTATCAGCGCAGGGCTGACCTCATCCCCAATCTTGTCGAAACCGTGAAAGGGTATGCCGCACACGAGGAGAACACACTGAAAGAGGTCGTGGAAGCACGAGCCAAAGCCACTCAGATGACCATCGACCCAAGCAACTGCACCCCTGAGGAGCTCGCAGCTTATCAGAAAGCACAGGGCGAACTGGGACAGGCTCTGGGCAGACTGCTCGCCGTGTCGGAGAACTATCCCGACCTGAAAGCGAACGAGAACTTCATGGACCTTCAGAAACAGTTGGAGGGCACCGAGAACCGCATCAACGAGGCTCGCAACAAATTCAACTCGGTGGTGACGGAATACAACAAAGAAATCCGCTCCTTCCCGAAGAACATCTTTGCCGGTATCTTCGGCTTCAAGCAAATGGAGAAATTCGCAGCTGATGCAGCAGCTCAGAATGCACCGTCAGTGAAATTCTAACAAGGTTTTTATTGGTGGGTTCTATTAATTATGTCGAGGCGAAAAGCGACCGAAATGTAATGTATAGAAATGCCACCTCATATATTTCAGAATTAATAGAACACACCTATTCAAAAAGGCCTCCCCCTCCCACGGAGGGGGAGGTTTCTTATAGGAGCTTCTCTGTATGAAAAAACTACTATTCACTGCCATGTTGTTGATGGCATGTTCCAATCCCCGTGCTGAGCGTGCCGCCCTGCAGGTGGATGGGCAGGAGGGCTTTAAGGCCACTCCCGAGACTCTCGACAGCCAGCGGAAGGCTGTCGAGCGCGACACGGTACCGCTCAGTGCGACGGCACGGTCGATGGAGCGCCAGGGCATGGTCAACGTCCAGCGCATCGACCCCACCATCCAGGTGAGCCTGATGTATTCCCGCCCCGACAACTTCACCGGGCGTGTGCTCTACGACGACCTGCGCGAGGGATACCTGCATCCCAAGGCCGCCAAGGCTTTGGCCATGGCACAGCAGCGCCTCAAGGCCATCCGACCCGACCTCAGCCTCATTATCTTCGACGCCACGCGACCCATGAGCATCCAGCAGAAGATGTGGGACGTGGTGAAGAACACACCAAAGTATTTCTATGTGAGCAACCCCGCCCGTGGCGGTGGCATGCACAACTACGGCATGGCCGTCGATATCTCCATTTGTCGCGAGAATGGCGACACCATACCCATGGGTGCGAAAGTCGACCACATGAGCGACCTCTCGCACATCGACCATGAGGATGTGCTGGTGGCAAAGAAGCGCATGACCGCCGAGGCAAGAGCCAACCGGCAGCTGCTGCGTGAGGTGATGGCCGTAGGTGGTTTCATGCCCATCCGCACGGAGTGGTGGCACTTCAACCTGTGCTCAAGGGCTGAGGCAAAACGCCTTTACAAAGTCATCAAGTGAGCGCTACCGAAGAATTCATCCTCGCCCACCGAAATGATGACGTGCGGAGGCTGGCTCTCCAGGCCAACCGGCATCCCGAGGTCGATATGCAATACGCTCTCCGCCAGATTGGCGGGTGGCAGGCCGCACGTGCCAAACTGCCCTCGTGGGCGGCGCACGACGGCATCGTTTACCCTCCTCACCTGTCGCTTGAGCAGTGCTCGTCGGAGACCACCGCGCTTTACAAGGCCGGGCTCTGTCGCCAACTGCTCGATGCCCAGCGCATCGGCGGAGGGGCGATGGCCGACCTCACCGGTGGCATGGGTGTCGACTTCGCCGCCCTCGCCCCGTTGTTCACACGCGCTTTCTATATCGAACGGCAAACCGAGTTGTGTGATTGTGCAAGGCATAATCTGCGCGTCTTGGGGCTCACGCACGCTGAGGTGATGGAGGGCGATGGCCTCGACCTGCTTCCCTCGCTTCCCCAGCTCGACCTGCTGTTCATCGACCCGGCGCGGCGCGACCAGCGCGGCGCTCGAACCTTCGCCATAGGCGACTGCACGCCCAACATCCTTCCCGTTCTGCCGAAGATGCTCCAAAAGGCGCGCTGCGTGATGGTGAAGCTGTCGCCCATGCTCGACTGGCACCAGGCTGCCGCTGAGGTGTCTGGCTGCTACAAGGAGGCTCTCAGGCATATCCATATTGTCGCCACAGCAAACGAATGCAAGGAATTGCTTTTGGTGCTCTCGTCAGAGCCCGGTGGCACACCGCTGCACATCTGGTGCAGCAACGACTCCGACATTTTCGTCACCGATGCCGAGACAGAGCGCACAGCGCCGCCGGCGCCTGTCGCATCGTCGGAGGAGTGCAATGACGCGCTCTGGCTCTATGAGCCTAATGCTGCCGTCATGAAGGCTGGGTGTTTCGGCACTCTCGCCCAGCGCTACCCCCTCAAGGCCGTGGCACAAAACAGCCACTTGTTCGTCGGCAAACAACTTGTCGAAGCCTTCCCCGGGCGCCGATTCCGTGTATGTGGCGTCACCACGCTCAACAAACGCTCGTTGCGAGAGAGACTTGATGGCATCACTTCGGCAAACATCACCGTGCGCAACTTCCCCCTCACCGCCGTAGAACTGCGCAAGCGCCTCCGCCTTGCCGATGGGGGCAGCACCTACATCATGGCAACCACCACCGCTGCACGCGAGCACCTGCTCTTCGTCTGTGAAAAGGGGTAAGAGGCTTTTGGATAGAGGTGAGGATACAAGAACGGGGAATGACCTACTGTGGTAGAGCATTCCCCGTTCTTGTATGGAAGCAGGAGAACCGTCGGCGAAGCCAATGGCACTATGTAAGAAACTTTTTGGATGTCACGATGCCCAAAATCACTGCTATTGCCATGACCGAGAGCAATGTGATGAGGGAAAATCTTCCCATCGTCTGACGGTACGGAACCGTCATTTCCCTTACCGCTTGCCTCTTGAGCACCGCTTGCAGTGAGTCGGCGAGATGGCGGAAGGTGTTGACGCTGTCGGCGACATATACCGTGTGCCATCTTTCACGAATGGTCTCCACCCTCACGGTGTCCGTCGCAGCAGAGTCCTGTCGCAAGGTGATGACTTGCACACTGCTCTCCCGCACCGTGTCGGTATGCGAATGCCGGGTGTCAAGCCTCACCGTGTCGGTATGAAATTCTCTCACCGTGTCATGAACCACCACCTGTTCGGTCAGCGTCCTGCGGGCCATGCACGAGGATTGTACAAACATCATCGCCGGCACCGTTGCCATTGCCATCATGTAGCAAAACATGGTCTTTCTCTTTGTCCTTTTCATCTGTCACAAGGTTTGATTGCGGTGCAAAGATAAGTCACCCCTCAACACCAACCTTGTCATTTTCGTATGGACGGTTTACAAATTCATTTGGACGGTTTACAAGTTCGTGTGGACGGTTTACAAATTCTTTTGGACGGTTTACAAGTTATCAGGATAAAAACTCCTTCATGGTTTGCGCTGCGTGAGAGCGGGGCAAAGAAATTTTTCTTTGCTTCTCCTTTAGGAGAAGTTTCTTTTTATCTTATCATACTCATATTCATCATCAATTAGCAATTGCTATCATTTGCTATGTTTTGCTATCGTTTGCTATCATTTGCTATGATAGGTCGAAAAAATGCTCGAAACAATCACCATTAAAGGATGATTTCCGTCAATGACCATTCCTTCTTAGCAGATACCAAAGGTCAAGGCCTATGCTCAGCGAAGAAGTGTAAACGCCCGTTCCGTCTGTCATTTTAAATATGGGGGAAAGACTGTGCATATAACTTATCGTCACGGGACCAACACCAGCCATCACTTGCCAGTTGACAGAAAAAATATTTGCATGAATACGGCAATTCCGGTCCTTATCTTCATCTTGATGACGGTAATGGTACAGGTCTAAACCAGGCACATTGAAATTGAGGGACACTCCCGAAAGCAGAGAAAACCAGTGCTTCCTGTTTTGAAAGCCGACAAGAACAGGTATTCTTAGGAAACTGTATTGGATGGTACTTGAAATCAATGTTTCCTTTGCGACAACAACCCCCACACGCCCATCTTCTCTCACCATTTCATAATCCTTATTCAAATCTATGCAGCCCATACCTATTTGGAACGCTGTAGTCATTCCAAAAGAGTTGGATATGAGGCCTTTCGACAACTGCAGCAGAGTAAGTCCACCCTCATTCTGACGAAGAAAGCCGTCTTTCAATGGCAAACCTTCCACTTTTCCTCCCATGATACCGTCATGGGGAGTCAAACCACCATACCAAAATGCAGGCAATTGAGGGTCAAAACAGGGATGTTGGATTTGTTTCGGATTAACGCACATCAAAAAAATAGGAAATACTTGTCCCGAATCAAAGAAAGTACGCTTTCCTTTTGATGGGGCACTACAGACACTGTCGTTGACATACTGTTGCTGCAAGTCTATACTTTGTGCCGAAACAGAAAGACAAAAAAATACCGAGAAAATGCCAAATAGCAATTTCCTCATAATCTCCTCCATGGATTTGAGACTGTATTTCAAATTATCAACAAGATGCATGCGTATTGGCTTCGCCGATAGTGAAACTATATCATTTCATGCAAAGATATCTATTTTCCTTGAATTATCCAAAAAACGAGAAGGGAAAAATCATTCACATAAGTTTGTATCACATAAACTTGTGTGATTAAACAAAAAAGAGTACCTTTGCAACTATGAGACACTTAGTCATTCGTCATCTTGGGCCATTGAAGGAAGCCGATATCGAACTGAAAAGTATCAATGTAATCATTGGTTCTCAAAGTTCGGGTAAAAGTTGTGTACTGAAAACTGCTTGCTACTGCACATGGGTGGAGAAACGTATTGAATTAACCCAGGCTGTGGATTTCTTTAAAAAAGATGGCAATTTTCTCAAAGAACTTGAGCGGTTTCATAAACTGAAAGGCTACATCAAAACTGACACGTTCATCAGTTATGAGTCCGACTTCATGTCATTCTCATACGACAATGCCACTGATACATTCACCTTTAATTGGAAAGAAGGCCGATGGGGTTACCATCGGCCCAAGGTGACATATATTCCTGCTGAGCGAAATCTTGTTGCAGCCATTCCCAACTGGTTGGAAGTGAATTTTGAAAATAACAATATTCGCTCTTTCATGGCTGACTGGGAAACCGCCCGACAAGCCACTCAGAATGATTTATATGTTTTGAACCTTGACGTGTCATATCATTATGATTCTCATACAAAATCAGACAAAGTACAAGTTGCAAAGGGAGTGACACTCGATTTCACCAACACCTCAAGTGGCCTGCAATCGGTCATCCCCTTGTTTGTACACTTGAATTACTTGCACAAGCAGCAGAGTCGGGCAGATTTGAGAACGAGTATAGCTTTTGGCAAGGAAAAAGACCGTCTAATACGATTTATTTCTGAAACATTCATTCCACAGATGGGAAAGGACGTTACCGCCATCCATCAAGGAAAAGAACTTGATGACAGCATGAACGTCCACAACATAGGAGATAAGAAATATTTACTATCTTTAGAATCAGAAGCCGAACTTATTGAAATTTGCGATAGGTTTATTTATACCAATGCGTATGAAATTTTCCTCGAAGAACCAGAGGCAAATCTCTTTCCTCCCACCCAGACAGTGCTTGTGGAATGGCTGATAGACCTGACAAAAGAGGAGAAACTATGCAATCTATTTATTGCCACCCATAGTCCATATATCCTGGAAACTTTTCTTGAGAAAAAGAACATCGGAATACAACTTCTTTACACCCGAAAGGATAAAGACTTGATAGTAATAAAAACAGCCACCCAAGAAGACCTTCAAGATATATACGACTACGGACTTGACGCATTTTTCAATATGGAAACATTGGGTTGACAATGAAAGACCTTTACATTGTACCTGAATGCTATGTGGATACCAACTTGGTAGAATCATTGCTGACAACTGATGGTGTCAACCATCAGAAGGGGTGTTATGCCGTGGCCAACACGATGAAGGGTAGAGTCTTGAATGACGCTTTCGCTATTGGGGTTATCGATTTCGATACCGAGAAAACCCAACCTACCTATGTCTGTGAATTTATCGAAATTGCTCATGCGGAGCACATCATCCTCATGAAGCACAACTCCAAGCCCCATTATCTCGTTATGATTAAACCTGCTATGGACCAATTCATCCTTGATTGTGCAGAAGAACAAGACGTAAGTGTTACTGATTTCGATTTACCACAAGACTTGGAGAGGTTCAAGAAAAACACCAAAAACGTTAATTCAAAAAACGACATACGTTTCAAGAAACTGTTCAAGGCTTTAAGGCAAAACCCTGAAATAGTTATTCTTCGCAATATACTCAACTATCTGAAAGAGCATCGCTATCAAAGTAGAGAAGAAGACTTGTTAAAACTTTTTCATCCTACTTCTCCCTGTGCTTTTTCTCGGCCATGAGCACTTCATGGTTAATCTCACCGATATCAGAGAACCACATGAAGTCGCCTTCGGGCATGGTGTTGTGCATGTGGATGCTCTTGAGCATCTGTTCGAGTTGGTCATCAGAGAGTTTGTCGAGCATTGGTTGGGTCAAGAAACGCTCATTGACCACAGGCCAAAGATTCGTCTCGTCGCCCACTCTGATGAGGCTGCATGCTGGCACCGAATTGTCGGCGCGATCCCCTGGTAGTTGCAGGCCGAAGAAGTCCACCCCTTTCTCTGTCAGTTTGAAACTACGCATTTGGTGCCCGTCGAGAATAATCATCGGATTCCTGCTGTTCTGACCAAATATCATCAGTTCCGTGGGTTCAGCACCATCTTTAGACACCTTGCCGTCGGGCGAGAAGGCAAAGCGATGGCCCTTATTGTCGGTGAAGGTACCGAAAAGCATGTCGGCCGCATCGCGCATCTGAATCTCCTGAAGACTCTTTTCGCTACCATCGAAACTGACGAAGACGCGGTGCATGTTGTTCTTGTAGTCGTGAATCACAAAGTAATGCCTGTCACCGTCTTTGAAACGGGAATATCCCATCTGGCTGATGTCGGTGGAAGAAGAGTCGTCCAACTGCCTGGCAGCCTTCTTGAGCGGTTCCTCTGAATCGTCGGGCGTGATGACCGTTATCCTGCCATCAGTCCAATGCATCCCTTTGATGCCGTCATGATTATAGACCCTATCGACATGTCCTTCGGCCTTTCGGTCGCCCACTACACTTCTCAAATACTGATTGACGGCATTGATTCCTTCGAAAATATCGTCGGGCATATTGCCGCTCCCACTGATGAACTCGCTGGGATTCCTGAAAGAGACATAGAAAGACGACGATGGCGCATCGAGAGCCATGACACTCGACTCGTAAAAGCCCTTCGACTTATAGAGTTTGTGTCGTTTCACCAATTCGTAACACTTCTCCATCACCTCGGTGCCCACCTCCATTGAAATCAGTTCACCTTGGCAATCGCCACTGACATAGAGCATCAAATTACCCGTATCCTCATCATACGAGAGTTGATAGACGGTTTGGTCGAGACGGTTCATGCCGCCCCCACGGATGAAGGAATAGGCATACATCTCGCCTGATGGCATTTTCTTGCTTTTTGCACATGCACTATGACAGACTGTCAACAGGATGACAAAAGAC
>CAMHEL010000115.1 GCA_946184125.1 uncultured Prevotellaceae bacterium
TCGGCGTTGGCGTCGAAGTGGGCAATCACATCCCAGCGGATGTTGGAGGCATCGACACCGTCGACACCCACGAAGCAAGTCTCTACGTCGGAGGGGAGGTAGTCGCCACCGGCTGCGAAGGCATAGACAGTGGCAGGATAAGTGAGTTCGAAGGGCTCGGAGTAGAGTTTCGAGTTGGCGATGACATCGCTGTTGACGAAGTTGTAATAGACCTCGGTGCCTTCTGTCGGGTTGGTGAGAGTGATGGTGGACTTGCCGGCCTCACGAGTGACGGAGAAGACGGGCTTGGCAGCCTGTGTCTTGATGATGATGGCAGCCTCGGCCACCTCACTGTCGTAATATCCGTCGCCGATGCCGAATGCCTTCACTGTGGTCGGAGCAGTGAGCACGAAAGGCTCAGTGTAGCGTGTGCTGGCAGTGGTGGGCTCGGTGCCGTCGGTGGTGTAGAAGATGGCGGTGGCATTGGCTGCGGTGATGGTGACGGTGGTCTGTCCATCCTCCTGAGCCTGCTGGATGTTGGGCTTGCTCACGGTGCCGATGCTGTTCTTGGTGGCAGCTACGGCAGCGAGGGCTTGTACGGGAAGGCTGATGAGTGCCTGCTCGCTTGCCACAGCCATGTTTTCGGTGGTCATGGGAAGGAGCATGTATGCGTTACGAGTCTTGTTGTGGATGTGCATGGCCACCACTTCGCCGGCAGTAGCGAGCACAGCGTCGTTGGCGAAGTACTCACCCAGTTCGACGCCCGTGATTCCACCCTCGGTAACCAGTTCTATGCCCGACTCGGTGTCGAAGCCCTCGAAAATGGCATTTGTGGGGTCGGTCACGGTAAGCGTGCCTACACTGGTTGCCACAGCTTTGCCATAGCCCAAGGTCTCATAAAGGTTGGGGTTGAAGTTGAGCACAGGAACGAAGGCGATGACACTCTTGATGGTGCTCAGATAGGCATTGTCGGCACCGATGGTGGAGCTGACCACGACAGCGTCGTATGCGAGCAGTTCTTCTGCGGTGGGTTGCACATCAGCCACGTTGACGTCGGTGACATCGAAACGGCTGTCGCCACTGATGAATGCGTAAGCATAGTCGTCGTCAATGCTTCCGTTGTAGAGGTAGGCCACCTTCTTGGCATCCTCGACCGTCGGCTGGTCGCCGTCGCCAACGGTGATGTAGTAGATATGGCAGCCGTTGGTGTTGTAAATCTGGATGTTGTAGGTGCCGTCCTCGTTGGGTGTGTCAGGCGCATCGGTGGGCACGAGCCACTCCTGGTCGGTATAGGCTGTTGGCGCTGCCACGCTGTTCCCCTCGGGGTCGAGCAGCTGTGTGCCGCTGGTTCCATAGCCGATGTAGAGGTTCACGCCACGTGCGTCGGTCACTTTGTGCGACTCCACGCCCATCTTGATAATGGTGCCCGGGGCTACGTGGGGGATGACGAAATAGTTCTTTTTCGAACCACCAAACCAGAGGTAGGAAGCTCCCTGGTAGGGGCCGAAGCTGCTCGATGGGTCGGGGCCGGGATAGTTGACGGCGATGGCCAGCGAGCGGTCGGTGGTGTTGGTGTAGAGCAGACCCTCAAGTTCGGCGATGGGCTCACCATTGGCAGTGATTGTCGTGCCTTCTGATGCATTTCCTTGATGGGTCACTTCCCAGAAGCAGTTGTCCTTAGAGGCTTCGGTGGGTGCGGTGGCGTCTTTTTTCTCCACGTCGGACCAAGCTCCAGTCGATGGACCTTTTGCAGATTCGGCCTTCAGGTTCTCAACCGTCTTGGCACTCCATTTGGTGAAGTCCCACGATTTCCTGTAGGTCTCTTGTGCGCTTGCACTCATGGTCAGTGCAAGCAGCAAGGCTAATGTAAAAATTTTTCTCATAAAAGGAATGTAAAAGATTGGTAATTAAATTGTTATTGATTTCTCTTATTCGTTATCAGATAACGTTCTGACGATATCACGTGATAACGATAGTACTTCATGAGGATGGATTATTTAAAGGTGTGTTCTATTAATTCTGATTTTTTATGAGGTGGCATTTCTATACATTACATTTCGGTCGCTTTTCGCTTTTATTCGGTGCAAATTAGATAAAACAGGCTGCACCTCAGCAATTGATGCAAGCATCATTGCATTCGGTTTGCACTGTTTTTGTCAAGCCTCATCGGTCGTGTAGCCCGCTACACTCCCTCTTCAGCTTACACTTTGCCCTCGACTAAAAGTCGAAAATCTCCTCGACATAATTAATAGAACCCACCTAAAATCCGAGGTCAAAAGGCACGAAATAGGCACCTTGCATGATTTTCCCTCTCACGGCAGCTGCGAGTGCCTCGTCGTCGTATTTTCCGCTGACGCGGTCGGCTGCGATGGACGGGTCGTTATAGCGCACCACGAGTCTGTTCATCATGGGATACACCTTCCCCTCAGCAGCGAACTCGAGCATAGCCTCGTCGAGTAGTGCGAGGTCGTTGAATCGCAGCGTGCCTTGCTCTCCCAGTTCGAAAGTGTTGACCTTCACGGCTCGTGGCACAAGGCCAGTGAAGCAGCCTCGTATGCCCAGCGACGGGTATTTGCGTGTTCCCCAGTTGGCCGTTCCGGTCCAGTCGCACTTGGTCGGGTCCACCGTACTGGCGAAGCCTTCCCATTCAGGCATGCTGGGATTGAAGCAGTCGTCGGCCTCGCCGGCCTTGACCCCTGTGTTGAGCACGGCATTCATGGCAATGAAGCGCCTCAGGTGGTTGAGTGCCTCGCAGAGCATGAGATGGTATTGGGTGGCACGGTAGATATAGATGTGGCAGTCGTCCTGGTAAGCATTGACACGGGCGGAACTTCCCACAGGGCGGAACTTGGCGATGTAGTCTTGTCCTGCAGACTGTCCGAAGATGCATTTGTAGCGTGTGTCGGTCGTGGTGGCGCCTGCATTGAATGTGGCGTCGGTGAAACGGGCCTTGCCTTTCTGTGAGGGGCGCAGCAGGTATTTGTTGGGATATTCGTTGGAGAAATGGCGGAGCAGCGTGTTGGTCTGGTTGTTGGTGTAGTCGTAGATGATGGCCGACACCGCCTCGTAGGGGTAGGGCTGGCTGTTGTTCCAGATAGGGGAGTAGTGGCCCGGCGTGGCAGCCGAAGGCAGCCAATAGACATTGGAGCCCGGGTCGGATGTGACGTTGATTTGCTTGCCTAATGCCTGCAGCATGAGGTCGGCGGCTTTCTTGTAATACATTGTGGCATCCTGGCTGGCGGCATCGAGGAGTGCGCCTTTCCAGAGGCAGAGTTCGGCGTACAGTCCTTCGTATGCCGGCACCATGTAGTTCCATTTCCTGTACTGGCTGCTTGAGAGGCTGACGGTGTGTGTGGGGTCGAGCCATTCATACCAGTCAATCTGCTGGTTGGCCGACACGCCGTCGAATCCTTGTTCGATATACTGCAGGCAGCGGTCGATAAGAGCAGGCAACGGCAGGAGTTGGAAGCGGTCGCCTGGTTTGAGGTCAGTGACGTGTGTGATGGGGTCGTCGAACCAGACCGCTTTGCCGTAAATCTCGGCCAGTGTCTTGTATGCCCACACCTTTGTCCTCACCGCCGATGCCACGAGGGCTTGCCATGCCTCATCGTCGGCATTGGGCCGGTTGCGATACTCGCGCATGTTCGACAGGTAGTCGTTGCATGCGATAATCACCTCGTAATAGCCTTGTGGATTGGCGTAACTGTTGGTCTGAAGGTCCTGGTCGTAGTTGTAGAGGGCTATCAGCTCGTTTGACGAATCGTCGGTGGGCTCGATGAGTTCTCCACGTGGCTCAGTGAGCAGAATTTCCTTGTCGCCGATGGCCTGCATTTTGGTCATGATGCCGAGGAATCCAGTGTACATCTCAGTGTTGGTGGTGAAGCCATCATCGCCATTGAACTCGTCATCGGTCTCGGGGCTCCAGAAGTCGGAGCAACTCATGGCTGTGCTCAGCAATGTGATGAGGAGCACACTATGTATGAAATGATAAATCCGTCTCATATCCGTCTTTTTTCTGTTGGGTTGGTGGTAGTGCGTCATCAGAATCTCAGGTTGACACCCAATCTGACAGAGCGTGGCGCGGTGACTTTGGCATAATCGACACCCTGCATGAGTGAACTATAGGAATAGGCGAACTCTGGGTCGAGGCCGAGGTAGCTGGTGAAGCAGAGGAGGTTCTGTCCTGTCACGAAGACTGTTCCGCTTTGGATGAAGTTCCACAATGGTTTGTCCCAGTCGTAGCTGAGTGTGACGTTGCGCAGTTTGACGTAGCTGCCGTCCTCAATCCACCTGTCGGAGAAGGCGTTGTTGCCCACGCGGTCGTTGTAGCGTGCCCGTGGCATATCGGTCTGCTGTCCTTCCATCAGCCAGCGCCGGTTGACCGATGTGGCCTGGTTGGAGAAGTCGCTCGACGACTCGGTGATGCGCCGCACAGCGTTGTAGATGTCGTTGCCCATTGTGAAGGCGAACGTGAGGTCGAGGGCGAAATGCTTGTATTCGAATCGGGTGAAGAAGGAGCCGAAAAGGTCGGGCGATGAGGAGCCGATGACCTGTCGGTCGTTGTTGTCGATGATGCCGTCGCCGTTGATGTCGGCATAGTGCACGTCGCCTGCCCCGAATTTCTTTCCGTTGGCAGAGAGGTTGGCGGCTTCGGCCTCAGCTGTGGTTTTGAAGATGTCGAGAGCCTTCAGACCGTAGAAGGTGTAGGGGTTCTCGCCCACCTTGGTGATGACCTGTGCGTCATCGGTGAGTGTGGTGACAATCTGCGGCAGTGAGCCAAGCGAGTTGACTTTGTTGCTGAGTGTGGTGAGGTTTCCGCCGATGGTCCATCTGAAATGCTTGTTGTAGATGGGCGAGAAGGCTACCGACACCTCGATGCCGCTTGTTTCAAGTTCTGCCTCGTTGCTGTAGTAGGCGCTGGAGCCGAGGACGGGCAACCTGTTGCCTGAAATGAGCACATCGGTGGCGAGGGTGTTGAAGTAGCCCACACCAAGGGTCAGCCTATGGTGCAGCAGCTCAGCCTCGAGTCCGACGTTCATCGTCCGGTCGCGCTCGGCCTTGAGGTTGGTGCTCGGCACATTGGCCCTGATGATGCCCGATATGGTCTGGTAGGGATGCGAGGTGTAGTAGTATTTGCCGTATTTCGAAGAGTAGCGGCTGTTGCCGGTGAAGGTGAGGTTGCCATAGACGTTGAACTTGTCTATCCACGACACCTTGTTCAGCGTGGGCAGTTGTTTGCCCATGAGCACCACCTCGGCAGCAGGGTACAGAGTCATGCGTGTGGCATCCTTGCCTACCGACGAAGCACCGTCGAAAGAGGCCGTGACCCCCACCTTCAGCAGGTTGCGCCAGGTCCAGTCGGCATGTGCATAGACGTTCATCCAGTTCCACTTGTTGTTGTAGCCCGAGAAGTATTTTCCGAGGCTTTGTGCATCGCCAAGGGTCTGATAGAAGTCGTTGTTGGAGTTTCGGCCGAAGCCGGCGTCATACTCATTAGAGGTGGTGACCGCCTGCCAGCCCGCATTCAGGTTGACTTTGTGGGTTTCTCCCCAGTTGAGCTTATAGGCAGCATTGGCGTTGTAGAACATGTTGAAGGAGTGGTTGACGCCCACGCGGATGGTGTTGTCCGACTGTCCGAACTGGTCGAATAGCGGGACGATGTCCTGATTGTCCATTCCGGGAATGAAGGCCTCCTCCTGGTTGTAGTTGTAGTAAAGTCCGACGATGCCGTTGAGCGTGAGGTTTCGGATGGGTGTGTAGATGAGGTGAACCTTCATATTCATGTCATACTGTCTGTTTTTTCCGGTCATGGTATTGACCAGGGCGAGGGGGTTGCTGACGATGAAGTCCTCGTTGTTGATGGCTCCGAACCAGTAGCTGGCATAGGTGTTGATGAGGTTTCCATACATGTCGCTTTTGTATGGGCTGAGCAGCGGCGAGTGTCTGTAAGCAGCGAGCAGCGGGTTGGTTTCCTTCTGCAGTCCCTGCTCCTGGTACTGTCCCTTGAGGTATGCGGTGTTGACGCTGGCCCTTATTTCAAACTGCTTGCTGACGAGCACCGATGCATTGATTTGTGCGTTGTAACGGTCGCTGTGAGTGTTGCGCAGCGTGCCTTGGTCGCCCATGTATCCGAGTGAGATGTTGTATTTTGCGATGTTGTCACCACCTTCCACCCGGAAGAGGTAGTCCATCGTGGAACTGTTGCGGTAGATTTCATCCTGCCAGTCGGTGTCGTATTGATAGAGGTAAGACTTGTTGGACTGTGGGTCGCTCAGGAAGGTGAAGTCGCCGAAGAAAGCCTCCATGTTGGGGTAATAGGTGAGACCGATGTCGCTGAGGTAGTTCTTGTAGTCGGAGGCTGTCATCAGTGGAATTCGCTTGGAGTTCCAGTTGATGCCTGCGATGGCAGAGAACGAGATGCGAGTGTTCATGTCGGAGGATGTGGCCTGGTCGGTCTCAATCATGATGACGCCGTTGGAGCCCATGGAGCCGTAAGCGGCTGCCTCGCTGCCCTTGAGCACGGTGATGTTGCGTATGTCGAGGTTGTTGAGAGCCTGGAAGAAAGACCTTGAGTATCCCCCGATGATTTGGCTGAGGTTGGCATCGGGCAGATGAGGTACTCCGTTGATGACGATGAGTGGTGCGTTGTCGGCCACGAGCGACCTTATGCCTCTCAATTGCATGAAAGCGCCCTCTCCGGTCATACCGCTTTTGTTCACCACCTGGAGGCCGGGCAGTTCGCCCTGTATGGCCTGGTCGACCGACAGCGATCCGAGTGCGAAGTCTTTGCGGTGTATGTTGTCCATGCTGCTTGTTCCGGCATCACCCTGTGTGGTGGCAAAAGGAGTGATGTAAGTCTCGTTATATCTGCTTTTGTCGTTTTCCACCATATACACCTTCAGGTCTTGTAAGTCGGGTGCGCTGATGTATATGACTTTTTGGAAGAAGCCATCGTGCCACACCGTGATGGCATTGCCCTCGGCTACGCCATCGATGGTGAAGCTGCCATCGGCTGCGGAGCGCACGGTGGAGCATCCCGGGCTTGAGATGACTGCATCGGTGAGGGGCTGGTTGGTGGAAGTGTAGACATGACCACTCAGATGCTGTGCTTTGACACCAATGGCGAATGCCAGCATGAGGATGACCAACAATAGTGATTTCTTTATATAATTGCTCATATCCGATATGTATTCATTGGATTAGTAATTATTTGCAGTAGGTCTGAGACACCAGTGATGGAGTTTCACGTTGGTTTTCCCATTCCATGAACCGCAGTTGATGCGCATGACAATCTGTACAGGTGAGCCATCGCCTTTGACGTCGGGGATGACCACTTCGTCAATCATCTGTCCTCCGTCGGTGTCGTAGTTGGCCGCTTTGCTGTTGCCACCTACTTCGCGCACATAGGAGGCATCGTAGCCTTCGGGGTGAGTGTTGGAGAGTGTGGTGCCGCGGTCGTAGTGGAACTCGGTGGTGGAGCCCCATGTGATGGTGCGTGAGCGTGCGAACTCCTGTCCCTCGGCAAGCAGTGTGATGACGACATCGAGGTTCTGGTTCTGAACCGACCCCATGGCGAACCTATATGCTCCTGGTGGGAAGAGATAGGGGCGCACCGTGCCGTCGTCGCTGAGTTTCACGGGTGTGAAGTCGAGCT
This sequence comes from uncultured Prevotellaceae bacterium, assembly GCA_946184125.1. GTDB lineage: Bacteria > Bacteroidota > Bacteroidia > Bacteroidales > Bacteroidaceae > Prevotella. The sequence continues at coordinate 7,634 of CAMHEL010000115.1, forward strand.
GGAAGCCGTCGGCATCGGCTATTTCGGAGGGCTTGTCGAAACGGATGACGCGGTTGCAGATATATGGCCAGACGCCGGGCAGGGGCGACCAGTCGGCCACCTCGGTATCACATGATTTGAAATTGAGATTGACGGCCTTGTAATAGTTGGCCTTCTGCTCGTCGGTGCAGTTCTCGTAATAGTAGAAGTAGTCTTTGAGCCGGTACATGAGCACATTGTTGGGCAGGCGCAGGCTGGTGACTTTGTAGACGATGCCGTTTGACAGTTCGATGGGTTCCGTGGTGTCGACATGCTGCACATTGGTGCGCCACAGCGTATTGAAAATGCTCTTGAATTCCTGCTGTTCGCCGCTCTGTAGTTGTTCGGGGGCTAACCGCCGGTTGTAGAACGAGGACTTGAGTATCCAGTCCTTGAGGATGCTGTCGCTGCGCTCCATGTCCCATGTCTCGAGGCGCTGGTGTGCTTCGTTGATGGCAGATTTTATCACGTCGTTCGACGGCAGCAGCATGGTGGCGGTCAGCGACTCTGAGTTCATGTCGAAGTTGGCAGACTCGAAGAATGTGTTGCGGTAGATGAACACTGAGTCGTAGACGGTGTTGCCCTGGTCGTTGATGCCTATGGCCTTGCTGTGGATGGGGTCGAACTCCTTTCCTCCCGATGCGAGAACAAGTTCTTTGAAATCAGAGTAGTTTTCGGGAAGGTCGTTGATGAAGTCGTAGAGCGATGTGGGTGTCTGTATCATCGCCGAGAGGATGTAGATGTATCCGCTCTTGGTTTTGATGACTTCTTTCACGGCGCCGTTGTTGAAGTGGACATGGTCGATGATGACACCTTCCTGTCCGAGTTCGTCGATTGTCACGTTGACATATTTGCCGTGCCACATCATCAGGCGTGTGCCATCCTCGAGGTTGGCGGGCGAGATGGAGATGTCGCTCACGTGCGAGCGTGTGATGAATTCCGTATTCTCCGCAGGCTGCGTGAAATGGTCGTTGGTGACGACGAGCATGGTGCTGAGCTGTCCTTTCTTTGCCAGTTCGTCGTAGATGCCTTGCGAGCGGAACAGCTCGTTCATGCTGCTGAGGTCGCTGCGTCCTGCGATGTACTCCTGCGAAGTGACGTCGGCTATTTTCAGCTCATTGTTCGATATGGGTGTATCGGCATTGCCGTAATGGCTGTCGTCCTTGAGCTCAGAGCACGAGTAGAGAGCCATGAGAGCCATGAGCGTTATCCATAAGTGACTGATGTTCTTCATCTTGGTATGGCGTTTTTATTCGATGGGTGTGAACTTGATGCAGTCGAACTGCAGGCTGAAATTGCTGTTGGTGCTCGCGGCGGGGTCGAGCACGACGAAGCTGAAGCGGTGAGAGGCGGTCTCCGGGAACTCTATCTCCTCATAGAGTGTGCTGGTATAGACCCCGGGGAGCGCACTGGGCACTTTGGTGTAGGGGGCGGTGAAGATGGTGTGTGCGTCGTTGTCGTCGAAGGTCATCTTCAGCATTCCGCCGTTGCCGTCGCTCTGCTGGCGCATGAAGTTGTTGCCGGTCATGAAGACGAGGGTCAGTTCAACCTTGTATTTTCCCCTTACAATGGTCGGTGTTCGCATCGACACCTTGCCCATGTAGCCGACGTTGAACACCACGCGGTCGTGGTTGTGTGCGTCTTTGAGGTTGTTGCGGCATGTCACATAGTCGATGTCGCTGTAGTTGCGGTTCTTGGAGCCAGCCTCACCCATCTCATATTCGAAGCAGGTGGCGGTGGCGATGCGGAAGCGCTGTTCCGACGAGGTGGGCTCGGAGGGCTGATAGTACTCGGCGTCCACCAGGTTCTTCACTTCGGTGTAGTCGGCTAAGTCCCACAGCACGGCGGCCTGCTCGGGTTCCCATACGGGCATCCAGCTGTCGACCTCGTGCAGGTAACCATTCTTGCAGAGGATGTTGGATGAGGTGGGAACGAAGCGGGCGGGAACACCAGAGGCATTGATGACATAACGGTTGGCCTCCTCGGTGGCAAGACTGTCGTAGGTGACAGTGAACACCTGATTGTTGGCCGACGGACTCCAGATGCGTGTCACATCGGAGCCCAGCATGGCACCTAACTCATTGGTGGTGTACTGGTTGGAGAGGATATGGTAGCCCACGTACTCACGCAGCAGCGAGTCATCGGCGACACCTTCCTTGTCGGCGCTCCGGAGCTGGTTGCGCAACTGCTCCAGCGATGATATGCCGGCTTTTGCAAACGTGGCGTCCGATACGTTGAGCAGTGTGTAATAATAATGTGTGATGATTATCTTGTGGTCGGCATTGACAATGGTGTCGACTACGGTGCTGAGCTTGTCGGCCCAGCCAGTGACACGAAGGGCTTCTGCCATCAAGGTGGAATGCCCTGTTTCCTGCACCCGGTCGAATACGGTCTCCACCAAGGGTGTCATGGCCGCCGAGAGGACATATACTTTGCCGTTGAATGCGCTGAGGCCCATTTCTACGACACGCCCCTCATCATTGAGGATGGCTTGTCCGGCATGTTCGGAGTCGATGCGTATGTTGATGACATCGCCGCTGAGGTTCTGCACGCTTTTTTTCAGGACAAAGGCTTCGGGGAGAATGGAGTCCTGCACGGTGTGGTAGAGCACGAACTGGCGGGCATACTCACGCGACAGTTGTTCGAGGCTGTCGACGCCACGCCGGTGGTAGAAATCGCGCATCGCCGCATCGTTGGGGGCGAATGCGGTAAAGCTGGTGCCCGACGACGACTGGTTGAGCGCATTGAACATGTTGGCGTATCTGAGCAGTTTCACATATTCGCCAAACCCCTCCTGTTCGGTAAGGAAGGTGGAGATGGGCGATGAGAGGGTGGTGGAATATACCTCGTTCTTGAAAGGGTCGGTATTGATGTCGAACACATCCTTGTCGCAGGCGGCGAAAATCACGGCCGCCGATGCGAGGCAGATGGCGTGGCGTGTGAATGATTTTAGATAATTCATAGCGTCGTGTCTTTTCGTTACTTGGATGAGGTGTAGTATGGGTTCTGCACGAGCAGTTTGTTGTGCTCGATGTCGGCCTGCGGGATGGGCATGTACCATGCGTTCTGGTCCTGAAGCACCGACTGTATCCACTGGCTGTTGGTGGTCTGGTTGCCTTCGATGACCTTGTTGATGAACTGTGCCTTGTATTTGTTGCCACCGATGCGGCCAAGCCACAGCAGGTCGTACCAACGTTTGCCCTCGGCGATGAACTCCATCTCCTTCTGGCTGATGATTTCCTCGAGTAGTGTCAGCTCGTCGAGCTGTGATATCTGGTTGCCGGCGTTGTCGGACTGGAGGTCGATGTCTTTAAACAGTCCCAGTCCTGCGCGTGTGCGCACTCGGTTGATAAGTGCGACAGCCTCCGCCCATGAGCCCTGTCCTTTCATGGTCAGTGCCTGAGCCTTGGTAAGGATGATTTCGGCGACACGGTAAAGGATGAAATTGGCATCCTGATGGACTCGTGCGCCACCGGTGATGTCGGGTATCTCAGTGCCATAGTATTTCCAGATGTAGTATTGGTTCGACTGTGCCCATCCTGTCACTTGTCCGTTGTCGGGCACATAGCTTGCCATGAGCATGCGTCCCATTCGCCCGTCCTCGGTCAGTCCGTTGCTTTTCAGATACTGCGTCTCCTCTTTCATGCGCTCGGTGGCACGTGTGGTGGGCCGTAGTGGCGATGATGCGGTGAGTGTGAAGAGCGACGAGAAGTTGTTGTTCTGGTTCTGTGCATAGTCCCAGTTGAGCTCGAGGATGGACTCGTTGCTGTTGCCTGGGTAGAACATGGTGTACCAGTCGTTGGAGTTGGTCATGAATACCGGCCGGAAGGGGTCGGTGGCCTGTAGGATTTTGTCGCAGTACTCCACGCACTGGTCATAGTCCTCGCTCCAGAGGCAGGCATCGGCCATCAGTGCGTAAAGCGCCCATTTTGTGGCCCTTCCCTTGGTGGCCCAGTCCTCTTCGTAGGTTCCTTTGGCTGCACCGGTGGCGAGTGCTGTCTTCACATCTTCTTTCACCTGTGCGATGATCTCGGCCTCGGTCGACTTGACGAGGTCGAAGCTGGCGTTGTCGTTGACGTAAGCCTGCTTCACCAATGGCACCTCGCGGTAGTTCTTAGCCAGGAGGAGATAGCAATAGGCGCGGAGGAAATAAGCTTCGGCCAGATGTGAGTTGCGGATGGCATCATAATAGGTGTCGTCGTCGACGTTTGGAGCGTAGAGGATGACGGAGTTGGCCATGCCGATGACTTTGTAGATGGACGACCAGTCGCAGAGCGAGTGTGTGGCAGTCATGTTGAAATCCTGCAGTTTTGCATCGCCGGTGCTGATGGTGTAGAGCGTTCCGCCCCTCAGTTCGCCCCACTTGATGAAAGTGGGCACGCATTGGCGCATATAGTAATATCCTGAGGCGATGACCGCCTCGACATCCTCTTTCGACTTCCAGTAGTCGTCGGTCACCTGCTCATTGTTGGGCAGGATGTCCAGCCATTCGTTGCATGAGGTGAGGCAGAGCATGGCTGGCAGGATGAGCATCGATATAAGGGTCTTCTTCATGTTCGTGGAGGTTAAAAGTCGAGATTGATACCGAGTGCGAAACGTTTCGAGACAGGTGTGGTGGAGTTGTCTCTTACGAGGCTGGTGGCAGATGGCATGGACACTTCCGGGTCCTGGCCTTTGTAACTGGTCCAGGTGAAGAGGTCGTAGCCAGTGGCGAAGACATTGAGGCGTGTGATGCCGAGTTTGCTGAGCCATTTCTTCGGCACGTTGTAACTCAGCGAGAGGGTCTTCAGGCGCAGGAATGATGCATCCTCCACAAAGCGGTCGCTTCCCAAGTAGTTGTAGCCCATACCATAGAGCGCGCGGGGGATGTCGGTGTTGTCGCCCTCGGAGCGCCAGCGGTGGAGCACAGCGGTGCTTTGGTTGTTCTTGCCATACATGTTCTCGAGAGAGATGCGTGCGCCGTTGATGACTTTCTGTCCGTAGCGCCCATAGAAGAATGTGGTGAGTGTGAGGTCTTTCCATCTTATCTGGAAACCTCCGCCGCCGAAGAACTTGGGGTTGGAGTTGCCGATATAGACGATATCATTCTCGTTGATCACACCGTCGTGGTTGATGTCCTCATACTTTGCGTCGCCCGGATAGGCCTGCACCGTACCGTTCTTCATGGTGATGATGTCGCCTCGCCAGTCGTGCATGATGCTGCCGTCGGCGTCGCGTGCGTAGGTCTGCTCGGTGTTCTGATAGACGCCGAGGTATCTGTAACCGTAGAAGGAGCCCACGGGGGCGTTCTCCACGATGCGTAGGGCATAGTTTCCGTTGCCGAAGGAGTAGTTGTCCATCACCCATGTGCTGGGCAGTTCCTTCACCTTGTTGATGTTGCGGCTCACGTTGGCATTCACCGACACCGTCCAGTCCTTGTTCTTTACCACCGTGTACTCGAAACGAAGCTCCACACCCTTGTTGCTCATTTTTCCTGAGTTGATGTATTTCACCGAGTTGTAGCCGGTAGAGGTGGGCAGTTTCGTGTCCTTGAGCAGCATGTCGGATGTCTGTTTGTCGTAGTAGTCGAAGGTGAAGGTGAGTCGGTCGAAGAGTCGTAGGTCGACACCGAAGTCGAACTCACGTGTCGTCTCCCATTTCAGGTTGTCGAGCTGCATGCGGTCGGGTGTGATGGCGGGCATGTTCATATACT
>CAMHEL010000116.1 GCA_946184125.1 uncultured Prevotellaceae bacterium
CTTTGCCCTCGACTAAAAGTCGAAAATCTCCTCGACATAATTAATAGAACCCACCATATGTCAATAATTATTTTATGTCGATGCCTTCCTGCATTATTGTTTCAGTGCATTATAAGTAGCATCGTCTACAGGCTCCAGCCATTCATTCGAAGCGTCCTGCTGAACATCCTTATGATAGGTCAGATGCTGGAACCAAGAGTCTTTCTGTGCTCCGTGCCAATGTTTCACCTCTGCAGGCACGGCGATGATGGTGCCAGGGGTCATCTCTACGGGTTCCTTGCCCCATTCCTGATACCAGCCGCGTCCCGCCACGCAGATGAGAACCTGCACCTGTTTGTGGTGAGTGTGCCAGTTGTTGCGGCAGCGGGGCTCAAAGGTGACATTCATCACGCCACCGCCAACATCAGCCAGATAACTCTTGCCCGTGAAATACTTGCCGTATGGATTGGGCTCACCTTTTGGCCATTTGCTGTGCAGGGTGTAGCCTTCGCTGTCGAGCCATGCCGAGAGTTCCTCCACCAGTTGCTGGCTGTTGCCCATGTTCACGGCACCCTGCTTGTGAGCAGCAAGTTGCGGAGCAACGCCTTCCAAACCGCTCAGGGCTGCTACGGTAACAATCTCGCGGTCGGCAGCAGAGAGCTGGTCGCCGGCAAAAATATCACCGAAGAGATGCGCTTTGAGATAGTAGTCATCCTGTGGGCAGAAATCATAATTGAACGGACGGCCCGAGAGCTGTGTCTGGTTCTTCTTTCCCAGTTCGTAAGCTTTTCGTGCATCATCCCACTCTGCAGGGCGTGTCCAGGGTTTTCCCTCTTTCCAGTTGGGTTGTTTGTTTTCCAACACTTTGTTCAACACTCCAAGTGCATTCAGCGAACGCGGGAAGCCCGTGTAGGCATAGAGTTGCGAAAAAGCCTCTTTCAGTTCGTTGATGGTCACTCCGTTGTCCAGAGCCATGCGTACGGCTGGTTCCAAACGTTCTGTATCTCCCTGTGCCATCAGGCAGGCGCATGCTGCCAATCCTTTTTGACGCTCAGTCAGCGTCGTTCCATTTACTGTTGCCATAGTCATCATTGCAAGTAAAAGAATAGTTAGTTTTCTCATATTTTATGTGTTTTTTATTGTTCGAGCATGATTCTGCACTCGCTTACCCGTATGTTTGACTCCGTCGAACATACTCCCGCTCGGCAGAATTCATGCGAGCATGATTCTGCACTCGCTTACCCGTATGTTTGACTCCGTCGAACATACTCCCGCTCGGCAGAATTCATGCGAGCATGATTCTACACTCGCTTACCCGTATGTTTCAATGAGGTACTTCACAAACTGCGGGTCGCTGAAGTTGATGGTGCCAGTGTCGTGCTGGTTTATTGTGGCAATCTTACCCATGTCTTCGTCGGTCAGCGTGAAGTCGAAGATGTCGAAGTTCTGCGCCATGCGTTCTTTGTGGCTCGACTTTGGAATGGCCACAATGCCGCACTGAGTGAGCCAGCGCAGTGCTACCTGAGCGGCAGATTTGCCATATTTCGTTCCGATGGCAGCCAGTTCCTCGCTTTTCACGATGCCATCGACCCCTTGTCCGCCAAGGGGTCCCCAGGCCATCATCTTGGTTCCGAATTCTGCATGTATCGGTTGGATGCCTGTCTGTTGGATGAGCGTGTTGCACTGCAACTGGTTCACCATTGGTTTCAGTTCCACATAGTGGGCGAAATCGAAGAAACGGCCAGCCTGGAAGTTGCTCACGCCGATGGCACGTACCTTGCCGGTGCGATAGGCCTTCTCCATCGCCCGCCATGTGCCGAAGACATCGCCGTAGGCTTGGTGGATGAGCAGGAGGTCGATGTACTCCGTCTGCAGTTTGCGCAGGCTCTCGTCGATGCTCTTGGCAGCCTTTTCCTCTCCGTTGTTCGATATCCACACCTTTGTCACGAGGAAGAGGTCCTCGCGCTTGATGCCGCTCTTGCGCCATGCATTGCCCACGCCTTCCTCGTTTTGGTATGCCTGGGCAGTGTCTATCAATCGGTAACCAACGCTCAGCGCATCCGTCACGCACCGCTCACACTCGTCAGGGCTCACCAGAAACACGCCGTAGCCCAATTTCGGCATCTCAACGCCGTTGTATAGTTTTATATACTCCATAATCATTTTTATTTTTTAATTTTCAATCTCCAATCTCCAATTTTCAATTTTCAATCTTCAATCTTCAATTTTCAATTTTCAATTTTCAATTTTCAATTCTTTCAGCCACTTCTCGACCTTTGCTTTTTCTGTGCGTACCTCATGGCCGTAGATACTGAAGCCTTTCTGGACGTTGGCACCGGGGAAGGCTTTCTTCACGTCCTCCACGCAGTTGGCAAGTCCGCTGCCCTCGTGGGTGGTGAATGGGATGACGGTCTTGTCTTTCAGGTCGCCCCCATGCTTCTTGAAGAAGGTGAACATCACTTGTGGATAGGTGCCCCACCACACGGGTCCGCCTATGAACACCGTATCGTATTTTGAAAGGTCGATGTCGCCCTCATACTCCGGCAGTTCGCCATTCTTGGTCTCTTCCTTAGCCAGATTGATGAGTGGGGTATAGGCCATGCCGTCATATTTGTGGGTGACGATTTCAAACTGTTCCGCACCCGTCAGTTCTGTGATATAGTCGGCCACAATCTTCGTGTTGCCCACCTCGATGTTTCCTACTGCGTAGTTATCTCCTGCATGTGAGAAGAACACCACCAATGCCTTTCCGTTCTTTGCCATAGTTGTTGTCTCGTTTAATGTCGATGATTCTGTTTGTTGTTGCTTTGTGCCGCTGCACGCCGTTGATACAAGCAATGCTATTACGGCTGTGATCATGCTTTTGATATTCATATTCTTTCTTGTTTTATAATCATGATGGAATGTTGCCATTAGGCAAGAGCAGAGTTAAACTCGTTTGAGTAGTGCCTATTGTGAGCATCTCAGCTGTCGTATCATTTCGATTGCAAAAGTAGGAAGATTTTCCGATACTTTGTTTTCACAAATTACGCCACAATTTTCACTTTTTGCACAAAACATTCTTTTTGTTATGAAACAAAGCGTATCTTTGCGGACAAAAGGCAACGATATGAAGGTAGATTTTCAGTATTCCACCGACTTCTATGGCATGAATGCCCGCGCGTTGGGCCACACTTGTATGCACCTGCTTTGCCTGGCAGGGGAGGGGAGTTTTGTGTTCAACGAGCACTGCTACCACATTGTGAAAAACGACCTTGTGGTGATACCGATGCCCAGTCGTGCCAGCAACCTTGCGGCGCATGCCGATTTACGGGTGGAGTGGTTTGCTGCTGACAACAGGTTTTTGCAGGGGCTGCTACCATCGAACAACTATAGCATCGGTGGCAGCATCTCGCTCAATCAGAATCCTGTCATCTCGCTCACAGAGGAACAATCCAACCATATTCTCGCTGACTTCCACCGTCTACGCGACCGCATGGGCGACAGACATTTGTCGTTCTACCGCGAACTGATGGGGAGCCTCTGCCTGACGATGATGTACGACATCTTCGAGGCCCATGCCCAGCGAGATGCCACCGCCATGCATACCGACCGCACAGCCTATATCGTGAAACAGCTGATGCAACTGCTTGCCACGGGTATCAGTCGCACGGAGCGTAATGTGAGTTATTATTCCGGGCGGTTGAACGTGTCGCCAACGTATCTCTCTTCCACCATCAAGCGTGTGACAGGTCACAGCGTCACCTCGTATATCGACCGCCACACCATACCCATACTAAAAGACTATCTGGATGACGAACGCTTGTCGCTCACCCAGATAGCCGAATTGATGAATTTCACATCGCTATCGTATTTCAGCCGCTATTGTACGAAGCATCTTGGCCTGTCGCCAAGTGATTACCGCCAAAGTCTGCAGCCGAAGATAGACTGAATGATTGTTATGCGTCAAGCGGACGGTTCTTGTGGGTTATCGGGCTCTGGCAACGGTTCATCACTTTGCAACTGAGTTGCGATGAACTTGCCGTAATTTTGCACCCGGTAGCAAAAGAAAAAGATGATGACAGACAAGATTAAGAGTTCGTACAAGTTCAGCAAGAGTTTTTATGACGATGCCCTCACGCAGGGCAAGTGGTGGAGTAAATTGTATTTCAAACTGCTTTGGGGCGGTGTCGATGACAACGAGATTGCCCGCAGGGTGCTGGGCTGGATTCCCGATGACTTCGCAGGCAGAATGCTCGACGTGCCAGTGGGAACGGCTGTATTCACAACCGAGAAGTATGGAAGGATGAAACAAGCCGACATCACCTGTCTGGACTATAGCCATGACATGCTGGAACAAGCAGAATACAGATTTCGTGAAGCGGGTATTTCCAATATCAGGACGATGCAGGGCGACGTGGGGGCATTGCCTTTCGAGGATGGTTCGTTCGACATCGTGCTTTGCATGAACGGCCTTCATGTGTTCCCCGATAAGGATAGGGCGTACTCGGAGATTCTGCGCACGTTGAAACCCAGCGGTGAACTGTTGGCTTGTTTTTATATAGCAGGAGAGCAGAAGGTCGCCGACTGGCTCGCCAAGACAGTGATGACCCGCATGGGATGGTTTACACCACCCTTCGACACGGCCAGCGACGTGCATCGTCGGTTGGAACCATATTATGACATTCTTGACTTCCACGTTGAGGGAGCCATGCTCTATTTCAGGGCAAGGAAAAAGTAAATCATCATACCCATCTTACGTTCAGATGGATTTGTAATCCACCTGTATGGAGTATAATCATTTTTAATGCGATTTTCGGATTGCAAATCCTGATATTCAATGCGTCGGGATTGGAAATCCCGACGAGCATTACTTTATTAGTAGATTCGTTGAAGAGAAACAAAAAACAGCATAAAATCTAAAAAAACTAAGAAAAAGATTTTGTGAATGATTAAAAAAATGTATTTTTGTATCCAAAATAGATACAAGGAGCCGTAAAAGTAATTTTCTTTGAAACATAAGAACCTCTTGTTTCGTCAAGAGTAGCCAACGAATCCCTATGCCGACCTACTAAGAAAAACAACTTATGACCTAACTTGTAGAAAGTATTAATTAACAAGGAAATAACCAACACATGAGATTCCTTTTTGCTGTGCTGTTGCTGTGCTCATTGCCCTTTAAGGTTGGTGCGCAACAAATGTTGGATTTGAGTGGAAGATGGAGCGTCGTCGCCGGACAAGAACGTTCTACCATCATGCTGCCCAATACACTCGACGGTGCCAACATAGGACAAGAGAACCAGCTCTTGCCCCAATTGCAGAAGCCGCAGTTGTCACGGCTTACCCGAAAGCACTCATATATAGGCATTGCCATTTATCAGCGCGAAGTGGCTATCCCTCAGTCATTGGCCGGGAAACCCCTCCAACTCTCTTTCGAAAGAGTGATGTGGAGAAGTCGGCTTGCCATTGACGGGCAAGACCTGGGACAAATGCAGGAAAGCCTTGTTTCACCACACATTTTCTACATAGAAAAGGGGCTCTCTGAGGGGAAACATTTGCTTACACTCACTATCGATAACCAACAACAGCATGACATCTCCGTTGACCATCTCGCCCATTCCTACACCAACGACACACAGATTATGTGGAATGGAGTGTTGGGAGAGATGAAACTATGTGCCGCCCCTATAATCAGTGAAGTGCAGGTATATCCTGACATAGACCGACATGAGATACAAATCAAGGTGGTAGGAACTGCCGATGTCCGGTTCGCACTTGACGGGAATGCCGTCAGTCCTCTGAGGAGAGCGGACGGGATGTATGTGCTGACCGTCAATGACATGAGGCTGTGGAGTGAGTTTTCGCCTCACCTTCACACCCTCAGTGTGTCAGCATTCGGCCAGACCAAGACCGTCAGCTTCGGCATGAGGAAATTCTCTGCCGAAGGCAACCGGTTGCTCATCAACAATCACCCTACTTTCCTCAGAGGCACCTTGGAGTGTTGCATCTTCCCACTGACAGGTACACCGCCAATGGATGAGCGGGGATGGATGAAGGTGTTTACGACAGCCCGCGAGTATGGACTCAATCACCTGCGTTTCCATTCGTGGTGTCCACCCGAGGCCGCTTTCCGTGTCGCCGACAAGATGGGCTTCTATTGTCAGGTGGAATTGCCCAATTGGTCGCTGACTGTCAATAAAGACTCTGCCACCGCCCGATTCCTCTACGACGAGTTTGACCGCATTGTTCGTCACTACGGCAATCACCCCTCGCTATGCATCATCAGTTGTGGCAATGAACTGCAACCCGACTTCGACTTCCTCAACAAGTTGACTCACTACATGAAGTCGTGCGATTCGCGGCATCTCTATCTCACATCGACTTTCACTTTCGAGAAAGGACACGGCAGGCATCAGGAGCCGGAGGATGACATCTTCGTCACCCAGTGGACCGACCACGGCTGGGTGCGCGGACAGGGCGTCTTCGATGAGCATGTGCCCGATTTCAAAAGCGACTATCGTGACGCTGCCAAGGATATCACGGTGCCGCTCATCTCGCATGAGATAGGCCAATATAGTGTCTATCCCAATATCCGGGAGATAGAAAAATACACGGGTGTGCTCGACCCTCTCAATTTCAAGGCGATACGTGACGACCTGAGGCGTAAAGGGCTGCTCCATCGTGCGGATGACTATCTCCAGGCCTCTGGGCGGTTTGCCGCCATCCTCTATAAGGAAGAAATCGAACGGGCGTTGAAAACCCCACAGCAGAGTGGGTTCCAATTGCTCGACTTGCACGACTTCCCCGGTCAGGGTACTGCCCTTGTAGGGCTGCTTGATGCGTTCTGGGACTCAAAAGGTCTCATCCAACCGCAGCGTTTCAGGGAATTTTGTGCGCCAGTGGTGCCCCTGGCACAATTTGAGAAAGCCGTATGGAGTGCTCAGGAGCGATTCACGGCCACCATTGACGTGGCAGATTATTCTGAAACCCCTAAAGAGAAAGAATTCTGCTGGCAGTTGACAGACGAGGCGGGGCGCGTATATGCCGAAGGTGATGGCCGTCAAGTGGATGTGGCTCTCGACAGGGTGGAGAAGGCTCAACGGCTCGAACTGCTTGTCACCATTAAGGATACCCCATGGCGAAACCGCTGGAATATATGGGTGTATCCTGAAGTGGAAATACCCCAAGACCGGCATCTTCTCGTCACCGCCGACATCAGCCAGGCACTCAGTGCGTTGAAAAAAGGGAAAAAAGTGCTCTTCTCTCCCAAGACCGCTACTGTCAAGGGGCTGGAGGGAAAATTCCTGCCCGTCTTCTGGAGTCCTGTTCACTTCCCCAAACAAGCAGGTACCATGGGGCTGCTGTGCAATCCAAGGCATCCTGCCCTAAGTGATTTCCCCACCGACATGCACAGTGACTGGCAGTGGTGGAATCTGGTGAAACGCAGCCGCGTGATGGTGCTTGACAGTCTGCCGCCAATGAATCCTATCGTCGAGAGCGTGGACAATTTTGTCAACAACCGCCGGCTTGCATTGGTCATTGAGGCTCAAGTGGGAAAGGGAAGACTCATCTTTTCTGCCATTGACCTGCTGACAGACAGTCAGTTGCCTGAAATCCGACAATTGCGCTATTCGCTGACAAAGTATATGCTGGGGCACGAGTTCCACCCCACGACCACCCTCACGCCCACTCAGCTGCGCTGTCTGCTGCAAGAAGAAGGCACAGAGCAGAAAACTGGAGCGACATCCATCTATGAATAGACACCGAAGATGCTAACAAGAATGACGAAGACTTAACCATTTCAATAAATACCATCAAACTAAACGACTTCAATAAATTCCATAAACTAAACGACAGACAACTATTTTTCCAAGCATATTTATATGCGTATTTTTCAACCTAAAAACTAACAAAATGATGAAAAACAAAATGCGAAGACTTACAGTTCTTGCATTGCTTGCTATTTCTTCGACAGTAGCAATGGCACAGAGCAAGATTACTGGTAAGATCTTGGAAGTGAATGGCGAACCAATCATCGGCGCCACAGTAAAAGTAAAGGGAAGCGCTACCGGTGCGGTCTCTGACCTGGATGGAAATTTCACTGTCGAAGCAGAAAAGGGGGCAGAGCTGGAAGTGTCTTACATAGGCTATAAGACACAAGCCGTAAAGGTGACGGGAAACTATCTGGAGGTAAAACTACTGGAAGACGCCAAGGCACTGAGTGAAGTGGTCGTCGTGGGCTTTGGCGTACAGAAGAAAGTCAACCTGACCGGAGCCGTCTCCGTTGTAGAAGGTGAAGACCTGGCCCAGCGCCCTGTCGCCAATGCCACCCAGGCACTGCAAGGTGTCGTGCCCGGTTTGCAAATTGCTTCGACCAGCGGAACGCTCGACTCTTCCCCGACCATCAATGTGCGTGGTACGGCCACCATCGGTGAGGGCTCGAGTGGTTCACCTCTCATCCTCATCGATGGAATGGAGGGCGACCTCAACACCATCAACCCACAGGACATCGAGAGTATCTCCGTGCTGAAAGATGCCGCCGCATCGAGCATCTACGGTAGCCGTGCACCTTTCGGTGTGATTCTTGTCACCACCAAGAGCGGCAGCAAAGACAGCCGTCTGAAAGTGAACTATAACAACAGTTTCCGCTTCAGCAGTCTGATTCGCGGCAAGCACATGATGAATTCCGTCGACTACGCCTCGTGGCTCAACGATGCGAAGACCAACCAGGGACAGTCGGTATTCTTCGACGCCGAGCGCATGGCCGCCATCAAGGAATATCATGACGCCAAGCCCATCGGCCCCGGCACCCGAATCACCGCCGACGGCAGAACCGTCTATGCCATAGGGTCGCAGAATGGCGTGACGTGGGATGACGGCTACGGACACGGTATCGACGACGTGGACTGGTACGACGTGGTGTACAAAGGCTCCGCCTTCTCTCAGGAGCACAATGCCAGTGTCAACGGTGGCAACGACAAATTCAGTTTCTATGCCTCCGTGGGCTATCTCGACCAGGACGGTTTCATGAATATGGGCAGCGATGGTTATAAACGTTACAATGGCACAGCAAAGATGAATATCGAGTTGGCCAAATGGATTCGCATGAACTACAACATGCGTTTCACGCGCACCAACTACCACCGTCCCGCCACCTTAGGCTATGGCCTCTACAACGACATGGCCCGTCAGGGATGGCCTATGCTGCCCCTCTACGACCGCAACGGATACCTCTACTCGTCGCCATCACCGGCATTGGGCCTGGAGACCGGCGGTACAGACACCACCGAGAGAGATGTCATCAACCACCAGGTAGGATTTGTGCTGGAGCCAATCAAGAACTGGGTGACCCACATCGACTTCAACTACAAGATAGACAACGCAGTGAGGCACTGGGACAGCCAGCGTACTTACAACCATAATGTGGCTGGTGAGGCCGTGATCTACAACCAGGGTTCCAACGTGCATGAGGACGAAGCCAAGGACAACTACCTGAACTTCCAGGCATACACAGAATACACATGGTCGCTGGCAGAGAAACACAACTTCCATCTGATGGGAGGCTTCCAGACAGAGCAACTGAAGCGACTGACCTTTGGCTTGCAGCGTGACGGTATCCTCGACCCCAGCAAACCTGAGGTTGACCTGACCAACGGACTGAGCTATTCGGGACAGAACATCGTGCCCTCTGTCAACGGCGCACGCAACCAGTGGCAGACCGCCGGTTTCTTCGGACGTTTCAACTACAACTTCGAGGAGAAATACCTCTTCGAGGCCAACCTGCGTTATGATGGCACCTCAAGATTCCGCACAGACAAGATGTGGAAACTGTTCCCCTCAGTGTCACTGGGCTGGAACATCGCACGCGAGAAGTTCTGGGAGAATCTCGTCGGCAAGGTCAATACCCTCAAACTGAGAGCTTCATACGGTTCGCTTGGCAACCAGAACATCGACAACTGGTATCAGACCTATCAGACCATCGCCTACAATTCCGTGGCAGGCTCCTGGCTGCAGAATGGTGCGAAACCCAACACCACCAGCGCACCAAGTCTCGTCTCCGCTCTACTGACCTGGGAGAAAGTGGAAAGCTATGACATCGGTTTTGATGTCGGCGCCCTCAACAACCGTCTGACCGCCACTTTCGATTTCTACGTGCGCAACACCCTCGACATGGTGGGCAATGCCCCCGAGCTCCCCGCCATCCTCGGCACCAACGTCCCCGTGACCAACAACACCGACCTTCGCACCACTGGATGGGAGTTCCAGATCAGCTGGCGTGACGTGCTCAAGAACGGATTGTCATACGGAGCCACCTTCAACATCTCCGATGCCCGTACAAAAATCACCCGCTACCCGAACAACCCCACCAACTCTATCAACAACTATATTGCGGGCCGTTACCTCAACGAGATCTGGGGCTTCGAGACCATAGGCATCGCCAAGAGCGACGAACAGATGAACAGCCATCTCGCCAATGCCGACCAGAGTTCGCTGGGCAGCAACTGGGCAGCCGGCGACATCATGTACCGCGACCTCAATGGCGACCACCAGATCACACGTGGCGCACAGACCCTCGACGACCATGGCGACCTGAAGGTGATTGGCAACTCCACCCCGCGCTATCTCGTGGGCTTGAACCTCAACGCCGCATGGAAGGGATTCGACATCTCAGCCTTCTTCCAAGGCGTGATGAAACGCGACTGGTGGATTGGCGGCTCATGGGGCGGTGGCCTGGAGTATCTCTTCGGTACGACCAACTCCTGGGAGTGGTGGAGTGTCGGTATCACCGATGTGCAGGACTATTACCGCGACGCCAACACCTGGTCGGTGCAGAATGGGTATCAGAAAGCCAACCAAGACGCATGGCTGCCGAGAGTGCAGTTCAGCGACAAGAACGAGCAGGCACAGACCCGCTATCTGATGGACGGCTCATACATAAGACTGAAGAATTTGCAGCTTGGATACACCCTGCCGCACAAGCTCACCCAGCAGTGGGGCATCAGCAATCTGCGTGTCTTTGTCTCGGCCGAAAATCTCTTCACCATTACAGACATGCCACACCAGTTCGACCCCGAACTGATGTCAAACTCTGTCAACCAGAACAATGGCTATCCTCTCCAGAAGACGTTTGCATTCGGTCTTAATGTATCATTCTAATGCACAAAACACGCAATAATAAACAGAAGATTATGAAACCATATCATTTTTCAATCATAGCACTGGCTCTCATGGCAAGCGTCACCTCGTGTAACGACTACTTGGAGCAAGAACCCCCATCGTCACTCACACCGGAAAATTTCTATACCAGTGAAGACCAGGTGCAGGCCGTGGCCAACCGTTTCTACCAGGACATCATGCCAGGACATGGAGGATGGGACTATGGCACTTACACCAATGACAACAACACCGACGTGCAAGCGTCACGCACACCGAGCGCCAAATTCTCCAGCAACCTGTGGCGCACCAGTCAGTCAGAGGGCGACTGGTCGTGGGGAAATGTGCGTAATGTCAATTTCCAACTCGCACAAATCAAGGCAAAACTGGAGCAAGGCGCCATCAGTGGCAATGAGACCAACATACGCCAGTATATTGGTGAGATTTATTTCTTCAGGGCTTACGCCTATTTCGAATTGCTGAAAAAATATGGCGACCTGCCTATACTTACCGAGGCCTTGCCCGATGATGAGGCAGTGCTTGTGGCAGCCAGTAAACGACAGCCCTGTAACGAGGTGGCGCGCTTCATCATCAACAATCTCGACACGGCCGTCACCTATATGAAAGATGGGTTCGAAAGCCGCCATACACGTATCTCCGTGGATGTGGCACGCCTGTTCAAATCGAGGGTCGCTCTTTATATGGGCTCATGGCTGACCAACTTCGCCGGCACACCATTTGTGCCTTTAGGCAATGGATGGCCGGGCGCAGAGAAAAATAACGGTTACAGTTTCCCATCCGGCTCGCTGGACAATGAAGCCAAATTTTTCTTTGATGTTGCCGCCGCTGCCGCCGAGCAAGTGGCCGACAAATACAAAGCAAGCCTGACGGTCAACAACGGCGTGGTGCCACAGGCTGAAGGACAGAGCAATCCTTATCTGGAACTGTGGGGAACCACCTCGTGCGCAGGCAAGAGCGAAATCCTGCTGTGGCGCGAATACAGCAAGTCGCTCGGTGTGCAAAACGATATCGAGGTGGCTGTAGAGAAAGGCAACATCGGAACGGGTGTCACTCGTTCTCTCGTGGAGCGTTATCTGATGGCTGATGGAAAACCCATCTACAACTCCTCCTACACCTATGATGACTCAGAGATAGCCAAGGTGGTGGCCAATCGTGACCCGCGCCTCGCTGTCATGCTGAAAGTGCCAGGACAAATCAACTGCTTCAAGAATGTCACCGACGTGGCTGGCACCCATTGGACGGAAACAGAGCCTGTGCCCAATATCACCAACGCCAACGCCGAGGACGGATACATCACCGGCTATGCCATCCGCAAAGGCATGACATTCGACCGCTCTCTCACTGCCAATGGCGGAAGCTACAACGTGTGCGTCATCTTCCGTGCCACAGAGGCCCTGCTCAACTATATCGAGGCAGAGTATATGCTGACCAAGAATATCGGTTCGGGCAAAATCTTGGAATATTGGAGAAAGGTGCGTGAATGTGCTGGATTCACTGGCGACGGACTCGACCCACAGGTGACAATCGCAGCCACCGACATGTCGAAAGAGACGCTCGACTGGGGTGCATACACCGCAGGGAAAGTATTGACCGACCCCGTGCTGTATAACATACGCCGTGAGCGTAGTTGCGAGTTCCTTGCCGAGGGACTGAGAGACATGGACCTGAAGCGTTGGCGTTCGTATGAGCAGCTGATTACCAAACCGGTCTATGCTGAGGGCATACACCTTTGGGGCACTACCATGGAGACGTGGTACAGTGACCTGGTGGCCGACGGCACTAGCAGTTCGAATGTCTCACAGCGCAGCATCAGCGAGTACCATTGCCCGCATATTGTGAATATGACCAACAACAGTTATGCCAAAGGTCTCACGTGGCGCATGGCCTATTATCTCCAGCCACTGCCGCTGAGACAGTTCTTGCTGACAGCATCCGACCACAGTTCTGTCTCTGCAAGCCCGTTGTATCAGAATCCCTATTGGCCTACAGAGACCGACCAGCCAGCACAGCAATAAATCTGTTTGTTCTGCTGATACTATCCTTTGATACAAACAAAAAGGCCTCCAGTGTTACGACGCTGGAGGCCTTGACTTTCAGTATTGTTCGTCGGGATTTGCAATCCCGACGCATTGAATATCAGTTACTATGTTTGCAT
>CAMHEL010000117.1 GCA_946184125.1 uncultured Prevotellaceae bacterium
CGTTCTCTTGTGTCTGGTCGTAGCGCACCTTGCACTCAAACCATGTCGCTGTTCTCAATCTCATAGTCTCTTTTGTTTTTTATTGTGAATGTTGTTAATCTCTTACGCTCATTGTGGGTGTATCGTAATCACGCCCTTCATCAAAAGGGAGGTGAGACTCGAACTCACTCCGGGTTACCGCTGTTTTCCGGGACGGCTCCTGTGCTTTCCTGTTACACCACTCCCCCAGGCTAATGCCTACAAGTCATCGTCATCGTCGTCCTCGTAACCTTCGAAGTCGGCTTCAGCGCTTTCCTTGTCTCCGCCGAGGCGGGCATCGTCCTTCGTCTTCATCACGTTGTTGATAGCCGCAGCGATACCTTTGTTCACGCCTTTGTCGTAGCCATAGAAGGAAACAGACACCATGCCCCACATGCCGCTATACACATCTT
The DNA here is from genome assembly GCA_946184125.1 of uncultured Prevotellaceae bacterium. Lineage (GTDB taxonomy): Bacteria > Bacteroidota > Bacteroidia > Bacteroidales > Bacteroidaceae > Prevotella. The sequence goes on from CAMHEL010000117.1 coordinate 432, forward strand.
CCTCGTCGGTGATGGGCTGGAAGTCCTTGTCTACGACACCCGGCTTCGTCGTGCTCTTCGCATTGATGTAGTAGTGACCGGCATAGGTCTCATCGTCCTTCTCCTCGTCATCGCCATCGTTCAGCGGGAGGCTCAGTTTCTTGGGAGGCTTGCCACCCCACTTGTTGGCGCTGAACTCCTTCTTCGCATTCTCTATCGCCTCCTCAATGGCGGCGATGGTCTTCTTCTCCTTCTTCGGGATGAGGATGCTCACACTGTACTTGCCGTTCTCGTTGTCGCCGTCGAAGCTGTGCTTCTCAAGCAGGTGGACATAGCTCAGCCGGCAAGGACCGAACACCACTTTTCGGTTGTTTACTTTCGGGTCTTTCATGTTACACTTGTTTTATGGGGTTAAAAATCAAATCTAAATTGTCTTTTTCCGTAGGCCGAGGTTCTGCCTCGGCTCCGTCTTCATTAGGCCTCATATCTCCACCTTTTGCACGTATTCCAGAACACCTTTGTATCCGAGGTGCTTGAGATAGGCAAAAATCTCTCTTGGATAGCATTCACATAGTGGCTTTTTCCAAGCCTCAGGCACGGGGTTGCCGCTTATGTCGCCACTTCTTTCTGTCCCCCATTTGCGTCTCTGGTGCTTCACCTTTTCATAGGAGATGCCCGTCATAGAGGAGGCTTGTGATATGCTGCAGCCTTGTTTGAAAAGGTCGCGCAATGTTTTAATTTGCTCCTCGGTTAGTTTTGATATTCTCATAATCTTAAATCTCAATTTCTCACATCCCCGCGAAATCTTCCTGTGCAGAGTTCAGCGCAGGGCGCTTGTCACTCTCAGGTACGAGAGCGGGCTTGCCCTGAGGTTTCTCTACGAAGCCACCGCACAGCTCGCCGAACTTCTTCTTGCCGACCGTCTTCTCCAGGTCAGTGATGGTGCGGAGCTCCTGTGGCTTGTAGATGGCTTCGTCGGCATAGCCGGCAGCGCACAGCGTCGCAGCGACGGCAGCGGCATCGGTTATGCGGCGGTTGCTCCGGCCCTCCACCACTTTCCAGCCGGCGTAGCTGACACCGTCGAGGGCCTGCTGAAGGGCATACTGCTCCACGTCCGACACCCACGACTTGATGGTGTCAAGGTAGGGCAGCACCTTGGTCGCCATGTCCTTGACGGACAGCAGCCGCGGGTCGCTGAAATTCGCCTGCGTCGTCTGCGCCATCCTCGCCAGTGCCTTGCATTTGGCGCGCACCTTGCAGAAGCGGCACCAGTCGCCAGGTTCCTGACTGCCCGCCCCATGGAACGCCTCCCGGGCCTTCGGCCTCAGCGTCTCCTCCGCCCACTTCAGCAAGGCGGCAACGGGCAGCTCCCATTCGCTGACGTGCTCCAGGCGCGGCTGGATGATGGTCATCCTCACCTGGCTGATGCCGTACTCCATGTCGAACAGCCTCCAGGCGCCGAGCGCGTAGATCATCATCTGACTGTTCCACTCCGAGTCAACGCGCACGCCCCTTCCATACTTGAAGTCCACGACGTCCATCACGCCGTCGGCTATCACCACAGCGTCTGCCGTGCCGAATGACTCTGGAACCCATTCGGAGAAGTCAAGACGGGTCTCAACGAGCAGCCTGGCATCGGAGGTGCGCCGCCTGGCGGCCTCCAGCTTGCCGATGACCGTAGAGGCGTACATCGCCACATGCTCGTCCATCGCAGGCTCGTGGAGGTGCCCGAGCTCACGTATCTCCCTGTCCTCGCCTGACGTGTCAAGGCCGAGGTAGCTCTTCAGCGTCTTAGCGCAGTAGGCATGGGCAAGCGTCCCCTCCTGGGCGTAGATGCTGCCCTTGTCCTCCTCATGTTCCTCGAGACGTGGCGAGGCTGTGCAGTGCAGCCAGCGGTGCGATGCGCTTGGGCTGAGTAATGCGTGTGCTCCCATGGTCAGAACGGTTGTTCGGATTGCACTTCACCATCGACGAGCACAAGATTGTCGACGGAGTTGATGAACACCTGGCGCTTGTCCTTTGCCACGCTGGGAATCTTGTCCGAACCGCAGAAACCGAGGATGCCCTTGACAGCGGCGGTCACCTTCTTGTGGTAGAGCTTGTAGCCATCGTTTGTCTTGTCCTCCCATCCCGGGCCCTCGATGCGCTCACGGCAGCGGGAGACAGCGGCTCGCATGTCCTCCACACTCGGCACGGCAGCTTCCTTCTCCGCATGCTGCGGTTCTGCCGCAGCTTCCTTCTCCGCTGCCTCCTTCTCCGCATGCTGCGGTTCTGCCGCAGCTTCCTTCTCCACGGGAGGCCATACCTGTTCTTTCTTATTCATCGTCACACCGTCCTCTGTGGCGACGGCCTTCACCTTGCCGGCGTCCTTCGTCGGCAAGGTCTCGATGATGCCGCTCGAGGCGATCGCCTCAGCAGCCTTCCTGAAATTGTCGACGCACAGGAGGAAGCCCTCCGTGGCGTCGAACCTGAATGTTACTTTGATTTCCATGTTTTTGGGTGTTAATGGTTCATAATTGCTCGCCTCCGTCCCTCGGGCACGGCTGCTCGCTGTTGCAGTCTCCTTTCTTTGGGCACGTCCTGCAGCAGGGGTTCTCCTCCTCGCACGGCGGCCATAACTTGATTGGGCAATCCTTGCATGTCATAATCAGATTAAATTGCAGTTAGCAGTACCCCGCCGGGGAGTCGAACCCCGCCTCATCCCACAGTTTCAAACGTCAGCATGTTACCGTTCGGCAACCGCCATCCAGACTTATCTGCGGCTTTGTAACCCCTGTATCGCCGCTTTGCGGGGCGTAAGGGCGGCGGGCCTCACGGCTGGCCGACCCGAACCAATAATACAATTCTCAATACTTAACATTCAAATATTAATAGAATTTCACTTTGAGAAAACTACAGAGCCGCCGCTGCGGCCAAAGATGAAAAACGCTTATTGATTGATGGAAATAGTCTGTGCCCCACGCTGGAATCGAACCAGCCTCAATCACTAACCATTCACAACTATGTCAAACACTATCCGTCTTGTGCCATGTATTACGGATTTCGTGGGGCAGATGCCAGCGGGCTTCGCAGCAGGCTGGCTGGGTTTTGATGAAAATACTTACTAAATCATTTGAGCAATCCTCGCGCGCACCCTCACGGGCTTCCGCTTGGAAATAAAAAAGTCACAAAACTATCAATTCCTTAGATTGATAATGAGAATATATGAAAAGTACTATGTCATGTCGTCGAACTGCGCTCAGAGCGTCAGGGCGAGGATGAAGCCCAACACCATCGATACGCAAACGAGGGCGAATGGGTTGACCCTCTCTGCTATGATGCCCACCATGCTGATGAGCAGCCTGTCTGCTTTCGTTTTCATCGCTTCACGGTTTTAAGAGTTAAACAAACAATAGGTCACACTATCTTGAATTTCTCAACGTAGGCGTCCAGCTCGCTGCGGCGGATGAATATCAGCTTGCGCACCTGGTAGAACGAAAGACCGTCCTCTATCATCGACCTGATGAACTTCCTCGAGGTGCCCATGTACACGGCGGCCTCCGCCAGCGTCAGCCACGTCTTCGGCTGAAGGCCTGGCTCCTTCTTAACTTCCGGTTCCTTCTTCATGGCATTGATGCGTTTGATGGTTCAACATCGGAGACCGAGGCCTCCTTCTCCTTGTTCCAGTCAGGCAGATAGCGGCCCAGCACCTTGCACGCAGCCTGGTAAGAGCCTATCAGGCCCCACTCGCTCCACACGGGGTCGCGCAGCATGTCCACGATGATGGCGTGGTCGCTCGCAAGAGCGGGGAGAGACGCGCGCACCGCGCGGAAGTCATCGGCGAAGCGGCGCTGAACGCGCTCCTTCATCTCGGAGGGGGGAAGAGCCCCCCAACTCCGGATCTCGTTCAGTGTAAGCTTGCCCATCACTCGCCTCCCTTCAGCATCTCGTAAATCTTCCTCCTGTCGGCGGGCTCAAGGTCCATGCCCTTAGCCAGCAGAACCAGCAGATACCAGCGGTAGCCCATCCTGGCGATGATGTACGCCTTCACCATGTCCATGTCGCCGCTCTTCACGCACTCCATGAGCGTGTCGAAGATGTCCTCTTTCTCCTTCATGCTCTCGTTAAGCTCGCCATCCCTATTCCTCAGGGCGACCTGCAGATTGTCGATGGTGCGCATCAGGCACCTCACCAGCTCGTTCTCACCGTGCTTCTTGTAGAGGGCGCAGAACGCATGCTTGTCCATGTCGCCGCATCTCATATACATCGGGTCGATGTACTTCTCATACATGTCCGAGGTCACCGTCTGACCTGTCAAGGACTCAAATTCTTTTTGTAGCATAATTATTTGGTTTTTTAGTTCTTAATTGCTAAATTTGCAACAACGTTGTAAATGTGATGCAAAGATAAGTTCTTTTGAACTATTTTGCAAGAAAATGAACTAGAAAAATAAGTTCTAATGAACTATTTAACATTTAAAACAATTTTAGTTGATAATTATTAATTATGGAAAATGATAAAATCGTTGATAGAATAAAAAAGTATTTAGAGATAATTGGAATATCGGCAAGTGCTTTCGCAAAACAAATCGGATTTAATCAATCCAACCTATCAAAAATACTTAGGGGCGACCGTGATGTTCCATCAAATTTAATAGAAGCGATTTCAGAAAAGACACAAATAAATCGTCAATGGCTTCTATATGGCCAGGGCTCCATGCTGACCGATGGGAGCCAGGTGCAGGGGAGCGCGCCGAAAATAAGCCTTCCGCCCGACTTCCTCGTATCCAACGCCGCGCCGACAGAGCCGGAAGACATCGAGGACATCGAGTACGCAGGGGAGAACAGCAACGACGGCATCTTCTTCCGTGACCGCAACTCGGGAAAACTATACATCTCCGTGCCGCACGTCCCATACGCGGCGCGCGGCGAGTTCCCCAACCCCGGTGACCGCCTCGACCCGATGGGGGAGTGGGGCAGGGAGATATATGAGGTGGACCGCAAGGCTAACGGGCGCTACATCTCATTCGACGTGAGGGGCGACAGCATGGACAACGGCATGCGGCGGTGCCTCCAGGACGGCGACAAGGTCCTCGTCCGTGAGCTCGAGCTTGACTACTGGCGCACCCTCCGAGCAGGAGACCACCGCTATTGGGTCCTTGTCTTCAGTTCCTCCGTCCTCATCAAGGAGATCTCCTCATTCGACCCCACAACCGGCATCATCACATGCCACTCGCTCAACCCATCGCCCGAGTACCAAGACTTCACCCTCTCCCTCGACGACGTCCGAAACCTCTACTACGTCATCCGCACAAAACCCCACGACGACATCTACACCTGACGGCAGGAGACTGAAAACAATTCACTATATTTGCAAAAGCACCAACAAAACAGCTGATATGAAACACTCAAGAAAACAAACCACCATCACCCTGCCCGAATACCTCCTCGCTGACCTCAGGACCGAGGCTGCAAGGCTCGGAACATCCGTCAGCAGGCTCCTCGAGGAAATTGCCGGACACCACCTCTACCACCCCAATGCCGACACGCTCGCCGCACTCGACGAGGCTAAATCCGGCGCACCCATGGAGGAAATACCCCAGGAGGCCATGGAGAGCATAGACAAATTCCTGGAATACGCCAACAGCCTATGACACTCCTACAGACTGCGCAGTTCAAGAAGGACCTGAAGAGATACCGCCACCGCCAGGAGGCGATGGCAGCCCTCTTCGACGTGCTGCGCCACCTGCAGAGCAATGGGAGGGCACCCGCACGCTGCTCGCCTCACCGCCTCAAGGGGCAGTTCAGCGGCTGCATGGAGTGCCACGTCCGAAGCGACCTCCTCCTGATTTGGATAGACCAGGATACAAGCACCATCCGCCTCCTCCGCTTCGGCACGCACCACGAAATACTGGGAAGATAACCCGTCATATGACGGGCAAAGCTGATTCAAGTTTACGGTAAATGCGGAGGGGGAGAATTTCAACGCCGCAGGAGGATTTGAACAACTACGCCACGACAAAGAACTGCGTGAAAAGGAGGCCGAATCCACAGTCAGCGCAGCAGACTCCGCTGCGAAGTCGGCAAGAAGCGCTCTACCTCCTCCTCGTTGTTGAAATCAGAATCAATTTTCTCCATACCGCAAAGATAAAAAAAAGCCGAGAAAGGTTTAAAGATGGAAAAGAAATACACCGATATCCATCAAGTAAGTGAAAACATAACGCTTTTCAAAGAAGACTTCGGAGTGTTCAATGTGCCCGTCGTAAGTGACCTTCTGGCACATGTCGACATCTGGCTGACCGATGCTCTTGGACAACCTCATTTCTCAAGCAGGAGAGTGATTGTCTTGCACAGTGACAAAGAACCCATGTGCTGCGAAGTAAGCACTTACCATTTGATATATCTAAACACAAAGGAAAACTATTGGTGCCAATGGATGTATCAGTTCGCTCATGAATATTGCCACCATCTTATCAACGGTCCTTTCGACGGAGAACTGGCGGGCCTGAAATGGTTTGAGGAGACTATCTGCGAGTTGTCTTCTATGTACTGCCTTAATAGCATGGCGGAATACTGTCAGGCATCCCGATTCCAAGCATATCAGCGCTTTGCCCCCTCGGTCCAGGACTATCTTGGAAACCTTCTGCATGAAGAAGCCACGGATGTGGATCCTCTCCATCTATACATAAAAAGAAATCTCCATCTATTAGAGCAGCCTGAGTATCATCGAGAAATATACCGTCACATAGCAGGCTCAATACTAACCTTGTATCTCGAATGCCCATCCCTATGGCGGATGATTCTGCATTTTGGAAATACTGGTGAATGGCAGAGTCTAACCCATCTCTTTGATCATCTGAGAGAGGAAGCCGATACCACTTATGCTGATGCGCTCCTGCGTCTGAGGATAATGTTGATAGGCTCATAAAATCTCTTTTTTTTTGCAAAGATACAATAAAAACAAGAAATCACAATAATATGAACACGCCCGACTCCATCGCCATCGTCAACCGCTTCTTCGAGGCCCTCCAGCGCCTCAAGGCCGACCGCCGCATCCGGGGAAAGAAGACCTTCACCGACCGATACGGCATCAACCGATGGAACATGAACACCTGCGAGAAGTCGCCTGAGCGTGACATCTTCCAGCCGGCATGGCTCGCCTACCTCGTCCGCGACTACGGGGTGTCGCCGAAATGGCTGCTCCTCGGCGAGGGCGGTTTCTACGATATCAAGCCAAGTCCATGAACCCAACAAGCATCATAGGGATGAAAACAAATCCTTGATGATTACCTTAGTATTGCCGCACCGAAAACGCCCCATAGTATTACCATCCCTAACAGGTTGACTGTCACCGTGAAACGGAATGAGCGCCCAAAGTCCTCATTAAATAATAATGTAGAAAGAAAAAAAGCTTAAGAAACACTGAAAAGCGTGTAAAATGCTAACAAAAATATCCTGAAATCTTACAAATCGCTGATTTACAACTATATATAACAGTCGTATTTGGTTTCCCAAGCCGAGGAGGCGGGTTCGATTCCCGTATTCCGCTCCACCGAATTAGAAAGAAGAAGAATACATGAAAGTCAACGAGATGCGTTTAGGCAATCGTTGGCTTTTTTGTGTTTAAGAACTATTTATCCCCTATTGAGCAATTATGGGGTGTTATCGACAGTTTGCAGAAAAGCCGCTTTAACAGAAGACATACCACAAAAAGACGCATCATTTCTTGTTACTTTTCTGCAAAATGCCTATTTTTGCAGATGATAATATGACATTTATCAAATTCATTCACTTCATTAACTTAACAAATCAAATCTATGAAACAATTCAACTTAAGGTTTCTGTTTGCCATTTTGTTTGTCTTCGGAATGGTGACGAGCATTGAAGCACAAACTTTCTACAGATGTACTGGCGACAAAGTAAATGTGAGGTCAGGCCCAGGAAAGAGATACAAAGTCCTGATTTGTGAATACCAAGGAATGAATGAGCCTCAACAGTTGATGAAGGGTCATGTGGTGAAATACCTTGGCAAGAGACAAAATGGTTTCATGTACGTAGAAGATGCGATAAACTATCATTGGATGACATTTGGTCAAGGTTGGGTATCGGCCCAATATTTTGTACCTGCCACCAAATGCAAATCATGCAACGGCAAAGGGACTTTTAACAGGAAATGTCCGGAATGTGGTGGCGATGGTTGTCCTATGTACAATGTCGCTAATTGCGACAATGGGTATGTAAGATGCGATAAATGTGCCGGCGCCGGTTACAGATAATTATGGACTGAATTCATCTAACAACCATTTTCAGTCCCATGAAAGAAACCCTAAGGGCAGGTTCTTCATTCAAAAGAACCTGCCCTTGGTGGATAGATAGGGTCAGTATTCCGAGATTTCGAGATTTCGATATTTCTTTTATTCGGGTCAAAACACTCGAAATGATGACAGTTCTTCTATAAACCGTCTGAACTGACATGCGAGGAAATCGAGCGATGCCTTTAGCCTGTGGTCATCGGGTACTAAGTGAAGGATTGTATCCTTATGCTCTCTTACAAATCGGATGCTGTTCTCATAAGGCACTATCTCGTCGTTGATGCCATGAGTGATTTCGATTTTGAAAGTCAGAGGTTGATATGTCTGTACGGTATATTCCTCTGCAGTCATCCAAAGAGCCGGAGCCATCAAGAACACTCCTGCGACAGGCAGACTATTTGCCGTCACCGTGGACACATAGCCACCCATGCTGGAGCCAACAAGAATCACCTGTTGAGGTGAAATGCCCAATTTTTTGAGTGTCTCGCCAAGTAGAGCCACACGCTCACTTGCCGTGGCACAACGAGTATAATCAACAGATATGGTGTTCAGTCCATATTGCTTTGCTTCAGCCATAAGGCGTTTAATTTTCGAACCCATTGGACCGCTTTCTTTTCCATGCGAGAAAATCACATAACTTATTTTTGCTGTAGTTTTCTGTTTTTCCATATTGCTATTTATAAAGTGTGTACCATCCAAATTCTCTTTTTCCTTTTCGACTGCGAAATTATAAAAAAGAATGAAATGTAGGGATTTTTTATAGGTATAAAAGAGGAAGTCATGGAAACATTTTTTCGTTACTTCGCTTGTCAAGGTCTGAAAACGAAATCATTATTTGCTCATGAAGGAAAGAATTTGTACTTTTGTAGCGAGAAGTCCCAAGGGACGAACAAATGTACAATCAAGCACGGAATAACCAATAAGATATTATGGCAAAAGAGAAAAAAGCAATGAAGGAAATTTACCTTGCAGGAGGTTGCTTTTGGGGAACAGAGCACTACCTCAAGCAGATAGAAGGAGTTGTGAATACCGAAGTGGGCTATGCCAACGGCATCACCGACCATCCCACATACGAGCAGGTATGCACCGACACGACACAGTTCGCCGAGACGGTGCACGTGTGGTACGACCCCAATGTAGTGAGTCTTGAGGTCATTCTGGAATTGTATTTCAAAGCCATTGACCCCCTGAGCGTCAACCAACAAGGCGAGGACAAAGGCACGCAATACCGCACCGGCATCTACTACACCGACAAAGCGGACTTACCCGTCATAGAGAAGGTATTCTCGGCGATGCAAGAGCAATTCAGCAGTCCGCTTGCCGTGGAGAAACTCCCCCTGAAGAATTTCTTCAACGCAGAGGAGTATCACCAAGACTACATTGTGAAGAACCCGACGGGATACTGCCATCTGCCCCAGGCCTTGTTCGACTATGCAAGGACCCAAAGCCACAAGATGGCGAGCAAAAGGAAAGAAACGGGAAAAGACGAGAATTCACCGGCCGACTCCAACGAATAAGTTATGCATACATTCTTCATCACTATGCTGCTGGCAGCTTTCTCATTGGGAAGCTCCGCACAGGAACAGCAACTGTTCGACTTCGGTTGGACCTTCACACAGAACGGTAAGAGCCAGTGTGTGGACCTCCCCCACGACTGGGACATCCATGCAGCTCCCGACCCCAAGACAGGTGCTACGGGCACAGGCGGTGGATGGTATCCCGGTGGGCGCGGCGAATACCGCAAGACGTTCTCCACGCCAGCAGCTGAAGTGGTGAAACTCCATTTCGAAGGAGTCTACCAGAAGGCGGAGGTGTTCATCAACGGCCACAAAGCCGGTCAGCACGCCTACGGCTACACCCCATTCACCATCGACATCACCCCCTATCTGAAGAGCGGCAAGAAGCAGGACAACGAAATCGTCGTCAAGGTGAACAACAGCGAGCAGCCCAACTGCCGATGGTACTCCGGTTCGGGCATCTACCGCCATGTGTGGCTGCAGACGATGAACAAGCTTCACTTCAGCGAGAATGGGATAGCAGTCAGCACGCTGGAGTCCTCGGCACAGCAAGCCAAGGTCGAAGTGTCGGTGCGTATCGACAACACGTCAGATGCGGAACAGCAGATTGACGGCATCGACATCGTTTTCGGCGAAGGCACCTTCGCGCCAGTCAGAGCCACGGCAGGACAGGCATCAGCACCCACTTTCGACCAGCAATGTATGTTGAAGCCCGGTGGCACCATCGTTTATGACCAGCAATTCACCATCCTCCAGCCCCGCCTCTGGTCGCCCGACACCCCCTCACTCTATGAGGCCAAGGTGCTGTTGAAATCACGCGGGAAGGTCGTTGGCGAGCAGCCGGTGCGTTTTGGCATTCGCACGTTTTCCTTCGACGCCCAGCGAGGCTTTGTGCTCAACGGCAAGCCGATGCTCATCAACGGCGCCTGCGTCCACCACGACGACGGGATTCTCGGGGCGATGGCCTTCGATGCCGCCGAGATACGCAAGGTGAAGCAGATGAAGACAGCGGGGTTCAACCTCATCCGCACCTCGCACAACCCCTCCACACGTGCATTCCTCGACGCCTGCGACTCCATCGGCATCATGGTCATCGACGAAGCCTTCGACGGTTGGCGCTCGTCGAAGACAAGCCACGACTACTCCACCCTCATCGACTCTTGCTACCGCGACGACATCCACGCCATGGTGGGGCGCGACCGCAACCATCCATGCATCATCGCCTGGAGCATCGGCAACGAGGTGATAGAGCGGAAAGACATCGGTGTCATCACCACCGCGAGGAAGCTGAAAGAGGCCGTGATGGAGATGGACAGCACACGCCCCGTGACCGAGGCGCTCTGCTCATGGGACAACGACTGGGAGATTTACGACCCCCATGCCGAGGTGCTCGACATCGTGGGCTACAACTACATGATACACAAGCATCAAGGCGACCACCAGCGCGACCCTCAGCGCATCATCTGGCAGACGGAAAGCTATCCCCGCGACGCCTTCTCCAACTGGGCCGCAGTGCACGACTATCCCTACATCGTGGGCGACATCGTGTGGACCGGACTCGACTACCTGGGTGAGGCCGGTATCGGGCGCTATTATTATAAAGGTGAGCGCGAGGGTGAGCACTACGTCTCAGGAGGACAGCCCGACTGGCATGGCGCCTACTGTGGCGACGTCGACCTGACAGGATGGAGGAAGCCCATCAGTCACTACCGCGAGATGCTATGGAGCGACGACGACATCCTCTACATGGCCGTGAGAGAGCCATCAGGATATTATGGTGAAATCCGTGAGACGCAATGGAGCGTTTGGCCCACCTGGGAATCGTGGAATTGGAGCGGCAGTCCACTGCCTTCGGGCTTGACCACCCCCGACTGGGAAGGCCGCCCCATCGAGGTGGAGGTTTATACGAAGTCGCCCGAGGTGTCACTCTACCTGAACGACCATCTGATGGGAAAGAAGGAGGTGAGCCGTGCCACAGCATTCAAGGCCACTTTCACCATTCCTTACCAAGCCGGCACGCTGCGTGCCGTGGCTGGCGACAAGAGCACGACGCTCACCACGACAGGCCAACCGGCACGGATCCGTCTCACCCCCGACCGCGACATCATCAGCGCCGATGGTCAGGACCTGGCTTTCATCACTCTTGAAGTCGTCGACCGCGAGGGACGTGTCGTGCCCGATGCCATCCTGCCATGCGACATCACCGTCAGCGGACAAGGCCGGCTGGTGGCTGCAGCTTCCGCCGACCTCAAAGACACAGAACCCACCACATCGCCGCATGTCAACATCTGGAAAGGGCGGGCACTCGTCGCCGTGAGAAGCAACCAGAAGAAGGGTGCCATAACCATAGGCGTCAAGAGCGCCTTGCCCTCGACACCATTGAAAATCAAGGTTGGGAAGTGAGGGAGTTTACCTCTTATTGATTTCAGTTTCAATCATTTGTTGATTGACCTCACCGATATCCGTGGGGCGCACGGGATGCTCGAATGGACTTTCTGTCATCAACTTGATATTTCCGAGCATCTGTTTCAGCTGTTCGGTGGAGAGAGCATCCAACATGGGCTGGCTCAGGAAACGCTGGTTGACAATGGGCCAAGCGACTTCCTCCTTGTTGGCACGCTTGAGGTGGCATAACACCTTGGTGGATGCCGACTTGGTTCTGCCTTTGACCTTGGACGCCTGTTTGACAAGGATATCGATGCCATCCTCTGTCAAGCGGAAGCCATCCACCACCCTGTTGTTCCAGAAATAACGCGGCGTGGCACTATTTACATTGCTGAAACTGATGAAGGGTTTTGCCACTTTGTCATTGGGCCCTTTGCATTTACCTTCAGCATCGAAGACAAACTGCCGTCCCTGGGCATCGGTATAGGAGCCACAGAGCAGAGAAGCCCTATCACGCAGAGCCATCTGCTTGCGTGCCACCTCCTTGCCATTGAAACTGTAAAAGAGCCGGTTGGAGACACTTGCACCATTGTAGTCGTGTATCATGATGAAGTGCTGGTCGCCATCCTTATAGTGTGAATATCCCATCTTTTCGGGTTCGGAGTCGCTGTCGTCGGTCACTCCCT
>CAMHEL010000118.1 GCA_946184125.1 uncultured Prevotellaceae bacterium
GGAATGAGGAATGAGGAATGAGGAATGAGGAATGAGGAATGAGGAATGAGGAATGAGGAATGCCGTTTCTTAAGTATTATCTCTTCCTGTTTTCGTTCTCCGTATGCTGCGGTTTCGCCGCAGCAAACAGCCATGAGCCCTCAAAGCTAATGTCTAAACTCCCAAACTCCTAAACTCCTAAACTCCCTCTCAAAATCTCCTAAACTCAAAAACTCTCCAAAAACTCCCCAAAAAAGAATAAATGGAAGCACTGCTGCACTACTGTTGGAAACACAAGTTGTTTCCGCTGGCGACGCTCATGACGACCGACCAGCGCGAGGTGGAAGTGATAGACCCAGGCCTTCACAACAGGCATGCCGGTCCCGACTTCTTCAACGCCAAGGTGAAGATAGGCGGTACGCTGTGGGTGGGCAACATCGAGATACACGACAAGTCGAGCGACTGGTATGCTCACGGTCATGACCGCGATGCCGCCTACAACAATGTGGTGCTCCATGTGTGCGAGCGTATCGACACCGTCGTCACCACCGAGAACGGACTCACCCCTCCCCAGCTGCAGCTCAGCGTGCCCCAAAAGGTGAGCGAGCACTACCAGGAGCTCATCACCATCGACCGCTACCCTCCCTGCTACGGCATCATCCCCTCGCTCTCGCGCCTGCTCACACACAGTTGGATGAGCGCTCTTCAGACCGAGCGCCTGGAGGAGAAGACCGAAGCCATCCGCGAACGTGTGAAGCAGTGCGACGGCTCATGGGAAGACGCCTACTTCGTCACCCTCGCCCGCAACTATGGCTTCGGTGTCAATGGCGATGCTTTCGAGGCATGGGCCAGGAGCATCCCCCTGCATGCCGTCGACCATCACCGCGACGACCTCTTCCAGGTGGAAGCCATCTTCCTCGGTCAGGCCGGTCTGCTCGACCTCGACTCGGTGCCGGAGCGCTACCAGGAGAGTGCGCTCAGCGAGGGATATTTCACCCGTCTGCGCGATGAATACCTCTACCTCGCACATAAGTTCGGCCTGAAGCCCATCAACCGCACGATGTGGAAATTCCTACGTATGCGCCCCCAGAACTTCCCCACGGTGCGCATCGCCCAGTTGGCACAGCTCTACCATCAGCGCACCGCAGGTCTGAGCCAGCTCGTGGCGTGCACTACGGTCAAGGAACTGGAGGAAGCCCTTGCCACCCATGCCACCCCCTATTGGCAGACCCACTACGTCTTCGGCAGCGAGAGCAAGAAAAGCGAGAAACACGTATCGGCGCACTCCTTACGGCTGCTGATGATAAACACCGTCATCCCCCTCCTCTTCGCCTATGGCCGCTACCGCGCCGACGAGCAGCTCTGCGACCGCTCGTTCACACTCCTCGAGCAGTTGCCCGCCGAGGACAACCACATCGTAAGGATGTGGCAGGAGTGCGGTCTGCCCGTGGAGAATGCCGGCGACAGCCAGGCGCTCATCCAGCTCAAGCGCGAGTACTGCGACCAGAAGGAGTGCCTTCACTGCCGCTTCGGATACGAATACCTGAAAAGAAACATCACCTGACAACAATACCCCGACATGAACTATATCTTTGAGACACAGATGGAGGTGAGAGACTATGAGTGCGATATCGAAGGTATCGTCAACAATGCCAATTACCTGCATTACATAGAGCATACGCGGCATCTCTTCCTCAGAAGCCTCGGTGTGAGTTTCGCTGACATGCACGCCCGTGGTTCCGATGCCGTCGTGGTGAGGATGAACCTGCAGTACAAAGTGCCGCTTCGTTGCGACGACCTCTTCGATTCGCGCCTCGCACTCCACAAAGAGGGCATTCGCTATGTCTTCGATCAGGATATCTTCAGAGCCTCCGACGGCAAGCTCGCCTTCAGGGCGAAGGTGGAGCTCGTCTGCCTGGTCGACGGCAAGCTCGCCGCACACAGCGAATACGACAAGGTGTTCGCGCAGTTCATCAACACCGACACGCCATGAACACGACAGAGACCCTCAACGCCATGACCCTCGCGAGGCTGAGTTACTACAACCTCGCCATGGTGCGCCAGCTCTATGATGCCGCCGGCAGTGCCACCGCCGTCATCGACAACCGCAACCATCTGTCGGACATCGTGCCGGGAGCCTCGCCCCGGCTGGCAGAGCTGCTCCGCGACTGCGGCACCATGAGGGCACGCGCCGAGGAGGAGATGAATTTCTGCCTTGCCCATGGCATCAGCGCCATCGACCTGTCGTCGGACAGTTACCCCCACCGCCTCGCACAATGCGACGACGCCCCGCTCGTGCTTTACTACAAGGGCACCGCCGACCTCAACCAGCGGCGCGTCATCAATATCGTGGGCACACGGCGGAGTACGGCCTACGGCGCCGACCTCATCCACTCCTTCATCGCCGACCTCACCGCGCTATGTCCTCATGTCCTTGTGGTCAGCGGTCTGGCCTACGGCATCGACATCTGCGCCCACCGCGAGGCACTCGCCAACGGCCTCGAGACCGTCGGCGTTCTCGCCCATGGCCTCGACGACCTCTATCCCAACGCCCACCGCGAGACGGCAAGGGCCATGGTGTCGCAGGGAGGCCTGCTCACTGAGTTCATGACGCGCACCAAGGCCGAGAAAATCAACTTCGTCAGGCGCAACCGCATCGTGGCGGGCATGTCGGACGCCTGCATCCTCGTCGAGAGTGCCGACCATGGCGGTGGCCTCATCACCGCCGACATAGCCCGCAGCTACGACCGCGACGTGTTCGCCTTTCCCGGCCGGGTGGGCGACCCTTATTCAGCCGGGTGCAACAACCTCATCCGCGACAACGGGGCACAGCTGCTCACCAGTGCCGAGACCTTCGTCAAAGCCATGGGGTGGGAGGGCGACAGCCAGCTCGACAAGGCACGGCAGCAGGGCATCGAGAGACATCTCTTCGACGATCTTACCCCTACCGAGCAGGCGGTGGTCAGCACCCTCGAGGCCAACAACGACTTGCATCTCAACATGCTCGCCACGCAATCCAACATCCCCGTCAACCAGCTCACTGCCGTGCTCTTCGAACTTGAGATGCGGGGTGTGGTGAGAACCCTTGCCGGAGGGGTGTATCATTTGATTAAATAGGTGTAAAAAAATAGATGAAATCAACTCATGCAGATAGGTAATATCACCTTTGGGCCACGTCCCGTGTTTCTTGCTCCGATGGAGGATGTCACCGACATCGGTTTCCGCCTGTTGTGCAAGCGGTTCGGAGCGTCGATGGTCTATACCGAGTTCGTCAGCGCCGAAGCCCTTGTGCGCTCGGTGAAATGCACGCTCGACAAACTCGTCATCCGCGACGAGGAGCGGCCCGTGGGCATCCAGATTTACGGTCGCGACGTGGAGGCGATGGTCGAGGCGGCGCGCATCGTGGAACAGGTGTCGCCCGATGTCATCGACCTCAATTTCGGCTGTCCGGTGAAGAAAGTGGCAGGGAAAGGAGCCGGTGCGGGGATGCTGCGCAATATCCCGCTCATGCTCGACATCACACGGGAGGTGGTGAAGGCCGTCAAGGTGCCCGTGACCGTGAAGACACGGTTGGGCTGGGACCTGAACAACATCATCATCGGTGATTTGGCAGAGCAACTGCAGGACTGTGGCATCAGCGCACTCACCATACATGGGCGGACGCGCTCGCAGATGTACACCGGCAATGCCAACTGGCAGCCCATCGCCGAGGTGAAATCCAACCCGCGCATCCACATCCCCATCATCGGCAATGGCGACATCACATCGGCGGAAGATGCCGAGCGGGCCTTCCGCGAGAGTGGCGTCGATGCCGTGATGGTAGGGCGTGCCACCTTCGGCCGCCCCTGGATTTTCCGTGAGATAAGGAGGCATCTCGATGGCGAAGAACCCGACACGGCCATGGATTTTGCTTGGAAGCTCGATGTGCTCGAGGAGCAGTTGCGTATCAATATCGAGCGCATCGATGAATACCGAGGCATACTCCACACCCGAAGACATCTTGCCAACAGCCCCATCTTTAAGGGAATCCCCAATTTCCGCCCCACACGCATCGCCATTCTGCGTGCCGAGCGCTACGACGACCTCATGGCCATCCTCGAGAACCTCAGGAAAAACCCGCCAGAGGGAGGAAATTGAAGGAGGTTGGGAGTTTTTTGAGTTTGGGAGTTTTTGAGAGGGAGTTTAGGAGTTTTTGAGAGGGAGTTTAGGAGTTTAGGAGTTTAGTAGTTTAGACATATGCTTTGAGGGGTCATGGCTGTTTGCTGCGGCGAAACCGCAGCATACGGAGAACGAAAACAGGAAGAGATAATACTTAAGAAACGGCATTCCTCATTCCTCATTCCTCATTCCCCATTTAGACTTTGTCGCCAAAGCAGAGGTCGCCGGCATCGCCGAATCCTGGCACGATGTATTTGTGCTCGTTCATTCCCGGGTCGATGGCTGCACACCAGACGGTGGTCTTCTCATCGGGCATGGTGCGCCGGATGTGGTCGATGCCCTCGGGTGTAGCGATGACGCAGCACACATGGATGCGCTTGGGCGTGCCCTTCGATAGGAAAGCACGGTATCCCAATTCCATGCTTCCTCCAGTGGCGAGCATCGGGTCGGCGATGATGAGGTTTTTCTCGTCGATGCTGGGTGTGGCAAGGTATTCCACGTGAATGCCCACCTTGTGGTGCTCCTCGTCGGTGTACTCGCGGTATGCGCTGACGAAAGCGTTGCCGGCATGGTCGAAGATATTGAGGAAACCCGTGTGGAAGGGAAGGCCGGCACGGAAGATGGTGGCGAGCACGATCTTGTCGGTGGGTACGCTCACCTTTGCGATGCCAAGTGGCGTCGCCACATCACGGGTCTCGTAGTCTAACGTCTTCGAGATCTCGTAGGCCATCATCTCGCCGATGCGCATGATGTTGTTGCGGAAAAGCAGCCTGCTGCGTTGGTAGTCCTTGTCGCGGATTTCGGCCATGTACTGGTTGACAATCGAGTTGTTGTCGCTGAGGTTGATAATTTGCATGGTGTTTATATTTTTAGGTTATTTTTTCAGCGTGGTATCACTTTCCCGTTCACCGTTTTGAACCGTTTGTCGAATTCCTCGTGCGTGCGTTTCCATCGGTTGTGGGTCCAGAGATAGAGGGATGGGTCGCGGCGTATGGTCTCCTCCAGCATCTCGAAGAATCGGCGTGTGATGGCATTCTCCTCCAGTTCGTTGGGTGTGTAGGTGATGGGAGTCAGGTAGCTGGCATAGTGTCCACGGCTCACTTTCCGCATCTCTATGTAGAACACGGCTTCGTTCATTTTTCTCATGATTTTCTCGCCATTGGTGAACACGGGTGTGTCGTGGTTCAGAAAGGGAAGCCAGAGGTGGATGTTCTCCCACTTCGGGCTTTGGTCGGAGATGTAGCCGAAATAATACAACCGCTTCTCCCGCCGCAGTTCCACGATTTTCCTGAGGATGTTTTTCTTGGCGATGCAGACACCAGGCAGGCGCTGCCTCATGTCGAGGAAGAGGCGGTCGAACACGTCGCTCCTTAAGGGGTGGTAAATCATTCCCTGCACGACATCGGGGTGGCGCTGGAGTTTCAGGAAGAGGGCGGGGAGGTATTCCCAGTTGCTGTAGTGCCCCAAGAGTATGGAGCACGACTGTCCCCGGTCGAAGCATTTCTCAAACTCCTCCACGCCGTGAAACTCCACGTGCTTGAGGATATCCTCGTGGGTGGTGGAAAGGAGCTTGATGGTCTCAAGGAAATAGTCGCAGAGGTGGTGGTAGAATTTGCGCTCTATCTGTTTGATTTCATCGGTTGTTTTCTCGGGAAAGGACGAGGTGAGGTTGCCTCTCACCACTTTCCTTCGGTATCTCACCACATGGTAGATGAGCAGGTATAGCGCATCCGACAAGAAGTAGATGACGCGATAGGGCAGCAGCGAGAGGAGGTAGAAGAATCCCCTTACGATGTGATAGATGACTGTCATGTGTTCTGCATGTCGTGAAGTTTCTTGTAATAGCCGTCGCGTGCCAGCAGTTCTTCGTGTGTGCCTCTCTCGACGATTTGCCCCTCGTGGAGCACGCAGATTTCATCGGCGTTGCGTATGGTGGAGAGTCGGTGTGCTATGGCGATGGTTGTGCGCGAGTGCATGAGTTTCTCGAGTGCCTCCTGCACCAGTCGTTCGCTCTCGGTGTCGAGTGCCGATGTGGCCTCGTCGAGGATGAGTATGGGTGGGTTTTTGAGGATGGCCCTGGCGATGCTCACCCGTTGTCGCTGCCCGCCAGAGAGCCTTCCGCCTCGGTCGCCGACGAAGGTGTCGTATCCTTTCTCGGAGGCCATGATGAACTCGTGTGCGTTGGCGATGCGTGCAGCCTCCTCCACCTGTTGCTTTGTGGCTTCGGGCACCCCGAAGGCGATGTTGTTGAAAAAGCTGTCGTTGAAGAGGATGGATTCCTGGTTGACGTTTCCGATGAGCATCCTCAGGTCGTGCAGGCCCAGGTCGCGGACGTTGATGCCGTCGATGAGCACCTCCCCCTCCTGCACGTCGTAATATCGTGGTATGAGGTCGACGAGTGTCGACTTCCCGCTTCCGCTCTGGCCCACCAATGCCACGGTCTGGCCCTTCTTGATGGTGAGTGAGATGTCGCGTAGCACCCATTGCTCACCATATTTGAACGACACGTGCCGGAACGAAATCTCATGTTCGAAACCGTGGATGTGCTTCGGTGTCTGCGGCTCCTTGATTTGTATCTCGGCGAGCAGGATTTTGTCGATGCGCTCCATGGATGCCAGGCCCTTGGGGATGTTGTATCCTGCTTTTGAGAACTCCTTCAGCGGGTTGATGATGCTGTAGAGCATCACCATGTAATAGATGAACATGGGTCCGGAAAGCGTTTGGTTGTTGAGCACGAGCGTGCCTCCAAACCAGAGCACGATGACAATCATCACGGTTCCGAGGAACTCGCTCATGGGGTGTGCCATGGCCTGCCGGATGTTGACTCGCATGATGTCGTTGCGGTAGGCCGTGTTGATCTGGTCGAAACGGGTGTTCATCTTTTCTTCGGCGCAGAAAGCCTTGATGATGCGCAGTCCGCCGAGCGTCTCCTCCACCTGACTCATGGTGTCGCTCCAGAGGGCCTGTGCCTTGATGGATTTCCTCTTGAGTTTGCGCCCCACATAGCCCATGAACCATCCCATGATGGGGACGATGACGAGGGTGAAGAGTGTGAGCTGCCATGAGATGAAGAGCAGCATGGCGAAATATCCGATGATGAGGATGGGGTTTTTGAAGAGCATGTCGAGGCTCGCCATGATGGAGCTCTCGATTTCCTGCACGTCGCCGCTCATGCGTGCAATGATGTCGCCTTTTCGCTCCTCTGAGAAGAATCCCAGCGACTGTGAGGTGATTTTGCGGTAGAGCTGGTTGCGGATGTCGCGCACCACGCCCGTTCGGATGGGGATGATGGTGGCGGAGGAGAGGAAGTAGGCCCCGGTTTTGAGAAAGGTCATCACAGCAAGGAACAGGCCGATGACGAGCAGCGTGGTGGTGGGGCCTATGTCGGCTATCATCAGGTTGACATAGTAGTTCATGTTGTTCATCAGCACGTCCTGCAGGTGGTGCCAGTCCCATGCCATGAGTGAGGTTGCTGTCTCGGCGTCGCCGGTCTTGAAGATGATTTGCAGGATGGGGATGAGTGCTGCGAAAGAGAAGATGTTCAGTATCACGGAGAGGATATTGAACAGCACCGACAGGACCAGGTATTTCCGGTATGGCGGTACGAAGCGTCGCAGCACTTGTAGGAATTCTTTCATGACGTGGCTTTTTTCAAGTTATCATCCATCCTGCCAGTTTTATCCCTCTTCATTCGTCGAGGCATTCGCCGAGCAGTGTGGCACTGGTGGATGTGGTGATGTGCACCCTGACGGTGTCGCCGATATGGTGGTCTTTCCTGTCGAAGACGACGGCCTTTCCCTGCTCTGTCCTGCCCATGAGCTGTTCGCGTGAGCGCTTGCTGAAGCCTTCAGCGAGGACGTCGAAGGTTTTGCCCTCGTCGCGGCGGTTGGCGATGGCCGACATCTCTGTCTGCAGCTGGATGAGCTGGTTGAGTCGCTGTATCTTCACCTCTTCGGGCACGTCGTCGGGCAGGTGTCGTGCGGCGTATGTCCCTGGCCGCTCGCTGTATTTGAACATGAAGGCGGAGTCGTAGCCCACTTCTCGCATGAGCGAGAGCGACAGTTCGTGGTCGGCCTCGGTCTCGCTGTGGTAGCCCACGAAGATGTCGGTGGAGAGTCCGCAGTCGGGGATGATGCGCCGGATGGCCTCTACTCGGCCGAGGTACCATTCACGGGTGTATTTGCGGTTCATCAGTTTCAGTATGCGGTCGCTGCCGCTCTGCACAGGCAGATGGATTTGGCGGCAGACGTTGGGTGTGTCGGCTATCACGTGCAGCGTCTCGTCGCTCATGTCCTTGGGGTGTGAGGTGGTGAAGCGCACGCGCATGTGCGGTGCTGCCTGGGCGACCTTGAGAAGCAGTTGTGGGAAGGTGGTGCTGCCGCAGAGGTAGGAGTTGACATTCTGTCCGAGGAGCGTCACCTCCTTGAATCCCCTCTGTTCGAGGTCTTTCACTTCTCGTAGTATGCTCTCCACGTCGCGTGAGCGCTCTCGTCCTCTGGTGTAAGGCACGATGCAGTAGTGGCAGAAGTTGTTGCAGCCTCGCATGATGCTTACGAAGCCTCCCACGCGGTTTCCCCCCACGCGCCGTGGCACGATGTCGCGGTAGGTCTCCGTGGTTGAGAGCTCGATGTTGATGGCCTTGTGCCCCAGTTCGGCCTGTGCGACGAGGTCGGGCAGTGTGAGGTAGGCATCGGGTCCTGCGACGAGGTCGGCGTGGTGGTTTGCTATGAGTTCGTCGCGGACACGTTCTGCCATGCATCCGAGGACACCGAGGATGCGCTTCTTGCCACGTCGGTTCTCTGCATTCAGCGTGTCGAGCCGTCTGAGGATTTTGTTCTCGGCATTCTCTCTCACCGAACAGGTGTTGAGGAAGATGGCGTCGGCCTCCTCGGCGTTGTCGGTTGTCTCGTAGCCAGCCATCTGCATCACCGAGGCAACGACTTCGCTGTCGGCAACGTTCATCTGGCATCCATAGGTCTCTATATATAGTTTCTTCATCTGCATCTTTGGGCCGCTTTTGCGATATACGCCGACAAAGTTACGAATTATTTTGGAAATCACGGACTTTTCGGCAACATTAGTCGCCATCGGATGGGTTTTCCATAAAAACTGTTTTGGAAAAATGAGGGCAAAAGCCTCCGATTCTGCATTTTCCCAAACGATTTTTTTGCATTATTCTTAGTAATCGTTATCTTTGCAAAATAGTTTCTTTACGTACAGAAAAAACTT
Organism: uncultured Prevotellaceae bacterium; assembly: GCA_946184125.1. GTDB lineage: Bacteria > Bacteroidota > Bacteroidia > Bacteroidales > Bacteroidaceae > Prevotella. The sequence goes on from CAMHEL010000118.1 coordinate 9,367, forward strand.
TGAAAATATTTAAAATCCAACGAAAATGAGAAGATTTTGTATCATTATTATCGCTCTCTGCCTGGCTTCGGGGAGCGTCAAAGCACAGGACAGCAAGTGGTCTTTCAATGTCGACGGTTGGACGACCAATTATTTCACCACTCTGATTTATGATTTGGCAAGTACTGCTGTGAAGCATTTTGCCTTTCATGAAAACGAGCGCGACTCGCTGATGGCTGAGCGTCTTTTTCCCGCTGCCGATATGGTGTTCCCCGTTGGCATGGGCAAGGAAGGCTTCAATGATGTGAATAATATCTATGGTCCCTATAAACGTGCTTTCAGCAATCCTTTCAAGCACATAGGTGACTGGTGCGTAGGTGCCGACGCCTCCTTCAAGCCCTCCTTCATCGGTTTCTATGGCGGCGTTTATTTCAAAAGCCAGGAAGTCATTTTCAAGGCCACCGACGACAATCTGCGCGGCTTTTATTTCCAGCCCCGTGCCGGCATCATACTTGGTGGTGAGAAGCATGCTTTAGAGGCTGGCGTCTTCTATGACGTGGTGACGGGATGCAGCGGTACTGCTGTCCCCGGGATTGTGGCACAGGGTGCTGTTCTCCCTGCAGCGCAGAAGGAAATGCTCAAGGGGGGACTGGGGCTCGACTTCACTTTGTCGATGGCCACCTCCAAGGATAAGAAACGGAAAACCACGCTTCGGTTCTCCATGCCCCTGCACAACTTCTTCGACACCGACTATCCCGGTCAGAAGGACCTGAAGCGCAAGGTGGGCTATATCTTGCTTTCCCGCCGCTTCATGCTTTGACCTGGCGGTTGTTACCTCCCTTCGGTCAGTGGGTCTTCGACAAGTCTCAAAAAAAGGATGAAAAAGGAAGTTACCCCGAACATCCACTCCCATACCAACGAATTATTGAACTTTCGAACTTTCGAAAAATATTCCCCGTAGCAATCGTGCCCCAACGGGGCAGCCTGCTCTCAGCCCAGGGCAACGCCCTGGGTTTTTAATTCCCAGCACATCAATCCGCCCCGACGGGGCAAAAGCCTTATAATCAATTATTTATTCCCTTCTTTAATTTTGCTTTCCTCCCCGCACTATGGAGACAAACTGACTGAAAAAGGCTATATCCATTCGTTTGTCAACCATTCCCAAATTATCATATTAGATTCATTTGACTCCCTTAACACTCTTCTTACTGATTTAGCAATCATCCTTTTCAATTCGGATTCTCCAAGTTTAATTGTTCGTTTCATATTTCTATATGTGTTTATTATTCTTATATATAAGTATCAAGCACTACCTGGAAAAAGTTTTGATAATTGTTTGGAAGTATGGATTAGAGGACTTATATTTGCAAAAAGTTTCATCTAAAAACCAGTAATTTTATGAAAAAGAATTTATTGTTGTTTATCTTTGCCTGCTTCACCCTGTCCACGATGGCACAGGAGGATGTGATACGAGTGAACTATAAAGGTGCAAAACCCACCATTACCGATTTTGCATGGGCATATCTCTTCTCTGATGATGAGGATGAGTGTGACCAGGAAGCAACTGCTGGCCAAAAGCATGCCCTGGAGAACTACCGTAAGGGCCTGCCACAGAATGACAACGTGACTTTCATCGTTGACGAGAAAAATGGCTATATCCTCTATGAGGTTAAAAGGGATGAAATTTTGATAAGGACAGAGATGTGCTACTGGAATGAGTCCGACGGGAAACATAAGTTGTTCGCCTACAGCTCATGGGTTTACAGCAATGGCGTGCCCCTAGGAGGACAATACGACTATTTGGTGTTCTTGCGTTACAACAATGCCACGAAAAAAATGACCTATATTTCCCCTCCCGGTTTCGAGGTGGAAGGTATAAACACTACCTATGCCCTGCCACGTGTGGGAAAAGACATCATTGTCTACAAGTGGGACGACAAAGGGAAAAAGACACAGAAAACACTGAAGTGGAACGGACGCCGGTTCAGCAAGTAAACATCCCCTCCCAAAGAAAAAGCCCACCAGACGTGGGCTTTTTTTATATCAAGGGGACGGGGAATCTGATACGTTTTGAGCCATCTTATGATTATCGGGGATGATCATCGAGGACGGTTCTCCATGATCATTTTTTTGAGAAATGCATTCCAAACGCCTCCGCGACACCAATATCATTTCTGAGAAATCCAAGTCCATCCATATGGAACACTATTGTAATACTGTAACTGACTGATAGTCAATACCGCTTGAAAACGACCTATTTAAATGGTACCAAAAACAGTGCAAACCGAATGGAAAGTAAAAACGAAGTTTTTCTTTCCTGAGGTGCAGCCTGTTTTCATACGAAGTATAACTTTTTATTACCCGATAATGGATATTTTGTTGTCGCTTTGTTGGATTTTTTGACAATCATAAAGCGGTCGAGGGGCAACAAAGTTTAAGATTTGGTTATGAGTGTTTAACCATCCAGCATGGTCCTAAAATGGGGTGAAAAATGGCCTTCTTGTACCGCCATTGACATTCTGTCTTCTTTCGTCACGACTCGGCATAGGCTATGCATGCACGTCTCTGTTCTCACTGCTACGAAAGTTGTACCTCGCCCCTCGGAAAAGCCCATAAACAAGGGGTGAACGCTATTGGGGGAGCCGCCTATTTCCCATTCAAATTTCTTAAAAATGGTGTTCAAAAACAACTGAGTTTTTTCCAAAGTTATACAATTTTGATGATTTTGGAAATAACTCATCTTGTTTTCGTTTTTTATACCTTTGCAAAAGAATTGCGAATCAAAAATATGGATAAACTCATAGGTAGAGAAAAGGAAATAAAGCAACTGAATGATTACGTTGCTTCAGACCGCTTTTCAATGCCCTATAGTTTCTGCACCTTACGATATTTTTGGTTCTTACTATTTGGCTTGTCCGGCTCTGTCATTTCTATATATCCCATTGCAAGTAGTGGTTTAATATACTTGGCTATATGGGTTGAATGATAGCTATAGCCGATGTGTTCAAAAATTTCTCTCGCACTTCTTGGCAAACTACAGAATTGTATGATGTCCTTTTGAGTTCCATCTAACTTTTTGTATGGGATTCGTGGAAGATTGTTGGCCTTATCTCTATCACCATCTCTATCATTATCAGACTGTACACTATTTTGATTACCGCTGTTTGTCAGTTGGTTATCTCTATCATCTCTATCATTAACTCCAGCATTTTGACGTTCAATTATCACCACAAATTACTGAGCTTGGACAAATATGAGTTTTGAGAACAATCATTTTTTCCTTTTCTCCATCAACTCCTCCATAAGGCAGTAGTCGCTCATGAGTCAGGGGGACAGAATGAAGTGAACCCTTGATTCGCGGGTCGTTTTTATTACAACTCCATATGGAACTCCTTTATAATTATGTAAGTCCTTGACAGTCAACGATAATTGAAAATGCTTCATTTTAAACGGTACAAAAACAGTGCAAACCGAATGGAAAGTAAAAACGAAGTTTTTCTTTCCTGAGGTGCCGCCTGTTTTCATACGAAGTATAACTTTTTATTACCCGATAATGGATTCTTTGGTGTTACTTTGTTATTTTTTTTGACAATCACAAGGCGGTCGATGGGCAACAAAGTTTAAGATTTGATTAAGATTGTTTAAGCATAGTCTAAGTTTGAAAACTCTGCGAAATCTTGTTTTTTTAGCCACTTTTCGCATAGTAACCACCTTATTTTTGGAGCATTATTGCCGTTTGCCAAGTCAGGCTTGTTACAAAATCTTATTTTGGGTTTTCATCTCGAACGTGAGAAATGGGGTAAGAAAAGCGTTCCTTTACCTTATTTTGATGAAAAATTAGTTGTAGTTGCTGGAAAAGTTATAACTTTGCATCCA
>CAMHEL010000119.1 GCA_946184125.1 uncultured Prevotellaceae bacterium
TGATGGCGTCCTCCTCGGTGAAGAGGGGTTCGAAGACGCCGCCGTTGGCATCGAAACAAGCGGCATAAAGGATGGTGTCGTCGGTCTTGAAATAGTCGGCAATGGCGGCTTCCAACTCCTTGTGGATGTCTTGAGTGCCGCAGATGAAGCGGACAGAGGACATGCCGAAGCCGCGGCGCTCCATCATGCGGCGGGCACCCTCTATCAGACGGGGATGGTCGGAAAGACCGAGATAGTTGTTGGCGCAGAAATTGAGCACTTCCTTCCCCTTCACGCTGATGGCTGCTCGCTGGGGACTCTCGATGATGCGCTCCTCTTTGTACAGACCCGCTGAGCGGATGTCTGACAGTTGGTCGCTGAGATGCTGTTTGATTTTTCCGTACATAGTACTTTAAGTTTAAGGTGTGGTTGTTTGTATGCTGATTCGGGGCAAAACCTGACGAATGGCAGATGGGTTGGTTTGCAAAGAAAGCAATTTTTTCGCAATTGTGTACTTCCAAAAGCTGTTTTTTTCAAAAAATCGAGAAATTTATTCGATTTTTATTCAAATCTGACTGCGGTATGAAATATTTTTGCTTAATTTGCGGCATGAAAACCCAGGGGCTCCTCTATATGCAGGCCCCATTCGCTAACAAAAACTAAGCACAATGAAAAACATACTCATTATCGGTTCTACCGGACAGATTGGCTCGGAGCTCACCATGGCACTCCGTCAGCGCTATGGCGACAGTCATGTGGTGGCTGGCTATATAAAGGGCGCAGAGCCTCAAGGTGCCTTGAGAGAGAGCGGACCCATGGCTCTTGCCGACGTGACCGACGGCGAGCTGATAGCCGACGCAGTGAGCCGCTACGACATCGATACCATCTACAACCTCGCTGCATTGCTCTCGGTGGTCGCCGAGCACAAGCCCCGCCTGGCATGGAGCATCGGCATCGACGGACTGTGGAACGTGCTGGAGGTGGCACGCGAGCGCCACTGCGCGGTGTTCACCCCAAGCAGCATCGGCTCCTTCGGACTGAGCACGCCTCATGTGCGTACTCCACAGGACACCATACAGCGCCCACGGACCATCTACGGCGTCTCGAAAGTGACCACCGAACTGCTGAGTGACTATTTCTTCCATAAATATGGTGTCGACACTCGCTCGGTGCGCTTCCCGGGCATCATCTCCTACATCACCCCGCCCGGTGGGGGCACCACCGACTATGCCGTCGATATCTTCTACGCGGCTGTGCGGGGCGAGAAATTCGTATGCCCTCTACGACGTGGCACGCTGCTCGACATGATGTACATGCCCGATGCGCTGAAGGCAGCCATCACACTGATGGAAGCCAATCCCGACCGCCTTATCCACCACAACGGCTTCAACGTGGCGGCCATGAGCTTCGCTCCCGAGACGATTTACGCCGAGATAAAGAAGCACAAGCCTGATTTCGTGATGGAATATGAGATGGACCCGCTGAAACAGAGCATCGCCGACAGCTGGCCCGACCGGATGGACGACACGTGTGCGCGCCGTGAATGGGGATGGGCTCCGCTCTACGATATCCGCTCTATGACCGCGGACATGCTCGACAAACTCGACCGTCGGCTCAACGGAGCTCGAAACGACGGGTGACGACACCTTCGAAGGTGTTCACATCGAGGTGAAGGATGTCGCCGACTGCGAAACTGTCGAGCGGGATGCTGGCATAGACTTTGGAGGAATAATAGGCTGGCACGCCGTTCTGGTTGTGATAGATGCGGAGCCGGTGCTCGTGCACGTCACCATCGAGGGCGATGATGGTGTCGCGCACCAAGCCGATGGACTGTCGCGCATCTTTGTCGCCGACAGTCCCTGTCTTCACATACAGTCCTAAGTTGAGGTATTTCCTGTTGGCCGACAGCCATGCGCTTTCCATGTCGAGCGGGTCGGTGTGCATGTTCTCGGGTGCTCCTGTCTTCATGGGCAGGACGAGCACCTGATGGGCTGAGTGGCCCGTCACCTGTGCTCCCACCTCTTTCTGTGAGTAGTAGATGAGGGCCCGGTAGAGCGAATCGGGCGTTGTCGCCCAACTGCATGGCAGCGGACTGTCGAACACGAGACGGGCACCGTCGTCGGTGGTGGCTTCGAGGAGACTCTTCGAGGTGCCGCTGTGTGCCACGGCGAAGTCGGCTCTCAGATAGGAGTATTTGCCATCGCCCGTCTCATAAGTGTCGGTGGTACAGGCGAAGAGAAGCGACAGCAGCGCCATCGACAGGACGAGCCTCAAACTGGGCATGGAGAGGGCGGTGGGGAGATGTTTCATAACACCTTGAAATGGTTGAGCGCGGGATTGGCGTACATGGTGAGCAGGCTCCTGCGCAGGAAGTCGGTGTCGGGATGCTCGAGGTCAATCTTGGCAAGCTGCCCTTCGATATAGCGCTCGAAGGTGGCTTTCTCCTTTGCGCTGTAGCCGTTGGCATGGCTGTCGCCCTCGAGGAGGTCGAGGGCCACGAGATTGTTGGGGAAGAGGCGGTACCTGCGGTGTATCTCACGGTCGATATGTGCCGCGACGAGGTCGAAGAACTCCGACTTCGGCGTGTCGGCCACCGAGAGGAGGTAACTGTCGATGCAGGGTGCGCAGTCGTAGTGGATGTGCCCCTTGAAACCCATGATGCCCGTGCGCATGCTGTTGACATCCTCGCCTTTCGCTTTTTGGAACTGTGGGTTGTCGCGGCGCTGCTGCAGTTCGCGTGCCTTGAGGTAATCGCAGGGGTCGTATTCATAGGAGATGGCAAGGGGGACGATGTGCAGTTGGGCGAGGCGCTCGGCGGGCGTGCCCTCGCCGCCCATGGCCATCATCTTGAGGATGGCGGGCTGCGTGCGGTCGTCGGAGTCCTTGGCCCTTCCCTCGCGTTGGGCTATCCATATATTCTCGTGCTTCTCGCTGATGGCGTAGTGCATGTATTCCGCCAGCCGGCGACTGGCCAACAGCATTTGCCGTGGGGGAAGGCCTCGCTCGACGATAAACGACTTGTTGACCCTGACGAGGTCGCGGACCCAAGGCAGCGAGAGGAGGTTGTCGCCGATGGCTATCTCGCAGGTGGTCTCGCTGCCTACATCGACGAGGAGCTTGTCGAGCAGTGCCGAGTCGAGCACGATGTCGCGGTGGTTGCTGACAAAGGTGTGGCGGGCGCTGATGTCTATGGCAGAGATGTCGATGTCGCATCCCAGGCTGGCCTTGGCGAGCAGTTGTTCGAGGAAGGAGTAGCAGAATGCTTTCTGGAACTCGAGGTTGGTGGTGCACTGGTGCATCTTCGCTCCGATGTGCTCGAGGGGGATGCCCGGATAGAGTGCGGCCACCACCTGCTGGAAGCCCTTGTCGGCAAGCAGCCGGTCGTAGACGACAGGCAGCTCGGATGGCTCGAAGGGCCTGATGGCGTCAAATTGCTCTGGTGTGTGCATGGTGTGAATCATTGAAGGTGTGTGGGGTGTGGTGGTAGTCAGGCGAACTGGTTCTCGACGATGTCGGCCAGTACGTCGGTCATGTTGAGACCGGCTGCCCTTACCTGCTGGGGAATGAAGCTGGTGGGGGTCATGCCGGGTGTGGTGTTCACTTCGAGCATGTTGATTCTCACGCCGCCCTCATCGTTGGGGGTGAGGATGTAGTCGATGCGGATGATGCCGTTGCAGTGGAGGATGTCGTAAATGGTGCTGGTGAGGCGTGCCACGCGCTCTGCCACATCCGAGGGGATGCGGGCCGGGGTAATCTCCTGCACCTGGCCGTTGTATTTGGCGTCGTAGTCGAAAAACTCGTTGCTGGTGACGACTTCCGTGGCGGGCAGCACCACTTCCTTGTCGCGCGTCTTATAGCAGCCGATGGAAATCTCCATGCCGTCGAGATACTGCTCCACCATCACCTCGTCGCTCTCCATCATGGCTTTCCTGATGGCAGGGGCGAGCTGGTCGAGGTTCTTCACCTTCGACACGCCGAAGCTGCTGCCGTCGTTGGCGGGCTTGACGAAGCAGGGCATGCCGACACGCGACATGATGTCGTCGTCGGACACCAGGTGCTCGCATCCTCTGCGGATGAGGAGGCTCTCGGCGACGCTCACGCCGTAGGAGCGAAGGTACTGGTTGAGCACGAACTTGTCGAAGGTGAGTGCCTCGATGAGCACACCGCTGGTGCTGTAGGGGATGTCCATGAGTTCGAAATATCCTTGCAGGATGCCGTTCTCCCCCGGGGTGCCGTGTATGGTGATGTAGGCGTAGTCGAATTGTTTCCTCACCTCTCCTTCCTTGAAGGAGAAGTCGTTCTTGTCGATGCGTGCTGTGGTGCCGTCGGGCAGGTTGACGTGCCAGTCCAGTCCTTTGATGTCGACGACATAGACATTGTATCTTTCTTTGTCGAAAAATGAGTAGATGCCTTGTGCGGAGCGCAGCGATACGTCGTGCTCCGACGAATCGCCGCCGCAGACGATGGCGATGGTTCTCTTGCTTTCTGTCATTTGTTGCAGTATTCTAAAGTTGGTTTTGCTTCGTTTGTCAATTGTGCTGCACGCCCATGTAGGTGTGCCATTTGCTGATGAGGGCGGTGAGGTCGGGCGGCAGGGGCGAGGTGAAGTCCATCTGCTGTCCGGTGGTGGGGTGGATGAAACCGAGCGTCTGGGCGTGCAGTGCCTGCCGCGGGCACACCGACAGGCAATTGTGGATGAAGGCACGGTAGGTGGAACTGCGCTCCCCTCGTAGGATTTCGGTGCCGCCGTAGCGCTCGTCGCCGAAGAGCGGGTGGCCGATGTGCCTCATGTGTGCACGTATCTGGTGGGTGCGCCCTGTCTCGAGCACGCACCGCACGAGGGTGACGTAGCCGAGGCGCTCCACCACCTGGTAGTGGGTCACGGCGGGTTTGCCCACGTCGGAATCGGGGGGCATGACGGTCATGCGCAGCCTGTCGCGGGGGTCGCGTGCGATGTTCCCCTCGATGCGCCCGGTGTCGTCGGTGAGATGCCCCCACACGATGGCGAGGTAGCTGCGGTGTGTCGTCTTGTTGAAGAACTGCAAGCCCAGGTGCCGCTTCGCCTCGGGGGTCTTGGCTACAACGAGCAGGCCGGTGGTGTCTTTGTCGATACGGTGCACCAGGCCCACCTCGGGGTCGTTGGGGTCGTACCCCTCAAGGTCGCGCAGATGCCATGCCACGGCGTTGACAAGCGTGCCGTGGTAGTTGCCGCAGCCCGGATGGACCACCATGCCGGCGGGCTTGTCGATGACCATCAGCTGGGCGTCCTCGTAGACGATGTTGAGCGGGATGTCCTCGGGCTCGATGGTGTCGTCGTAATGGGGCCTGTCGAGCATGAGGGCCACCACGTCGCCCGGGCGGACCTTGTAGTTGCTTTTTACGGGGCGGTCGTTGACATGCACAAAACCAGCCTCTGCCGCTTGTTGAACGCGGCTGCGGCTGGAGTGTGTGAGTTTCTCGCAGAGATATTTGTCGATGCGCAGGGGCACCTGCCCTTTGTCCACCACGAAACGGTGGTGCTCATAGAGTTGTGGCGCCTCGCCATCGAGCTCCTCGATGTCGATGTCAATGTCGGTGGTGATGTCGGTATCCATCGCTAAACCTCTCTTCTTGATGCTTCCGCTCACTCGGTGGTGACGGGTTTGGGGGCTGTGGGGACAGCGGGCGCGGTAGACACGGTGGGGATGTCGACAGTGCCGGAAACGGAGGATACGGTGGAGGGAGCGCGCTCGCTGCTCGTCTCATGCTCGTGAACATCGGCCTGGCGCTTGTAGTGCGGACGGCTCTTCACGGGCTTCACCTCCTCTTCCTCCTCTTCCTCGCCGAAATCATAGGTGAGGGCATCGACGTAGGTGAGCGTCTGGCTCATGTCGAGCCTGCCGTCGCCCACCTGCATGATGAGCTGGTCCTCGATGGACACGCGGTCGCCGGTGGCAAGCTGCTTGCCCTGGCATTTGATGCCATAGACCCACTCGCGCTCACCGGGGATGTACTCCACGTCGCCGAGGAGGAAGCCCATGGCGGCAAGCTTCGACTGTGCGTCGCGCATCGAACAGTTGTCTATCACGTCGGGCAAGGGGCGGCGCGGGGTGTGCGACGCATTGATCTTCACGTAGACCACGCGGCCGGGCTTGACGATGTCACCCTCCAGAGGCGATTGCTCAAGCACGCAGTCGGGGGGGAGCGTCTTCACATAGTCGGTGTCGCTCACCAGTATGGTCAGGTGGACCTTGTCGAGCATGTCCTCTGCATCATTGAATGACTTGTGGAGAATGGACGGCACCTCCACCGTCTGGCCATGGTGGGTGTACAGGTCGAGGCCGTATTTCAAACCCAGACTCAGCAGAAAAACGATGATGCCCATGGCAAGGAAATTGAGCCAGAGGAACGGACTAACTATCTTTTTGAAAAATTTCTTTACTGTCATGTCTGAAAACGATGATTATTAGCATGCTGATGCACACTTCACACTTGAATGTGCAAAGTTAATGCAATTCGGCCGAATAGCAAAATAAAATGCCGAGTTTTTGAGTTATTGAGGGAGATTTAGGAGGTTTTGAGTTTTGGAGGGAGTTTAGGAGTTTAGGGAGTTTTGAAGTTTTGGAGTTTTTGAGGGAGTTTAGGGAGTTTTTGAGTTTTTGAGGGAGTTTAGGAGTTTGGTAGTTTAGGAGTTTAGACATTACTTTTGAGAATTCAGGCCATTGACTTCGTCTAAGGTCTAAGGTCTAAGGTCTAAAGTCTAAGGTCTAAAGTCTAAGGTCTAAAGTCTAAGGTCTAAAGTCTAAAGTCTAAAGTCTAAGGTCTAAAGCCTAAAGTCTAGCGTCTAAAGTCTAACTACTTTATTTTTCAGTTATTGGCCTCTGCGAGCAGGGCATCATTGTTGACGTCCATGTCGTTATTATTGTTGGCGCCAGACTCATAGTTGGCCTTGGCGATGTCTTCTTGGATCTTGGTATAAGTCTCGTTGCCGCTGGATATATATTTTTGCACGTAAGCCTTGGCAGTGGCGTGCAGTTGCTCTGCTGAAACGAGACTGTCTCTGTTGATGAGGTCAACGCCAACATCCATGATGGTGAATAACAGTCCGATGAATGTGAGGATGAGGAGCTTCGACGTTTTCATAATTCTTTGTTTTTTGAGGGTGATTATTTTTTGTTTTTTATTTCTCTTTTGTTGCCCGGAAACATTGTTTGTTCCTTTTGACATTGCAAAGTTAATTCGGTATTTCCCCGCATGGAAATATTTCCTTGTTTTTCTCCTCACTTCCTTGCGACAGCCATTCGCATTTGCGACAGATAGGGCATCACCCCTGAATATCTGTCGCAAAGGGGGGCAAGGACAAAGCAAAATGGTCTCCGGACCACCAGTTATCATATCTTCCGAACTCAGCGTGTAGAGACACCATCGATGGTGTCTCCGAAAGGCATTTTTTTGATGTTTTGATAGGCATAGCGTATTGTCAACACGTCACTCAGGCAAATATTATTTCCCATTTCGGGCTCCGTTGTGAACAAAGTAATTACAATTATGCATGTTTTTTGCAAGAAAATCAATAAAAAGCCATTGTTCTCGCACACAACACTTGATTTATATCAAGAAAAGGGTATTTTTATGTAAAAAGAGGGCTGAAAGTATTGCAAAAAATCGAAAATCATATTACCTTTGCATCGTCAAAACTGATTGAGGTTGCTCAATCATTCATGGTTAATAGATTGTTTAGGTTAGTAGTAATAGATTTAGGTTTTTAGTTATTAGGTTTAAGGTACTAAAGTAGATTGTTTAATTGGACAACAAAGGTCGCCGTGAGGCTCCCTTTGGTTAAGAAAAGGATTTTTAGTTAAACATAGGCTTGTGCGCCACGGCTCAGCGATGAGTTGTGGTGCATTTTTTTGTATTACTTATGAAAGGTCAATAGAAAAGTTGACTCCATTTCTAAAACATGTTTAAGGTGGGTTCTGTTAATCATAAAAATCAGAATGAATAAACCACACCTTTAAAAAAGTTGTAATTTTGCACGTGAACGTGATATAGGCAAGTCAAACCAGTTAATGTATCATATATGTGACATTCCTTTTCATCATGAAAGAAGCATTCAGACTGAATGAAAAGGCACTGTCAGTACAAAATATTAAGTTTGCGCTATGACCGTACGTATTTTTGCAGGCAAGAAGAAAGTGTTTTTTATTCTGATGTTGCTATCGCTATTGGCTGCGTGTACCGACGACAGCAACTCGGAAAGCAATAATGGTCGGACTGAAGCAATGGACCCATGAAAGGGATACACTGAGCGGATGGTGAACGTCAACCGCAACGGCAAGGACGCTGGACAGGTGACGCTCAGGTTTTATAACGACATGCCCCATGTGCCCTATATCTCAGCAACGGCCTACTACCATATGATGTTGCCCACAGCATTGATGACGGTCGTCAATCAAGGCAACTGCTACCAGTTGACAGCTGCACATGTCACGGCTACGGTCGATGTGGTCAACGATGTGATGACCTCGGATGCCTATAGCAGTTTCATCAGCCTGATGATTGAAGAAAACACGGGGCAGGCAGGATTTGAGATTATTTCCAGTCCTTTTCTTCAATTCGACAGCCATCTGTATGAGCCTGTAAGCACTGCTGTGACACTGAACTTCAGGAAATACGGCATCGACCTGCACGATGACGGGAAGGAGACCTGCTTCCCCTTCGCCACCATCAACGACATGTTTACTGATGCCGATTTCAGAATGGCCTGCTACGATGGGGACAGAATTCTCGTGAACACTGATAACGACGAGGATGGGCTGGCCGCCATTGACAAGAACTATGCCGCCCTGGCCTACAAGGTGGTGGAGGTGAGTGAAGACTTTGCCTCATTCCGCTATGCGGAACTCTGTTTCGTCATCGACAACTTCTATGGCTACCCAGGCAGGAATACTCTGGAAAAGAACGGATTGCGGCAAAAAGGACTCGATGTCACCCTCGATGCCGTCGGTGGTGGAAAGGAGGTCAAGCAATTGCTGAAGTCGAAAAAGCAGACCGAGTTCGTCGTGGGCACCGAGGCACTGAACTGCCTGATGGATGACGGAGGACACACGACGTTAGGACTTTGGAGAATTGCGCCAAAAATCGTTAAGGAGGAGTTCGGTAGCCGATACAAGGAAACCTACAGGACGGTGCCGGCAAGTGTCACTCAGTTGATTGAAAATGGCGAGAAAGATTTGGAAGAGAAAGAGAAGGAGTATCCACTGGCATTGAGACCGTCGGGGCCGACGGGCACCGCAAGGCTACACCCGCCACGATGTACAGCGTCGATGCACCGGTATATAACATGATGGGGCAGCGCGTAGATAAGTCGCATAGGGGACTCGTCATCTACAAGGGCCGTAAGTACATGAACTGAAGAAGGGGAAACCTCTTTCGGCATGAGCGCACGGTAAAGGTACCCCAGATAGCTCTCCCACTCGGTAGAGGAGCCATGTCGTGCTGTACTGCCGGTCCGTGTCGTCTACCTTGTAGGCGACACGGTCGTGGGGTGGCAGTTTTCATGCATATCAAGACGATGGTTCTTGCAAATCACTTTTTGCCCTACTGATGGTTTTTGACAAGGGTATAGAAGAGTCCAAGCCGACAGGATACAAGGAAATGATTTGGTGAAATATAGCAATATGCGTAATCACTTGAAACCGTCGCCATGAGCAATTGTATCAACTATCGACATATAATGTTTATGTTTTGTTAAATATTCTCCCCAACAGCGTATCCTTGTACCAATATTTGTTCAATTTTATCTTGACATACTCAGAAAGACTCTGTATGTATTCAAGTTCAAATACTAAGCGCGGCTCCTCATCATTTGAATTTGGATGTATCTCGGCTTTTGAACCAATACGTACAATACGAATTAAATACAAGTCACGGATGCCTTTTTCTTTTATATAAGGCATAAAGTAATAAAGCTTGTTAATCGCAACAGTAGATGGAAAGTTCTTCGTTTTTCCTGTATAGTAAATTTTAGTGGGTTCTTCTATCAAGAAATAATTTTCATTATCTTTTTTCACCAAACCTATTAGTAGATGCCTTGTTGGGTCGAGTTTGTGTTGCTTTTTGGGTCGGTTAATTACAAGTTCTTTTTTATCGTCAGTAAAAAGTCCCAAATCAAGCATCGGTTCAGCTTCACGATTTTTGAATATAGGACGAGAGGACACAGGTGCCTCATCGTAAATAAATTGGTAGAGGCTTTTCCCTATTTGTTCAACTATACCACATACAAGTGCATTACCCATCAAGAAAGCTCGGCGGCCATCAGTTACTTCAGGATGCAAAGTGTGGTTGTCGGGGAACATATTCATACGTTCCAACTCAATAGGTAACAAGCGGCGATAACGGCCTGACTTTGTTTTTATCACATGTTTGAAACGTGAAGGAGCTGCACCACCTTCTCCTGTTATGATTGTGCGAGAAGGTTGGTCAAGATAATCAGGGAAAGCCATGCCACCTTCAGAGAATGTATATTCATAGCCTTCTTTTGATACACGTTTGATTTTCTTAGCACCCTTTTCGTATTGCCATTTAGGCAATTCTTCCTCGTTAATAAAAAAATCTTCTGGAACAAGGTTTTCATCAACAAGATTGCCTCCCAAAGTTTGGCGAGGACCATCATAAACGGCCTCTGCATCGACAGAATAAACATTGCGATTTATCATCATGCCAGCATTTCCAAAAGGACTCTCTTTTCGGCCTTTATTAAAATTGTCTGACACTTCTTTAATCGAACCTCCTATGTTAAAAACAGAAACAGAATTAGGTTTAGTTCTAAACTCAAAAGCTTTCGCCATTACACCGTCAAATTTTACCCAATCTTCAATCTGCTCTATTTTTTGAGCTACAATAGTATTTTTATGGTAGCCTACGATATATGTTCTACGTCTACGTTGAGGCATACCATAGTCAGCTGCATTTATAATACGCCATTCCACTATATAGCCAAGATCAGCCAATGAGGCAAGAATTATGGCAAAGTCTCGTCCTCGTTGAGTGGCAGGTGAATTGAGCAAACGATCAACGTTCTCAAAGAAAATATAGGGGGGACGTTTTTCTCCTTTCTCATCAAGAATTCGATATATTTGCCACCAAAGCACACCTTTTCTACCTTCGATGCCACCGGATTTACTTAATGAAGCAGCTACAGAATAATCTTGGCAAGGAAAACCACCCACTAATAAATCATGGTTTGGTATCTCTGATGTTTTTACAAGATTGATATCTTTATTAGAATGGCCTTTGGACCCAAACCTTGCTTTGTATACCAATGAGGCATCTTGATGTTTAGTCGATGGTTCCCATTGATTGTTCCAAATGGTTTCATAGGCATCAGATGCACCTTCAAGTCCGATGCGGAATCCCCCCACACCGGCAAAGAGTTCTACCACTCGTATTATATGTTGCTTCTTCGTCATGTTACAAATAATTTAATGATTTCAATTTATCAGCAATAAAAGAGCCTTTAAGCCAAATATATTGCGGAAGCATATGCACACCATTAATGACGACAGAACGAGCCTTTTCTCTTGAATCGTTTTCCCCACCTCTAAAGAAGACAATGTAATCTTTACTCTTTGGAAAATTTGGTGCACCCATATATGAGCCACTTTTGTTTCTTCTCATATTGCCTTGCTTATCTAATTTGTATTCCCATTCAAGTTTGTTATTGTGTATCAAATAACGAGAATCTTTCCATGTTCTTTTTACTTCTTTTTCAATAAAACTATTATCAAATGCAAATCTCTTAAAGCCTTCAAATGTAGTTTGGGAAGTATCTTTGGAATCATGCTCACAAAAAATGGGAAAAAGGAAACTGTGTTCACAGAAATATGTATAAACCTCAGATTCTACAAAATCAACATCTTTATCAGCCCATTCCTCAAAATCGATATGACACAATTTCATGTCTTCTGTCCGGCCACCTTCTGGAGTTGTTGTTATTGTCTTAGCAATAATTCCAACTTTATTAAAATCAGAAATTTGGTTAAGACGAGTGCAAGTTGCATCAAACATTTTAAGTATACATTGAGCACCAAAGTCTTTATTTGAAAAGCCTACCTCTAATGCGAGTTCTTTCTTCAACTGAGCAAAAGTTTTTCCTTTGAATCTGATTGTAAGATCATGACATCTAGCATCTAATTCGGAAAAACTAGAAAATGGTTGTTTTAACGAGACTTCAGATTTAATTCTACTTTTATTAAAGTGACCACGAACTAAATAGTCAACAAAAGTCTGTTTTAATCTATAACGTGGTTTCTGGTATGAACCAGATTTTTTTCTCTTAAATCCAGGAACTAATTCTATCAGAAGGAGATTAGGGCGAAGTATATGAGTAAAACCGATAAGGTGGGAGTTTCGCTCTTCAACATCAGAATATTCATTGTAAATTTTTAGCAAATAATCACGAACAATTTCCCAATCATTACGTAGTTGATTACGTTCGTCTTCAGAAAACGTATTGTAACAATAATCAATTATGGGAAAATTAGCATATTCTGATGCAGGTACAACTTCATATGATTTGTATTCATAGAAGACGATTAAAAGACGTTCTGATTTTTCCCAAAAATGAGAAGTCGTGAAATCCGTTTGAATTGTTGGGTCAAAAGTAACACCTGTTATGCTTATACCTTCTTTTGCACCTAAAAATATATTATATTTTTTACCACTCTTTCCTTTTGCTCTATATAAAGCTGACTTTGGAACTCTAACACCTGTCGTTTTGAGTTCTGTTAATAAACCGTCTATCTCGATGTCACATTCTTGTTTTGCATCTCTTTTGTAACCAAAAACGGATTGCTCAATTACATCTCCAGCGATACCCGTAATCTTTTTACTTTTTTTTGTGCGATTAAATTGATGAGATTTGTCAACCTCACCTAAAGTTTTGCCTTTAATACCTTCTAAAAGATTGTATACAAATTCTTTTGTGTATTTTCTGTCTTCTGTTACAGCCATTTTTTACTTCTTTTATGCAATTTATTCTTATTCTCACTTTTACTTTTATGAAAAATAAAGTCTTTGCTCTCATGCCAAAGAAATCGGATATTTTTACTTGATAATATTGATATGCTAAGAATTCGGGATTTCTTTAATATGAGCAAATCTGATAATAACGCTTGTTCGTCATGTCTTTCTTGGCAATACCATTTTTAGACAGTTTAAACGTTTTTGTTCCATTGATATATGGTTATGTTAGTATTT
>CAMHEL010000120.1 GCA_946184125.1 uncultured Prevotellaceae bacterium
GATTGAAAATCCTCATATTCAATGCGTCGGGATTGCAAATCCCGACGAACATTACGAACATTACCTACTTATTATAGATGACACCATCGAGGTCGATGTCGGCATGTTTCAGATCGATGGGCGAAGCGGTGTCAAAGAGGCAGTTTTCGAAGGTGATGGTCCCCCTTGTGATGGGTTGTTCTTCAAACCCATGGATGATGCCTCCACGTTCGGCATGCGCCTTGATGTTGCGCAGGCGTATGTTACGCAGTGTAGTTCGTGGGGAAAAGGGTGGTTCATCGGCGCCTTTCATCCGCCATGTCATGTTGATTTCCACGACGTTCCGTGCTTGTGATATGTCTATATCTTCGAAGAGGATATTCTCGACGACACCCCCTCTTGACGGTTGGCTTTTCAGGCGTATGGGGTTCCAGTTTTCCCCTTTCATATCACAGTGTCGCACAGTGACGTTTCGCACATCTCCGCTCACCTCACTACCGATAGCCACTCCCCCATGTCCGTAGTCGAAATGGCAGTTTTCGACAAGAATATCCTCCGAAGACTTGTTCACGCGCCTCCCGTCGGCATCGCGCCCGCTCTTGATGGAGATGCAGTCGTCGTGTGCACGGATGTGTGTGTTTCGCACAGTCACGCCCGTGGATGAATCGATATCTATGCCATCGCTGCTGGGTATGTAGTCTTCTGCTGAGATGTTGACCCCGTCGACGGTGAAGCCATTGGTAAAGAGGATGTGGAGGCACCAGAACGCTTGGTTTCGTATGCTCACGCCGCTGATGGAGCCCCCGTCGCAGTGGTCAAAGCAGATGGTCTTTGGTCTTCCGGCGAATGACATTCGCTGTTCTTTCCATACCAGCCCTTGAGCATCGATGGTACCCTCCCCCGTGAGGCGGCATCCCTCATTGTGGTCGAAGTTGAGCAATGCCGCCCTTGCCTTTCTCATGCGGCCCTCCCAGCGTGTGTCGACGAGCGGGTATAAGGTTGAGTCGACGATGCTCACCAATGTGGCCCCCCGCTCGAGGTGCAGGTCCACCCCCCTTGGGAAGAAAAGAGCCCCTGTTTTGTGGAGCCCCTTTCCCACGACCACAGTTCCTCCGCCCTCGGAGTGTGCGCGGTCGATGGCCGCTTGAATGTTTTTGTACCGCCGGGCTTCGTAGGCAACGGTGCGTTTCTTCACGACGACGATGCGTGAGCCCCAGGCTTGGAATGCCAGTTGCACACGAGTTTTTCCATTGACGACTTTGAAAGGCAACTTTTGCGTCTCGCCGGTCATGGCATCCCACAGTTGGGCCTCTCCCATGCAGTCGAGGTCGACGGTGACTTTCTCGTCCTCGCCACGCTGGTTGAGAATGAAGAAGATTTTGGCGTTGTCGGTTTGCCTTGCGCAACAGATGATGCTGTCAGCCCGTCCGTCCGCCACCTCCATGTCGCGTGTAGGTAGATACGCCTCGATGTTGGCCGTCCAAGTACTGTCGGCGATAAGCAATGCATTTTCTATAGGCGTGATGGGCCGCGTCTGAGTCATGGTTCGTGCGAACGTGGCTTTAGGCGCACCGCCCATGTAGACCACTTTTCCTCCACGTGTGGCGAATTCCTGTATTTTCGCCCAAGCCTCCTCGCGTATCACCTCGGTTGCTGGGATGACAAGTGTGGTGTAAGCCTGTCCGCTACGGTTGACAAGAGAACCGTTGCGTGGTGTCGTCGCTTCAATGATACCATCGTCGGTGATGAAATCGAAGTCATACTTGTGTGCGGACAGCAAATGAGCCGCAGCCTTCATATAGTCGTTCGCCCTGTTGTACCCCATCCATAATGAAGGGATTGGTGCATAAACCGCCGTTCGAGCCGCCGGCCGTCCTTGTGAGAGGAGGTATCCGGCACGGTTGACATAGTCGTTGAGTGCCTTCATGTCAGGTTCGGCCATGTAGCTTCGTGCCCCCTGTTTGCTCATCCAGAACATGAACTCGAAGAAGTTGATGCCACGTGCCAGTTGGTAGTCGACGATGTATTTTGCCGAAGCAGTGGAGAGCGGTTTCTTATAGGCTGCGAAGGTTTCGCTGAAAGCCCTCTGTCGCCCATAGACATGTGCGACGGAAGAAGCCAGTCTCGGGAACTCCGTGTTGCTCCCATACCATATCTGCGACCAGATGACATCGACGCCCGGCACCTGCACTCTGCTGAGGCATCGGAAGGGGTCGCCCTCCATCTTCACGCACCAGGGCAGTTCATCGTCCTTGTCCATGTGTGTGATATGCCTCACGCCATTCGTCTCACACCAATCGGCCTGTGTTTTGAAGTAGCGCTCGGCGAAGAGGCGGCTCCACACATCCCAGTAATCCGCCTTTACGCATCGCTCCAAGTCACTGAGTTCATCGCTGTGCACCGACATCCGGTCGCTTTTGAGCAGTGCCTTCAACCATTTCGTGGGGTCATAGCCCTTCTCGCGCATGAAGACCTCGAGTATGTCGCTGGTCCACGGCACACGTTGGAAGGCCGGTTCGTCGCCCCTGAATCCGAGCACTGTGGTTCCGAGGTGTCTTCCCAGCGCCTTTCGGTATTCGTCATGAGTCCAATCGATGTATTTTGCGACCGCAGCCGTGTCGAGGTAGTCGCAGAGGGAGTTTTTCTCGTCCTTGCCCCCAGTGGGGTTGTTGACGCAGCGTGTCTGTGACGACCGCCTCACAACCTTCACGGTGTCGCCGTCGGCCACCAAAGCCTGCATGCAAAGGTCGGGACGTTCTTTTGAGAACTTACCACCTGCCATACCACTGGGGTATTTTCCCTCGTCGATAATCCACATGCGCATTCCCCGTCGTTCAACGGAGTCGGCCATCATGCGCACATTGGCAAACCATTGAGGACCGAGGTATTCGATGCCCATGTGGTAGCCAGGTTCTATGATGACGTTTCGGAATCCCTTGGCCTGTATTTCGCTTAGATCACGGCTGATGACTTCGGGCGTGATTTCACCCTCCCACCCGAGGATGACATGGCTGCACATCTCTGCAGGTGGCATACTGAATTCTTTCTCCATTTGTGCCCGAGCCGCCACAGCGGTCATCAGGAGCAGAACGAGTGAAATGTATTTTTTCATGTGCTGTAGTATTGTAGTTTGATAGTTTGTTTTTTTGAAACGCCCATAGCAAGGACTGTAGATGCAGGTCATATTTCGGAATGCTGCCGTTCATGCATACGCAAATTGGCTGTATCCGTATATTGCACCTGCACCAAGAAGACGTCAGGGTAGTTTTCGTCTTTTGTCACGAAGAGTCCGATATCCCCCACGACCACCCTTTCCTTGGACAATATGGTATAGCCGTATGCCTCATGTCCGTACTGAATGCTCTTTGTTGAGAGGAGCGTTCCATACTCAGACTGGAGTTGGCCGTTGATTTCATTGAACACGCTGTCGCTGTTTACCACACCTTGACAGGTGATGATGGCCTTCGCCTGGTAAACCACGTCAGCCTCTTCGTCGTATAAGACAATCACCATGGCATCACGTTCAGCATAGGTTCCCAAGAATGCCCTCATGCCTTTTGGGAGCAAGTCGCTTGTCTTTTGGTCAAAGCGGAAACCATTGGCCGTTAGATTCTCTTGGAACTGCTGGATGGTGCCGTCGAGTGGTATTCCAAGGAATTTCACATGTTCGGTCTGTTCGCTCGACCCGGACAGGGATTGGGCGAGGACGGGCATGGTGTTCGGTTCCACGTCAGTGCGGGAAACGACTTCCTCGGTCGCGGTGATGCTCCGCTTTTCTGTCAGCACTGCAGATGACAGAGACAACAGGAGCAGGATGGAAATGACAATTGTTCTCATCATGTTGGCTTTATCCGAGTGAAAGAGTTGATTTAGTAGATATAATAAGGTGTGCTTTGATGTATGCAAAGATAATCAATTATGTGGAGATTCTGAACAATTCGCCGTTTTTTTATCGAATACATCAGAAAGAGCATAAGGCAGTTGCGTCTCATAAATCGTTTTTCCCCGAAATTCTCTGTAGTCCACATCAGTCAAAGCCATCGACAAGGGAGGCATAGGAAAAGAATCAGCCAGACTTCTCAGTTCCGACAGTTGGATGTTATAATCCCTTAGCCTGCCGAGAGTGACATGCATCAAAAAATCAGATAGTATCACACAGCCAGCAGCTTTCATGTCTGCACGGACAGACTCTATCAATGTGAGAAACCTTTCCGGCACTTCACTCGTAGTCAGATGGATGATATGCATCCCTGAACAAACTTCAAAGACGCCCAAATGGTCAAAAGTCAGTTCTGGAGCCAATGCCGTGTCGAAATGTTTTTTCAATATCGGGCACAGGTCAATGTGCTTTGGGGTATCATTGACAAACACCAACGTAATATGGTAAAAGTCTTTCTGCCATCTGACATGCAAGTTGGAAAAACGGCCTCTCAGTTCTTCAAACCAAGCATCATCATATTTGATGGGGACTTTTATTTCCAGATAGGTTTTCATAAAAAGAACGATTAGAAAAGATGTTAAGTAGGCCAGCAGTCTGAATACTATCATCTAATTATATCACCTACTTATAATGCGAAGCCGAGGGGGCTGGCAAAGCAGTACCCCTCGGCTTTGGTTTTCAACAGAAGACGTGGCTTAGACGAGGATGACAGTGGCAGACCTGGCGGCCTGAGCCCCCATCACCAAGACCTGTGCGATATCGGCGGTTTTCGACGGGCCACTGATAAAGGTTCCATAGCCGTAGTCATTGAATTTGATTCGTTTGTAAGCCTCATGCATATTGTTGACTATCTCATTTTTAGGCAACAGGATGACGAGGTTTTCCGAAATGAACATCACGGCTTTCTGTATCATGGCTTGTGGCACCCAGACGCAAGCATTCTCTGCAACGCCGAAGACTCCCTCGACAACCCCCACATCGGTGCCGTTGAGTTCTTTTGCCGAAGCCACCTCATCGGGGTTCCTTGTTGCGATGGTGATTTGCTTGAGATTGCTTGCAATCTCCTTGGCATCGGGGAACAGTTCGCGTATGAGGTCATTGACGTCCTGCCCCTTCTTGAGTTCTATCACCTTACCACCGACAGTCTCGGTCATGGAGATGAATTGCACAAGCGGGTCGGGATAAGTGATGGGGTCGATGTCGTCGAGTGAAGGCATGTCGTATTTCACCTTCACATTTCTTCTATATCTTCCCAGTATTTCTTCTTTATTGCTCATGGCTTTCAATTTTGGATGTTCTAAACTTTACCTTTTTTCCATAGTTCCTGGAAGGAGTAGCGTGGGAATTTCATCATCTTGTGCCCCTCAGCCCATGGGTTGAGCCCACATTCCATCAGCACTGATGGCACCCAGTTGGCCAGCGGAGCGAATTTCATGGCCGAGTTGTAGACGGAACTGCTTCCGAAGAGCACTTTCATCCCCTTGCACATCAGTTTTTTCTCCTTGTTGGCAGTACCGTAATCGTCGAGTTTCTGCCTCCATTTATAGACTTGGTCTCCGAGGTCGATTTTCACGGGGCACACCGTCTGGCAGCTCAGGCAGAGGGTGCACGCCGAGACATTTCCGCTGTGCGCCTTTTTATCGCGCAGCATACCGAGGTTGATACCCACCGGTCCTGGTATGAAATAGGAATAAGAGTATCCACCGCTTCTTCTGTAGACGGGGCAAGTGTTCATGCAAGACCCGCATCTGATGCATTTTAGCGTTTCCCAGTGGTCGGGGTCTGCCACCCAGTCACTTCTTCCGTTATCGACGAGTACGATGTGCATCTTCTGTGCTCCCGCCCTCTCCTTTCTGAAGTGGCTTGTGAACGTGGTAGTGGGCTGTCCTGTACCCGCCCGGCATAGCATTCGCTGGAAGACGGCGAGGCTGTCGTAATTGGGTATCACTTTCTCCAGGCCGATGGCCACGATGTGCAGATTGGGGCATGAGGTGCTCATGTCGGCATTTCCCTCATTGGTGCACACCACGATGTCGCCCGTCTCCGCGATGCCGAAATTGGCACCAGTCATGCCAGCATCAGCTGTCAGGAACTCATTGCGCAGGCTCAGGCGAGCCATATAAGTAAGGTACGTTGGGTCGTGGTTGCCAGGCTCTGTACCGAGTTTTTCCTCGAACAGTTCACCCACATCATCATGGTTGAGATGAATGGCCGGCATGACGATGTGGCTTGGCTTCTGCCCTTTGAGCTGAATGATTCGCTCTCCGAGGTCGGTTTCCACCACTTCTATTCCATTTTTCTCCAAGTAAGGGTTCATCTCACATTCCTCGGTGAGCATGCTCTTGCTTTTGACGATTTTCTTCACGTTGTGGTCGCGCAAGATACCGAGAACTATCTCATTGAATTCCTTGGCATCGCGTGCCCAGTGGACGATGCATCCATTTTTCTCTGCATTGGCAGAGAATTTCTCAAGATACTCATCGAGATGTGAAACGGTATGGCGCTTGATGGCAGAAGCCTTCTCCCGTAGTCGCTCCCACTCGTCGAGTCCCATAGCCATATTGTCGCGCTTCGTGCGCACCGCCCAGAAAGTAGCGTCGTGCCAGTGGGCGTATTTCTGGTCCTCCAAGAATTTCTTGGCCGCTTTAGAATGTTGTGTGCTCATAGTCCTGCTGCTAAAATTTCTACTGCGTGAACAAACTTAATGCTCATGTTGCGTTTCTGCGCGACACCAGCCATGTGCATGAGGCAAGAACAGTCGGGCCCTGTGACATAGTCGGCACCGGTGTCGATATGCCTTTTCACCTTGTCGATACCCATCTGTGTCGAGACCGCCGTTTCCTCGACAGAGAACATACCGCCAAAGCCGCAGCACTCGTCGGGACGCTCAGGCTCCACCACTTCGATGCCTTTTTTCAAGAGGAGCAAGTCTTTGATTTTATTGAACTTCCCCACATTCATCTCGCTTGGTGAGCTGAGCCCCAGTTCACGCACGCCATGACATGAGTTGTGCAAACTGACCTTATGCGGGAACTCCCCTGGGAGTTTGTCCACTTTCACCACATCGTGCAGGAATTCCACCACATCCATGATTTTTTTCGATGTCTTGCATTCGTGCTTATCGCCGAGCAGGCGTGGGTAGTTGATTTTGACAAATGCAGTGCAACTGACTGATGGTGCCACCACATAGTCGAATCCATAAAACATGTCTTCGAATTTCTCTGCCAGCGGCACGGCCATCTTCTCGAAGCCAGCATTGGCCATCGGCTGTCCGCAGCATGTCTGGTTGAGAGGATACGTGACATCCAGCCCCAGATGCGTCAGCAACTTATAAGTAGCCACTGCCACCTGTGGGTACACAGCATCCACATAACAAGGAATAAATAAACCGATTTTCATGTATTAAAATTTTAAAAGATATAGTGTGCTTTCAAATACTCTGCAAATATAATTGTTTTTATTGAATAGTACAAAGAAAAAGGCAGTTTTTTGCCCTAACACGTTGTTTTTGATGAGACAAAATAAAAAACCTTTACCACTTTGGATGAAGACTGGCCGCATACGAGACATGAACGTGGAAAAATGCAATAAAAAACCAAATAAATGATAATATGGTATAAAATCTTGCCCAATAATTAAGTATGTGTATGCTATTGTTTGTTTTTTTTCTTAATTTTGCACCACAATTCCATTTCTCACCCAAAAGAAAGAAAAACTATGAAGATGAAAAGAGCATTTTTATTGTCCATGATGTTGAGTTTGGTACTCGCAGTGCATGCAGAGACCTACGACTACCTCGTATTGGAAAAGACCGATGGCACCAGCGTGACGTTCACAGCCGTTGGCCTCTCGTTCACATTCTCCGACGGCAACCTTGTCACCAATGAGGGCACAACCCTCCCTTTGAAGGAGCTGAGCAAGATGTATTTCTCCAACACCTCCAGCATCCGTACTCTTGACCTTCCCACCTCTGGAGCAACCGCATGGACCACTACCGGCATCCACATGGGCACATTCAACAGCCATGAGGAGGCACTCAGCCACCTTCCCAAAGGTATATATATCATCAAATCATCAGCCGGCACCATCAAAACCATTGTGAAATGAGACTTCTACTTTTCATTCTTGCCACCCTTGCCATTCATACCCAGGCAACGGCCCAGACCATGCGCATCCAGATGGGACAGGTAACCTATGCCATCGATGCCTCCAAGGCCGGAGAAATGACATACCAAGACGGAACCACACTCTCCGTAGGATACAAGAAATACAACCTGAACGAGGTGACAGCCATCACCGTCGACGACGTCGCAGTGGCCGACAATACCGTTGGGGTGACTTACAATGGCGCCACCGCCAATGTCACCATTTCCGGCAACCTGGCCCACCTTGTCGCAGCACGCGTGAACGGCAGTCATGTGACCATCCTTGCCGATGAAGCCATCGACAGTGAGGTGACCTATACGCTAAGCGGCCATTCAGATAACGGTTCATTCTACATGGACGGCGATTATGCCATGACCCTTGTGCTCAACGGCCTGACCCTTGCCAATCCCGACAGTGCAGCCATCAACATCCAGGATGGCAAGCTCATCACCGTACGACTTGCCGATGGCACCTCCAACCGTTTGTCAGACGGTTTGACCACCGTGGCCGATGATGGCAGCGACGGTCACAAGGCCGCATTTTATGTCGATGGCCACACCACTTGGAGCGGCACCGGAAGCCTTACCCTGCATGGCAACGTCAAGCATGCCTACGACAGCGATGAGTATACCCTTTTTGAAGCAGGCTTAGGAACCATCATCGTGGAAGGTGCTGCAGGCGATGGTTTCCATATCAGCCAGTACTTCAAAATGCAGGGCGGCACAGTGAGCATCACCTCCGCCGGCGACGGTATTGACGTAGAGATGAAAAAGAGCGACAAGACCGACAACGGGAAGCTGACCATCGAAGGAGGAACACTCACGGTGACCACATCGGGCAACGCCACCAAGGCCCTGAAGTGCGACGGCGACATGTTGGTGACCGGCGGCACGACCACAGCCACCACCACAGGCACCGCCGTCTACGAAGCAAGCGAGAACGACATATCAAGCAATGCAGCTGCAAAATGCGATGGAGCTTTCGTCATGAGCGGAGGAGCCATGAGTCTCACCAGCACCGGAGCCGGCGGCAAAGGCCTCAATGCCACGGGAGCCATCAACATCACCGGGGGCGACCTCACGGTGGTGACCACAGGTGCTGTATATGAAAATGGCTCACTCGACAGCAAGCCGCAGGCCATCAAGAGCGACACGAACATCACACTTGCAGGAGGCAACATCCTGTCGTGTGCCTCTGCCGACAGCGGCACAGCCTTCAAGACCGACTTCCTCCTTCTCACCAACGGCGCCACCCTGATGGGTATCGGCGGCAAAGCCTGCACCGGAAGTACCAGTTCCACACACAGCAGCAAGAAATACAAAGACGTGAATGTGCAGGGTGGCTCCACACTGAGCTACGACGGAGTGTCGTTCACCATTCCCGCCATTTACAGCAACAGTTCCGCCAAAGTGATTGTATCATCGCCTTCGATGTAATCAAAGAGGCATCAACATCCCGAGATGAGAATAGCCTTTATTCGACGAAGCCCATGGCTGCTTCTTGCAGTCATGGTCTTCCTTGTACAGCCCACACGAGCCCAGAGCGACGCCGATACGCTCGACTCCCTGGAGATCAGCCTTCTCACCTGTTCTCCCCACGAAGCCATCTACAGTCTTTATGGGCACACCGCCATCCGCTGCCGCAACACCATCACCGGCGAAGACATAGTGGTCAATTATGGCGTATTCGATTTTGCCCAGCCCCATTTCGTCACCCGTTTCGTCTTCGGGCTCACCGACTACAGCATGGGTGCCTATTCCTTCGCCAATTTCGAGATGGAATACAAATACTATGGCAGCAGCGTGACCCAGCAGGTGCTCAACATCAGCAACGAAGAGAAGAGCCGTATCATGGAGGCCCTTGCAAGAAACAGCCTCAACCCTATTTACCGCTACAACTTCTTCTACGACAACTGCACCACCCGTGCCCGCGACATGCTGACAATGCATCTCGACGGTACCGTGAACTACCACAGCCGGGGAGACAGCACGGCCACATTCCGCAGCATGACGCACAAGTACAACGAGCACCATCCCTGGGCACGTTTCGGCAATGACATGCTTCTCGGTTGGGAAGCCGACCTATCCACCACTGTTAGCGAGCGGCAATTCCTTCCCTCGCAGCTGATGGACGACTTCGCCACCGCTACCATCACCGACAGCAGCGGCACGACGCGCCCCCTGGTGAGCCGAACGGAAACCATCATACCCGGTGGCATACAGGTAACCGAGAGCGAGTTCCCGCTCAGTCCATTGACATGCTTCATCATCCTCGCCGTCATCATCCTCGCCGTCTGTGCAACAGAATGGTGGCTGCACCGCGTTTTCTGGGGTTTCGACCTACTGCTCATGGTGGTGGCCGGATTCGCCGGCGTGGTGCTCACCCTCATGCTCTTCTCTCATCACCCCGCCGTACGTCTCAACCTGCAGTTGCTCCTGCTCAATCCGCTCCCCCTCATCCTCGCCATTCCCGTGGCATTACGAGCCAGGCGCGGGAAGAGCCATTGGTGGTGGAAAGCGTGGGCTGTGCTCGCCGTGGTCTTCCTTTTCGGCCGTTTTTTCCAACATTATGCCGAGGGAATGACCGTTTTGGCACTGTCTTTGCTTGTGAGGTGTATATGGCATTCCCTCCATCAGTCTCGCCATCCAGGCACGCCTTTGAGGGACAAAAAGTGAAAATGCCGCTGAAAAATTGGCTGTTCGTGAAAAATTGATTACTTTTGCACATTCATTGGACACAAGATACAAAAATTGACTATATTAAGAAATGGGTTTTTTAGACATTTTACAAAAACTGTTCGGCAACAAGTCCACCCACGATATGAATCTCATCAAGCCTATCGTGGAGCAAGTGAAAGCCGCCTATCCAGAGATTAAGGCTCTCGACAACGATGCCTTGCGCGCACGTACACAGGAGATTAGAAACCAAGTGCAAGGAGCCGCCAAGGCCGAGAAAGCCAAGGTGCTTGACCTTAAGGCAAAGATAGAGGACACTCCGATAGACGAGCGCAAAGCCATATTCGACGAAATCGACAAGATAGAGAAAGACATTCTCGAGATTTACGAAGTAGAGCTGAACAAGGTTCTCCCTGTGGCCTTCAGCATTGTGAAGGAAACCGCCCGCCGCTTTGCGGAAAACGAGGAGGTAGTGGTTACCGCCAACGACTTCGACCGTGAGTTGGCCGCCACGAAAGACTTCGTACGCATCGAGGACGACAAGGCCATCTATAGCAACCACTGGATAGCCGGTGGCAACGACACGGTGTGGGACATGATTCACTACGATGTCCAGCTCTTCGGTGGTGCCGTTCTGCATCAGGGAAAGATCGCCGAGATGGCCACTGGTGAAGGCAAGACCCTTGTAGCCACGCTCCCCGTCTTCCTCAACGCCCTTACAGGCAACGGCGTGCATGTGGTGACGGTGAACGACTACCTTGCCAAGCGCGACTCCGAGTGGATGGGACCTCTCTATGAGTTCAACGGTCTCTCTGTCGACTGCATCGACAAGCACCGCCCCAACTCCCCCGAACGCCGTCGCGCCTACCAGGCCGACATCACTTTCGGCACCAACAATGAGTTTGGTTTCGACTACCTGCGCGACAACATGGCCATTTCGCCAGCCGACCTGGTGCAACGCGCACACAACTATGCCATCGTGGACGAGGTGGACTCCGTGCTCATCGATGACGCACGTACCCCGCTCATCATCTCCGGTCCCGTGGAGAAAGGCGAAGACCAGATGTTTGAGGAGTACCAGCCCCTCGTAGAGGAGTTGGTAGGTGTACAGCGCAAACTGGCAGGCGAGCTGCTCGCCGATGCACGACGGCTGATTACCACGGGCCAAGAGAAAGGCGACCCGAAAATGATAGCAGAAGGTTTCGTCAGCCTGTTCCGCTCTCACAAGGCCCTGCCCAAGAACAAGGCCCTCATCAAATACCTCTCAGAGGAAGGCATCAAGGCCGGTATGCTTGCCACCGAGGAAGAGTTCATGCAGAACAACAACAAGCGCATGCCCGAGGCTGTTGCCCCCCTCTTCTTCGTCGTCGATGAGAAAATCAACTCTGTCGACCTCACCGACAAAGGTGTGGAGTGGCTCGCCAAGAAGGTGAACGACAAAGACCTCTTCGTGCTGCCCGACATCACCGGACAGATGTCGGCTTTGGAGTCAAGAAAAGACCTCACGCCCGAGGAGCGCCTCAAGCTAAAAGACGAATACATGTCGCACTATGCCACCCAGAGCGAGCGTGTGCACACCCTGCAGCAGTTGCTCAAGGCCTACACCATGTTCAACAAGGACGAGGAGTATGTGGTCATGGACGGCGAGGTGAAGATTGTGGACGAGCAGACGGGCCGTATCATGGAGGGCCGCCGCTGGAGCGACGGACTGCATCAGGCCGTCGAGGCCAAGGAGCACGTCAAGGTGGAAGCCGCCACCCAGACCTACGCCACCATCACGCTCCAGAACTATTTCCGTATGTACCACAAGTTGGCAGGCATGACGGGTACGGCCATCACGGAGGCCGGTGAGTTCTGGGACATCTACAAGCTCGACGTGGTGGAAATCCCGACCAACAAGCCCGTGATCAGAAACGACATGAACGACCGTGTCTATAAGACCCAGCGCGAGAAATACAAGGCCGTGATAGATGAAATCGTGGCCATGCGCGAAGCCGGTCGGCCCACCCTTGTGGGTACCACGTCTGTGGACATCTCGGAATTGCTCTCCCGCATGCTCAGGATGCGCAACATCCCCCACAACGTCCTCAACGCCAAGCTACACCAGCGCGAGGCCGACATCGTGGCACAGGCCGGACGGAGCACCGACGGCAAGGGTGCTGTCACCATTGCCACCAACATGGCAGGTCGTGGTACCGATATCAAGCTCACCCCAGAGGTGAAAGCAGCAGGTGGACTTGCCATCATCGGCACCGAACGTCATGAGAGCCGCCGTGTGGACAGACAGCTTCGAGGACGTGCCGGACGTCAGGGCGACCCGGGCAGTTCGGTGTTCTATGTCTCGCTCGAAGACAAGCTCATGCGACTCTTCGCCTCGGAGCGCATCGCAAAAGTGATGGATAAGTTCGGCTTCCAGGACGGCGAGCGCATCGAGCACAAAATGAT
>CAMHEL010000121.1 GCA_946184125.1 uncultured Prevotellaceae bacterium
TCCAAGGAGTGCCACTCCGGGGCAGAAATCTTACGAATGAGTGCGAAAGAAGAACTATGGGGAAAAGGTCTTTGGTTGAAAAGGAAGTTGATGAAAGGAGATAAAAAAAGATAATCAATGCGCCGGGATTGCAAATCCCGATACTCTATGCGTCGGGATTGCAAATCCCGACGAACATTACCAACATTACGAACATTACTTTATTAGTAGAGTAGAAGCATTTATCATGCGATTTGCGGATTGAAAATCCTGATAATAAATGCGTCGGGATTGCAAATCCCGACGAACATCACTTTACTTCATTAGTAGAGTATATGCTTTTTAAATGCGATTTGCGGATTGAAAATCCTGATATTAAATGCGTCGGGATTGCAAATCCCGACGAACATTACTTTATTTGTAGATTCGCTGAAGAGCCAGGCGAAACTAAAAACATAAAAGATGTTAACGGAATATGGGAAATTGGTTTAGATGTTATAATTTTGCATTGTTAAAACATAAGCATCTTGGGGTTGACAGGCTTTGACAGCAAGCTGAGATGGTATGTAAGCACGCGGAGTGACGGCTGTAAACTCCTAAATCCATTCGGTCAAAAAATTAATTGGCAACAATGAGTATGCTCTCGCTGCCTAATCGAAGTACAGTAGATTAAGGCTCAATCCGCTCACGAGGTGAGTGGACGGGACGTCGCTCCGAGGGTGTTGTTCCGAATCCGAGGATCCAGCGGCGCAGTAAAATCGGGAATAGTCATGCGGAGCCCCGCCCGTGTGATGAGATTTAGGGGCTAAGGCTTCAGTTGGTGGTCCAGGTCTTGCTGCAAGCACGAAAACCAAAGTCTGGAATAAGCGTGTAGAAAGCATATGGTTTCCTTGTTTGGACGCGGGTTCGACTCCCGCCAGCTCCACAACTTATACTGATTTTCAGTAAATTACACGGTTCACACCCGAATTTACACCCGAAAATCGGTATTTTGGAGAAACAAAAAACAATAGGGAAATGAAGATTTAGCTCTTCTTTCCCTATTATTTTTTATATGGTGATTCGCAAATGTGGATGTGTCAATTAAAATGGGCATACTTCATCTTCATTTGGTTCATCAAACGGCAAATCAGTCTGTATATGTGGAGGATTCCAATTATAGATGACGTTCTCTGCCAGTTCGTTCTTCAGTCTGTTACTTTCCAACTCAAACCACAGCTTCGCGAAACCACCGACCAACGATCCCTTGTTGCGAAATTTGGCCACCTCAATGACGTTCGTACACCCGCTGCTTATAATGTCAGTATAGGTGTGGCCACGTTGAGGTTTGACATTCTCGAACAAGCCAAAGTGAATCCCGCCCCCTTGGAATAGGATGTCTCCTTGCCGTTCAAATAATTGAAGTCGAATCCAAAGAGAGGCGTGACTTTGACGCTTAGGTAAATGCCATTGACCCAGAATCCTATGACATTGGGGTCGTTGGTCTCGACAGTATGTCCGTCATCTCCGCTGGCTCCGATACCGTCCTCGCCGGTGAGAGTGACAGTGGATGGCAATTTCCAATATCTATGCAATCCCTCGGTGGTGCTGAACGACTCACTGTATTCGACATTGCTGGTTCCATCAAAGTCATATACCTTCACCAGGTTCCTGGCTTCCACCTTGCTACGAAGGGTCGGTCCATCTCTCAATCTTGCATTCGAGAAGATTCATTGCCATGTATCGGTCAAATTCATCCAAACTATCCCTGACAGCAGTTCAGTAGTTACAGAAGTATAGGAGTTCAGACATTTCCCTAATCAACCACCATTGAATATGATGAGTTGAATTCGTGCTATTGTCTGAACTCCTGTAACTCCTGGACTACAAGAAGTTGAGCAAATGTGAAACTTTTATCATTAGGTGTGTTCTATTAATTCTGAATTTTTGAGGTGGCATTTCTATACATTACATTTCGGTCGCTTTTCGCTTTTATTCGGTGCAAAGTGTCAAGCCTCATCGGTCGTGTAGCCCGCTACACTCCCTCTTCAGCTTACACTTTGCCCTCGACTAAAAGTCGAAAATCGCCTCGACATAATTAATAGAACCCACCTTTACATCATTTCATTTTCTTGAAGATTTTCGTCGTCCCATTGGCTTGGCGATGGATATACACGCCAGAAGCATTGGGCTTCTTCTCTCCCATCACCTGTCCCTGTAAGTTATACCAACGGCCGTTGTCTTCGTCAACGGTCTGTGTGCGGATGCCGTTCACGTCGGCAATGTCAATGACGAGCGGCTCCCAGGGCGTGCCGATGATGGCATCACTATTGTAAGCCACCTCGGTGCAGACGGTGACGATGGAACCGTTGATGGCGGCACGAACCTCCATCGGCTTGCCGTTGCCTTCGCCGGCAATGAGCAGGTAGTAGAGTCCGCTGTCTTCAGAAGCGGTGGCAGCGCCACGGCATTCGTTGTCGACAAAGGCTCCCAGTTCAGCATCGGTGACCACCTCGCCTTCCTTAACCAATTTTATGACCATGGACATGTTGTCGGGGTAGGTCTCGGGCTCGACAGGGTCGAAGATGGACGGCTCGTTTGCCCACTGGCTGTGTGCCGGGCTATGCAACGGTGCATTGGCCATCGAGACAGCAGGATAGGAGAACTGCTTGGTGTTGGGGTCGACACTGTGATAGAGGTAGCCCTTTCCGCTTTCCAGAATGTGGAGGTTGCCTTCCCATCCGTAGGGTCCGTAGAAGGCGAAGCCCTGTTGCGACTTCACTTCGTCGCCCTCTTGCGGGTTGGCTCCGGCGAGTGCCACGTCAGGTGTCATAGCGACAGCTGGCAGATAGCCTATCCAGTTCCATCCGTTCTTCAGCGTCACCTTCGCCAGGTCTGTCTTCGGCGGCTCTCCAGTGATGGGAAGCGGTGTGGGCAGTTCGATGCTCTTCGACAACTTCGACAGGTTCATCTTGTACATCGTGTTGGCATGTACGTCGGTGAGCGAGCCGTCCCAGTAGGTGCCGTTGCTGTAATAGGTTCCTGTAGAGCGATCCTTGATATAGACGTTCCATGACGTGAGGTCGCCGAATACCACGGAGGTCTTCGTGTCGACAGGCTCCACGCCGAGCGAAATCCAGTTCCAGTTTGGCCTCAGCCCGAGTTCCTGCTCTATCAGGTTGCTCTTCGTGAAAATCACCGGATTGTTGAAATTGCCGTAGGTGGCGGAGTTGTCGAACTTGACGGAGGTGACCGGCGTGTCGGCCGACGGCAATGTGATGTTGACGTTGGTATAGGTGATGCCCTTGGAAGCATCCCAGATGCGGAAGGTGACGTCCTTGCCGTTGTCGAGGTCGGTTATGACGCCGTTGACATTCTGCTGTGCCGTGCCATAGACGCTCAACGCCACGAAAGCCGCGCCGCGCATGGGCTCGATGTTGGCCACGCCACGACACTCGCCGTCGATGAAGGCGGCCACGCAACTCTCGCTGTTGCCCATGAGCACGCCGTTGACATAGATCTGTCCGACAATGCTCATATTGTTTTCGTAAAGGTCGGGGTTCACTGTCCAGTTGGGTGCCTCGCCACGTACTCTCATCAAGATGCTGAGCGGCTCCAGGATTTCATCGTTGCCCTGCAAGCCGACGTTCACGCTGTAGTTGCCTACGGCAACCAGCGGTTTCACGAGGAAGCGCAGTGTCTTACTGGTCTGCGGTGCCAAGTCGCCAGTGGACTCGACTAGTGAGCCGTCGATGGCATCGACGAGCGATAGCCATTCGGGCATGTTTTGCAAGGTATAGTACTCGGTTTTGCTGCCCTTGTTGACGATGTCGACGTCGAAGTAATACTCATCGCCAAACTTCTTGATGATGGTGACACTGTCTTTTGCCCACTTCAGCGTGTTCTTCTGCACGTAGGCCATCCAGCGGATGGGGTCGGACTGGTTGCCGTGCATGTCGTTCACCTTGTCAACGGTGATGTTGAGCAGGCATCCCTCCATGTCGCGTGGCGACACACCGGCGGTATCCCTCAGCCTGATGACCACCTTGCGCTCAGATGCCACCGGTGTGGCGTCCAACTTCGTCTCCAGGATGGCGTTCTGGAGTGGCGGGGCGATGTCGGCGGCAGGAGATTCCTGCTGCGATGCTGCCGCAGCATACTGGATGGACTGCCGGGGCTGGCCGGGTGCCATGTCGTCGAGGGTGAAGACCTTGGTCTCCTCGCCGAACACCACGGCGTCTTTCTCGAAGGGATAATAGGCCACAAGACCACGCGAGTATACATCGGTGGTGTCGAGCGTGTTGTATATGTTCTGTAGCAGGCGGTTCTCCTGGATGGTAGCCTTCCAGATGCGCACCTCGTCGACGATGCCCGCAGAGTGCTTTCCGAAGGTCATCGTGGTTCCTTCAAGCATGGGCACGTCGCCCTCGCTGATGACTGCCGTGCGCTTGCCGTCGCAGTAGAAGATGGCCGACTGTCCGCGGACGACGTTGAGGGCGAGGTGGTGCCAGTCGCCGTAGGTCGCCACGTCGGCAGTGGCCACTGTCTGCGACTTCGTGCCGTAGTCGAGCACCAGGTTCTTCTGTGCGTCGTAGTGCAGGCTCAGGCGGTTGGATGGGGTGGCATCGGTCTCGAAGATACCCTCTTCGGCCGTACCACTGGCCGCCGCTGCCTTGTGCCATAGTTCGATGGCGTAACTCTCCTCACGGTAGGTGTTGATGCGCGCGATGTTGGCTACCACTCCTGTAGCGTCGTTCACGTTCTGGAGTGCGAAGGCATAGTTCAAGTTGTCGATTTCCCACTGTCCGTCGACCATGAAGTCGTGCGTGTGGCGGGCGTCGGCCGCCACGTTGCCGTGTCCTTCGTTCATGGGCCAGTAGTTCATCAGTCCATACACGTAGCCGTCCTTGGCTTGATTCTTGGTAGCGGCCACGTCGTTCAGGTCACGCCAGATGCCATAGAGGCACAGGTCGTGGATGGCCCCCTTCATATTGCCAAGGTAGAAGTTGTTGTCATCGGAATAGACTATGGTGGAAAGCGACACGGAGTCGACCTCCTGGCTGTTGAAGAGTTGGATGGTCTGTGTGCCATGCTGTGCCATTGCAGACAGCCGCATGTCGTTGTCCTTGAAGTTTAAGGCAAGGAATACCCATTCGTCCTTTGGCAGTACTTTGCTGCTGACAAACTGAGCCTGTCCGATGTTGACTACGATATGGCCTGCCTCGTCTACATTGAGGGCGAATCGGTCGCGGCCATGCTTGAGGATGCTTCCTGCCTCACTCCACTTCATCCAGAAGTTGACGGTGAAGTCGCCGTTGAGGAAGATGGGGTTCACGGTGTGTTGTTCGGTGTCGCCACCCAGTTGCTTGGCCACGTCGTGGTCTACCTCCTGACGGTTGAGTTTGGCGGTGATGATGACGTTCTTGTCGCTGACGTAGCCGGGCACGATGTCTTCGTTGAACTCCACCGCCATGTCATCGCCATAGCCCAGGATGCCATTGGTGGGTGTGGGTGTGGTGAGCGCGGTGGGTGCGACGTTGTCTTTCACCACCACGGTCTCTTTGCTGTAGACATAGATGGGTTCGTTGCCGTACATCGTCATGGTATAGGCCCTGAAGGTGTAGTTGCCCTGTGGGAAGGAAATGGCATCGCCCATGTCGAACGACAGGCGCAGGTCGCCCTCGGCGGGCAGCGGTTTGCCGCCGAGGGTGGTGCTGTCGGCTTCGTTGACCACGAATTGCAACTCTGCGGGCTGTGCCCATGAGGTAGAGCCTTCGTAGCGGTACTCCACCCCGAGCTTCTTCATGCCTCGGAACTGCCGGTCGAAGTTGGTGAGCCTCATCTCCAGGCGTCCATGGGTGCGGTCCATGGTCTCAATATTGAACACCGGTTCGCTGACGAGCAGATCGATGGGACTCGAACCGGGATTGAAGTGCACGTGAAGTATCACCTCGTCGTTGATTTCTATGGGCTGGTATCTCGATGCCAGCCGGATGCTGACGCTGTCGTAGTCGAGGACGCCCTGGTCGGTCTGGCTCACGAGGATGACTTTCTGCACGGTCTCTCCTTGCGGCACCAGTATGTTTTGTCCGCTACTGAGCGGCTTGCCGTCCATCTGTATTCTCAGTCCCTTTTGGTTGTATGTGTCGGGCACCATGAATTGGAAGATGGGGTCGTAGTGGCGGTTGGCATTGTTCTTGTTGCTGAGGAACAGCGTGAACTGTCCGGTCTGTCCTGCGGGAACATCGGTGAGCGTGGCCTCCTTGGCGCTGTTCACCCCGTCGGTGCTGATGCGTATGTCGGGCTGCTCCATCTGTTCCGAGCCGTTGCTCAGCACGTGCTGGCCAGGCTCAAACCATTTGGTATACTCCTTGCCTTCATACGGGTTGTAGGTCTGTCCGCCGAAGAGCGAGAACACGTCGCTGTAACCGGCCAGGCCCGACGGATACTTGTCGATGGAAAGGTCGGTGTCGGGGTTGCCCTCATTCAGCACGTAGTCCCATTCCATGGAGTTCTTATGGATTTCGCCATCAATATCACTTTGTTCGCGGCCCACTTCGTTGGCTATTGTTGTGTGGACTCCCCATGACGCAAAGTTAGCGATTTTGAAGGCAAATTCTTCGGTCAGAATGGCGCCCATGTACCAGGTCGTTTGACTCTTATGAACGGTGGAGGTTTCCTGGCTCACTGAGTAAGAGCGGGTGGAACCACCATCGATGGAGAAGTTCTCCCAGCCGTTCCACGGCTCAGCA
Organism: uncultured Prevotellaceae bacterium; assembly: GCA_946184125.1. Lineage (GTDB taxonomy): Bacteria > Bacteroidota > Bacteroidia > Bacteroidales > Bacteroidaceae > Prevotella. The sequence continues at coordinate 6,711 of CAMHEL010000121.1, forward strand.
ATGTTGGAAGTACGCGACCTCATGGCATTCACCTTGTTCTCCTCATTGTCGGCGAGAACATTCTGCCAACTCTTGATTTGCTGGGTACACCACCCCACGCTGTCCATTTCATTCTCATTAACCACTTTCGGGGGAATGACAAAGTAGTTCACATCTTTCTCATACTCAGTGTCCAAGTTCTTTCCCACCCATGTGACATAAAGGGAATTCTTTCCGTTGTTCACAAAGTTTCGTGCCGTGACCGAATCGGGCACCTCAATCAGGTAAGCCAGACGCTGGTCTTTCCACTTTGGAATCATCACGTTCTCCAGTTCGTAGGCAGAGTAGTTGAATGTCGTTGTCACTTCCTGCCCCAACGAGAGGGCATCCTCCACGCTGAGCATGTATTTGCCCTCGCTGTTCCTGACGATGCAGAGGTTGCGTGTCTTACCCGTCAGGATGTTGGTGGCCGTTCCTACGAACACGTCGCCGGCACTGCCCACATACGGCCATGCCGAACCGGTGGAGATGGCCTGTGTATATGTTGTCGTCCACGCCGTCTCGTCGGAGTCTCCACTACGCCAAGTGGCATGTGTGCCAAGAGTAGTTTCGTCATAGGTCTTAGAATGATGAATGGTTATAAAACCCCATCCAGCGCCAGCTTCAAAGTCCTCTCCTACCAAATTCTGGAACACCAACTTATGGTCGCCGACAGCCATGTCGGAACTAAACTCAGTGGTCCCATTGACGACGGCACGCTTCAGCGTAGTGCTCGACTTGGCACCTGGCGGGTCGCGTAGCACGAACTGCACGAGGTCAGGGCCACGTGTGACGAAGTTGTTGCCCTCGGGCAGGTCGCCGAGCACAATGGCATTGAGCGAGAAGGGCACGTAGGTGCGGTCATTGCGCTCAAGGATGATGCTGACGTTGCGGCTGAAGGGTGTAATGATGTTGGGCAGACCGACCCCCCATTTGTAGGATACCTTTCCGTTGGCATCGAGCGTGACCGTGTTTGACTCCAGGTCGTAGACCTGGCCCACCTGATATCCGGTAGACGGGTCGTCGACCTTATAGATTACCTTCTGGTCCTCTCCCATCTCATTGGTTATCGTAATCACCTGGTCGTGCATCGGTATGATGTCATCGACGGGTTCATCGCCGTCAATGTTGGTGTACTTCTCATAGCCGAAGAGTTCGTAGTTCACCGTGGCGCCCTTCTTGTAGAGCGGATAACCCAGCAGGTAACTGATGGTGCCGTCGGCTTCCTGTTTCCAGATGTCACTGATGGTTACCGTTTCGGGCGCGTCGGTGGTGCCGATGGGATAGTCAAGCAGTTCCTGCATTCCGTAAGCTCCTGTATCTCCGTTGACCTTCTCAGTGACATCGATTTGCGGGAGTGCCCAGTAGGTGAAGATTTTCTTAGTGTTATACTTGTATTTGTCGGGGCCGATGGGGAGGCTGGGTGCCCTGTCTTCGGGCAGTATTTCGTCGGTGTACTCCTGCAAGCAGTTGGTGAGGTTGATTTCGGGCAGCGACAAGAATGCAATATCGGGATTGTTGTCGATGCCGATGCTCTTTATCTTGTACCTCAGCGGGGGCAGTAGTGCCGAGAACTCTCCCGTGAGAGAGTCGGTGCGTATGAAGATGTACTTCGCATCGTATTTCGTACCCGTCCATGCACTGCTGTTGATGCTTGTGGTGTCGCTGGCCCAGGTGCGCTCGACATCGCTGGTATTGAGTGAGAGCGACTCGTTGTTGATTGCCAGTTGGATGGTGGCTATTCCGATATTGTTCTTCGAGGCAGCGAAGCCCACGGCGAGCGTGTCGTTGCGCTCGCCTCCACCCACTCGTCCGACGAAGTTGACCAGGGTAGAATCGATGAAGTCGTGCTGTACACGTCGGTCGAAGTGGAATGTACCTTGCGTGGGATACCGTCCGCCTTCGACGAATGTGTGTCCCGAGCGCCTGGCCTCAACGAAATGCCTGCCGATGGGTACGGACAGTTCGTAGTAGCCGTTAGCATCGGTCTGCACCACGGCACCGTCCTTGGTCTGCACGATGCCGTCGATGTACAACTGCACGCTGTCGGCAGGCACGTCGGTGCCGGCATAGTGGATGTGGCCGCTCATAATGAACGACGACACGTCTTCGAAGTCGGTGTTGTTGTGTACGAGCGACTTGTTGTTGAAGAAGAGCAGCATGCGGTTGGGGTTGAACTCGTGGATGCCATACATGGGAACGACGGAGTAGGTGGTTCCCTCGCCGCTGAATGGTATGCCCTGGATGACGTAGTTGCCGTTGGCGTCGGTCTTGACCTTCAAGGCCAGCGAGGTGGGCGTAACGGTGGAGGGTTTGGCATTACTGCCCACGCTGCCGTGATGATGGTGATAGGAGGTGTTGTTGCGTGAATAGTCGAAGAACTGTGTGCGCAGGCCCTCGTCGAATGTCCAGTAAGTCTCGAGTTGCGTCTCGTTGCCCACCAGCAGGTGGTCGAAGTTCTCCAGGATTTCGGCCTCTGTAAGGCACTTCGTCCAAAGGCGGAACTCATCGACCATACCCTTGAAGTGCCCCAGTTCTAACTGCTTGGCTCCTGTCATGGGCCATTGTGCGTTGATTTTGTCGAGGGTGGCGGAATGCACGGTGGGTTCAACATCGGATTCGCCGATGTTCAGCACATGGCAGGTGATTGTCTGACCGCTGCGGGTGAGCACCACGTGGTTGTAGACGTCTTTCAGGAGTGTGACGCCGTCGAACGGATGGGTGGCGGTGCCGTCGTTGAAGGCCAGTCGTCCGTCGGCTGTCATGCGAAGCCCAACCCCATTGCCGAAGTCTACTACCGTGCCCTCATTGAACTCTTCGGGGCGCAGCCACATCTGGATGGAGAAGTCGGCGGAGGAGAACTGTTCCGGGGCATAGTCGTCGGAGGGGTATTGCCACATTACGCCACCATTGACGTCGGTGAAGTATATGGAGTGGAACTGGTCGGTGTCGATGTCTCCCGAACTGTTTTTCCTCATCACCACCTCTACGCCCTGCACTGCAGTTCCCGACGAACCGAAGGCGATGCGGCCGGTGACGGTTCCGCTCATCTTGGCGAAGCCGATGGTGGTCTGCTGGTTGCTGATGACGGCGCCGTCGGAGCACTTGTCTTCAATGGTCACACGATAATCGTAGAAGAGGCCGGGCAGAGCCGTCAGGTCATCGTAGGTCAGGTATTCGTCGGTGTTCGAAATGCGTGTCAGCATTGTCCATGCCTCTCCTTCCTGTTCTGCCTGGCGTCGTTCCACGATGTAGGTCTTGGGCAGGTCGGAGCCTTGCCTGTTGACGTGCCACGACAGTTTCACGATGCCCTCGTGCACGCCTTTCGTGGCATCGAGGTCGTAGAACAGGGTGGCATCGCCTATGGCCTTCGAGTCGATTTCATATGTGTTGAGCACCTTGTCGCCAATGACGCCCTCGATGCGGTAGTCTTGTGGGTCGCAGGCGTTGAGCGGCTCCTCGGTATAGGGGAATCCCTCGGGGTCGACCTTGTTCTGGCGGTTGGAGTGTGCGTCGGTGGTGCGGTGCTCCCAACGGAAGGAGTTCTGCATATCGGCTGGAGTGAGGACATAGATGGGTGCTTCCTCATCGCCTACGAAGATGCGGAACTTGTTGCCGAAGCCTGCGGGATAAGCATCTGAGGTCCAGCGGAATATGATGCGGTCGTTCAGCGTTTCCACCTCGACGCCGTTCACAGGCACTGTGCGCACGGTGCTCACCGTGACCGAAGCCTTCGTGTCGTCGCGCTTTGTTGTCACGTCCCAGAATTTCGATACATAGTAGAGGTCATAGACCGGGTTGGCCTCGTTGGTGAAGCCGTCGTCGGAATAGGTGCGCACGCTGGGGGCGAGTTCGGCAATCTTCTTGCCGTCGCGGTAGAGCACCCACTGGAAATCGGTGTAGTTGCCGGGTATGGAAGGTGCGTTCCACGACAGGTACACCTTCTTGTCGGTCTGGTTGAACACGCCGTTGAGGCTGTTGGCCTTGGCGATGGGCGGGTTGATGGTGGCTGTGCCGCTGATGGTATCGCTGTTGTTGGCAAAGCCGGTACCGGAGAGATAGACATCGATGGCGTAATTGCCTACCTCAGTGGCTTCGGGCACCGTGGTAGTCCACTTGTCGCCGTTGACCCGGTAGGTCGGCGTGCCGAAGTTGTCATTCCACTGGTTGGAGACTAACAGGCTTTGAGGCCAGCCGTTGAAGGTGAGGTTTGTCGCGAAGGTCGGCTTTCCCTTCCACTCTAGTTTCTGCGTGGTGAAATGCTGCTGGATGAAGATGTAGGCGCCACCAGCATCCTTGTTCATATCGCAAGCGCCGCTGTAATTGCTGGTGTTGCGCCAGGATACGACAGCCGTATTAGGGTCTCCGTCGTCGGATTTTGAGGTTGTCGTAAGGGCCGTCATCACACGGCTTTCGTTGCCGTAGGAATGTAGATTGCGGTGGTCGCGGGTGAAAAAGATAAGGATGTCGGCAGTTCCTGAGCCGCAGCCTTTGTTCATGTCGCCATTGAAACCGGAGTTGACAGAAGCCCTTTGGTATGTACGTCCTTCAAAAGTGAATTTGTCGACCCATTGGTTTGATGCGCAGATGTCTGTGATATAGCCTTTCTCCGGGTCGGCGTGACTACTTGTCTTGTAGGCTATATATACATCCCAGCCACCGGCTCCCGAGTTGAGGTCTTGGTCGCAGACGGTCCATCCTTTGTTTCTGTATTCTTCCTTCAGGGCAGTGCCCTTGCCTTTCTCGGCGCCTATGGTCATCACGTCGGTGATATATTCCTGGGCGAGCATGCCGGTGACAGCTGAGATGAGCATGAAGGCCATAAGCATCAGCCTCCGCTGCATTTGTGAGAATAAGTTGATTTTCATAGTTGATTATTCTAATGCTATATCTACTTCATAGTATTTTCCTTCGAGCATCTTGGCAGTCTTCGTAGCTGTGTAGGTGTTTGTGCCGTCACTCACGGTAAAATGGAAAGTGAGCCTATCGTCGCATGGGAACAAGGCGACATAGACGACTCCATCCTCGGTTGGTTTGTCAAGCGTGATGGTAAGCGGTCCACTGGGGGATGCATCGCCTTCGGCATGGACGTTATCGGGGTCGGTGAGCGATGCTGTTCCAGTATTAGGATAGCCGACAGAACCCGTCGAACCCCACCCAATCTGCACCGACTTCACGCTGACAGGACTGCCGCCGTAGGTGAAATGGAACTTACAGAGTGAGAGCAGGCTCTTCATCTGTGGAATGGAGCCTGAGGCGATGTCGTCTTTCACCGTCACACCCTTTGCCACTCCATAGACATAGTGGTAACGCTCCCCGATGTCGTCGAGCGTTCCCTTCTGTCCGCTCAAGTCGATGGGGAAATACGCATCCCGGCCCGCAGGCTTAACGGGCGTCACTGCCGGGAAGATGACCGCAATGTCGTCGGCATTGGCACACATGACGTTGCCCGTGAGCGTGGTAGTCACCCCGGCTTTGGCTGGTGTGAGCAGGCCGTAATACAGCGTGCCGGAGAGCACTGCACTCAGGTTGACATACGTCGGCCGGTCTGTTGCCTGCCATGCTGCCTCGAGCGATGTTGGATCAATTTTTGCCTTCCTCATACCTGATGACGCACGGGTAATGGTGAGTTGCCTCATGCTTCGTTGGTTGCCGTCTTCCGGTGTCGCCGTGTCATCGTCGGATGAACAGGAGCAGAGCATGGCACTGACAAACATCAGGCAACAGCCTGCAGCCGCTATTTTCAAAACTATTTTTCTTATCTGTCGCATAATGTTGTAAAATTGTTGATACTTACTTCCAACCGTCATCTTCTTCGTCATCTTCATCTTCAAGATAACTGGAGCCTCTCTGATAGCCGGACATGTTCACGTGGATACCGTCGTCCCCCTCCTGACTGCTGTTAAGTAGATGGAACGGTTCCTGCAGGTGGATAAAGGTCTTAGGTTTGTCGTAGTTTCTTTTCATTGTCTATTCCCAATATTACACAGCACTTCAGTCATATGGTGTGTTCTATTAATTCTGAATTTTATGAGGTGGCATTTCTATACATTACATTTCGGTCGCTTTTCGCTTTTATTCGGTGCAAAGTGTCAAGCCTCATCGGTCGTGTAGCCCGCTACACTCCCTCTTCAGCTTACACTTTGCCCTCGACTAAAAGTCAAAAATCGCCTCGACATAATTAATAGAACCCACCATATGAAAGAACTTTCAACACGCACGGCTGGCTTTACGGATTCCATCATCCGTAGAATGACCCGTATCTCAAATCAGTACGGAGCCATCAATCTCTCACAAGGGTTTCCTGACTTCG
>CAMHEL010000122.1 GCA_946184125.1 uncultured Prevotellaceae bacterium
ACAGGTGTGCTCCACATGGGACACATGCTCAACAACACGATACAGGACATCCTGGTACGCCGTGCACGCATGAAAGGCAAGAATGCCTGTTGGGTTCCCGGCACCGACCACGCTTCCATCGCCACTGAAGCAAAGGTGGTGGACAAGTTGTCGAAACAAGGCATCCGCAAACGCGACCTGAGCCGTGACGAGTTCCTCGAGCACGCATGGGCATGGACACATGAGCACGGCGACATCATCCTCAAGCAGTTACGCCACCTTGGCGCCAGCTGCGACTGGGACCGCACCGCATTCACCATGGACGAGAAGCGCAGCGAGAGCGTCATCAAGGTGTTTGTAGACCTCTACAACAAAGGACTTATCTACCGCGGTGAGCGAATGGTGAACTGGGACCCGAAAGCCCTGACCGCCCTCTCGACCGAAGAGGTGGAGCACCAGGAAGAGCAAAGCCACCTCTTCCACCTGAAATATTATGTGGCCGACTGCACCACAATCGACAATGAGGCTGCTCTCGCCGAGGCAGGAAGCATCCTCCACAAGGATGAGAAAGGCTACTACGCCGTCGTGGCCACCACACGTCCGGAAACCATCATGGGTGACACCGCAATGTGCATCAACCCCAAAGACCCGAAGAACCAGTGGCTGAAGGGAAAGAAGGTGATTGTCCCACTCGTAGGACGTGTCATCCCCGTCATCGAAGACCGATATGTGGATATAGAATTCGGCACGGGATGTCTGAAGGTGACTCCCGCCCACGACCCCAATGACTATGTGCTGGGCAAGACACACAACCTGGAGACCATCGACATCTTCAATGCCGACGCTACCATCTCTGACGAGTCGCCACTGTATGTGGGCATGGACCGCTTCGACTGCCGCCGGCAGATTGTGGAGGACCTGAAGGCCGCCGGACTGATGGAGCGCGTGGAGGACTACACCAACAAGGTGGGATACTCGCAGCGCAACCCCGACACCGCCACCGAACCGCGCCTCTCGCTGCAGTGGTTCCTGAGCATGAAGCACTTCGCCGACATCGCTCTGCCGCCAGTGCTTAATGGCGAGATGCACTTCTATCCCCAGAAATACGTCAACACCTACAAAAACTGGCTGGAGAACATCCAGGACTGGTGCATCTCGCGCCAGTTGTGGTGGGGGCACCGCATACCGGCCTATTACTACGCCGTGAAAGGCTCCGTGGAGGCCGACAATGCAAAGGATGCCCTGCGCCTCGCACGCGAGAAGAGCTTCAACCGCAACCTGAAGACCGAGGACCTGACACGCGAGGGCAACACATGGACCTTCGATATGGAAGAGGTGGTCGTAGCTGTCAATGCCGATGAGGCACTGCAACTCGCACGCGAGAAGAGCGGAAGGAGCGACATGCAGGCCTGCGAACTCCGACAGGACGAGGACGCCCTCGACACCTGGTTCTCATCGTGGCTGTGGCCCATTTCTCTCTTCGACGGCATCAACAACCCCGGCAACGAGGAAATCAACTACTACTACCCCACGAGCGACCTGGTCACGGCTCCCGACATCATCTTCTTCTGGGTGGCACGCATGATTATGGCAGGCGAGGAATACATCGGCAAGTATCCCTTCAAAAACGTGTATTTCACAGGTGTGGTGCGCGACAAACTGGGACGCAAGATGTCGAAGAGCCTCGGCAACTCACCCGACCCGCTGAAACTCATCGACCAGTATGGTGCCGACGGCGTGCGCATGGGCATGATGCTCTCCGCTCCCGCTGGAAACGACATTCTCTTCGACGAGACACTCTGCGAACAGGGCCGGAACTTCAACAACAAGATATGGAATGCCTTCAGACTGGTGAAAGGACTGGAAGTGACCGACATCGAACAGCCCGAGGAGTGCCGCATCGCCACAGAATGGTTTGAGGCACGACTGCGCAAAACCAACGCAGAGCTCGACGACATGTTCGAGAAATACCGCATATCCGAGGCACTGATGGCTGTCTATCGGCTCTTCTGGGACGAGTTCTCGAGCTGGTATCTCGAAATGGTGAAACCCGCCTACGGCTCGCCCATGGACCGCACGACAATGGAGAAGACACTGAGTTATTTCGACGTATTGCTCAAAATGCTGCACCCATTCATGCCATTCATCACCGAGGAACTGTGGCAGCATCTCTACGACCGCAAAGAGGGCGAGAGCATCATGGTCGAGCAACTCGACATCGAGGCACCCCAGGAGGGCGACGACGAGCTTATCGCACAGATTGAGCGAGTGAAACAGGTGGTGGCTGGCGTGCGCATGGTGCGCAACCAGAAGGTGCTTCCGCCCAAAGAACCGCTGGAACTGCTCGTCGTGGCGGTGAAAGACTATGTGCCCTACTCTTCTGTCATCGTCAAGATGGCCAACCTCAGCGCATTCACCATCACCGACTCGAAACCCGCCGACGCATCCCAGTTCATGGTGGGCACCGACGAGTTTGCAGTGCCACTGGGAAGTAAAATCGACGTGGCTGCTGAAATCGAGAAACAGGAGGCCCAACTGAAATATCAACTGGGATTCCTTGCCGGCGTGGAGAAGAAGCTGGCCAACGAGCGATTCGTGGCCAACGCACCAGAAGCCGTGGTGGCTCTCGAACGAAAGAAGCGCAGCGACTCAATGGAGAAAATCGCCGCACTCAGAGCTTCCATCGAAGCACTTCGAGGCAAACTATAGGCAATCTTTAGGTGGGTCCCATTTTTTATACCAAGACGATTTTCGACTTTTAACATGAAAAGACTTATATGGCTGACGGCAGCACTGCTCATGGCGGTGCTGCCCTTGGCTGCGCAGAATTGTCAGAAAGGCAAGTACGGATATCTCTACTGCCACATGAGCGACCGTGGGGAATACACGGCCTACGCACTCAGCCGCGACGGTTACCACTACGAGGACCTGAACAATGGCGACGCTGTGTTCGACCCCGAAGAGCACGCACGCATCGAGGGGGGCACTCGCGACGCATTCATCACCCGCACACACAACGGCAAGGGATACCTCATGGTGACCACTGATATGTGCGTGCGCAAGTCGAAAGTGTGGGACAACTACGGCATCGACCTGCTGCGGAGCAAGGACATGGTGACATGGGAATCGGTGACATTCGACTTCAGAAAGGGGGCCTCCATCTTCTGCGACCCCGAATCACCCGACCCCTACCGCGACTACAGCACCATCAACCGAGTGTGGGCTCCACAAATCTTCTGGGATCCCGACTACCAGTGGAGCGACGGAAAACGCGGCGGATACATGATTTATTACTCGCTGTGGAACCGTGCCGAAGAGGCTTACGACAGGATGTATTACTCGTATGCCGACGAAAGTTTCACCCGCCTCACCAAACCCCGCCTGTTGCTGGACTGGGGGTATGCCACCATCGATGCCGACATCAACTACCTGAAGTCGGACGGGAAATACCATATGCTCATCAAAAAGGAGGGCGGAAAGCCAGGCATCTACACGGCCACCGCCGACCACCTCTTAGGACCTTGGGGCGAACCGGTGGAGGACGACTATGTGAGTTTTGAGGGTAACAAGAAATGCGAGGGCTCTTCGGCATTCCAACTCATCGGCGACGACACTTGGCGCGTGGCCTACATCGAATACTCGTCACGACCCAAACACTACCGCATCTGCAAGGCCGACGAGCACCTGAGAAACTTCAATTCGCCCGTCGACATCTCTGGCGTGACAGGGCCACAACACGGGTCTTTCATGCGCATCACGAAAAAGGAGTGGCGCAGACTCAAGAAAGCCTTCCCCAACAAGTAAATCACGAATTTTCATGGGATTCGGGAAATTCCCAAATCCGTGTAATTCGTGTTCGACAAGAATTAATTATTGTTTATCCCGAATTAGAGAGACTTGTCGAAGACCCACTGAACGAAGGGAGGTAATTTGAGAATTATCATGGGATTCGAAATTTTCGCAAATTCGGGAAATTCGTGTTCGTGTAACCGAAGGCAGATTGCTCGATTTTAGGGGTGGAAGTCTTTCGCAAGTGCATAACTATTCGAGAGACGAACATGAAGAAATCAGCCTTGAATTATTCATAAAAAATTTCTTGTCACGAATGAAGATCCGTGACAAGAAATGATTTCGGCTATAAAACCTACTACAGTTCCACCGGCTCGTAAGGCAGTCCGAAGACATCGGCAACGGCCTTGAAAGTCACTTTGCCCTCAACGACATTGAGTCCCTTGGCAAGAGCGGGGTCATCGGCACATGCCTTGCGCCAGCCCTTGTCGGCCAGGGCCAAGGCATAGCGCAGTGTGGCATTGGTGAGCGCGATGGTCGACGTGTTGGGCACCGCTCCGGGTATGTTGGCCACGGCATAGTGCAGGATACCATCCACCTCATACACAGGGTCGGAATGGGTGGTGGGGTGCGATGTCTCGAAACATCCGCCTTGGTCGATGGCCACATCTACAAGCACGGTGCCAGGCTCCATCATAGCCAGCATGTCGCGAGTGATGAGATGCGGGGCCTTGTCGCCTGGGATGAGCACCGAACCAACAATGATGTCAACCTGCGGCAGTTCGCGCTCGATGTTGTGACGGTTGGAATAGAGGGGCACCACATTGGGGGGCATCTCTGCCGACAGTCTGCGCAGCAGTGGCAGGGAGATGTCGGCGATAGTGACACGGGCACCCATGCCAGCTGCCACCTTGGCAGCAGCCTGCCCCACGACACCTCCGCCAAGCACCAGAACATTGGCAGGGCGCACACCAGGAACGCCACAAAGCAACTTGCCCTTACCGCCCTTCGTCTTCTGCAGATAATAGGCGCCGTTGATGGTGGCCATGCGGCCAGCCACCTCACTCATAGGGATGAGAAGGGGCAACGAGCGGTCGGCCAACTGCACAGTCTCGTAGGCCACACACACACCGCCACTGGCTATCATAGCATCGGTGAGAGGACGGTCGCAAGCAAAATGGAAATAGGTGAAGACCACCTGACCTGGCTTTACCAGTGGGTATTCGGGCTCGATGGGCTCCTTCACTTTCACTATCATGTCTGCAACACCGTATGTCTCCTCAATGGTGGGAAGAATGGTGGCTCCATACTTCTCATAGTCGCTGTCGGCAAAGCCGCTGCCCTCGCCAGCGGTGTGCTGCACAAAAACCTCATGGCCATGACGCACCAACTCGGCAACACCGGCAGGTGTCATGCCCACACGGCTCTCATTGTTTTTGATTTCTTTTGGAATACCTATTTTCATAGCATCTTGGGGGATTTAATATTAAACAATTGTCTTAATTCTTGGCAGGACGGCGGCATCACGCCTATCCTTCCGCAAAAATATAAAAAAATCAAAGATGTTGTTTCGCCTAAAGCAAAAAAAAATTGTTTTTTCGGAGAAAATACAGATTTATGTAGTCCCCCTACTGTAAAAATCGTTCAAATCTGGCACAATCAGACAAATCCTCATTCGAAAGAACAAATAACTAATTCGGAATAAAAAACAGTATTTCGCACATACCAGAAAAAAGTCTCAAATTCCATAATTCGGGATATTTCAACGGCTTATAACGCCTACCAGAAAAAAAATCCCAAATTCGAAAATTCGGGATAAATAAGAATTTCCAATTCGCGATTTACTCGTAGTCATCCACTACCCCATTGATGAAATCAAGCATGGGCTTGGCTGTCGTGAAGACCTGTTCCATTCTGTCGAGCCACTTGTCGCCCTCGAAGAAGTCGTCGTCGACATTGACCCAGCAGCAGTAGTCTTTCATTCGGAGATAGTCGATGTGGGCATAATCTGCCGGGAAACCAGCAGGACATTTCTTGAGATGTTCCAGGCCGAAACCCTTCCTCTCGCCTTTCCCGGGTCTTCCGAAAAGACGGAGGAAATCGGGGTTGGCGACTGCGCGGAGCCATTCGTCGATATTGGCCATGATTTCGTTGCGGCAAGCAGTGAGGATGTTCATAGGCAAGTAATAAGTGCCACAAGCCAGCATGCACTGCCCCGGCTCGATGTGGATATAATATCCGCCATGGAACGCTTTTTTGCCGTGTGCTGCGAGATACGCACCGAGATGCCGTTTGTATGGCGACTTGTCGGGCGAGAAGCGCGTGTCGCGGTAGAAACGGTAGGTCACATCGCTCATCGTGAGATGGGCGATGGAAGGGTCGAAGTCTGCCACCCGACCCATGGCCTGGGCCACGCCGGCCTCAAACGCCTCTTTCGCCGCGAGATAGTCGCTGCGGTGGGCCTGGAACCACGGGCGGTTGTTGTTTGCCGCCACGTCATTGAGAAATTTCAGTATCAGCTTGACATTCATTGTTTCGTTTCCTTTCTTTGTGATGAGTGTTTGTTGAGACGGTCATCCTCCATAATGCGAGGGCAGATATCGGCGAAATCGCATCTGTCGCAATGAGGGGCCCGGCTGGTGCAGACATACCGCCCATGCAGCAGAAGCCAGTGATGCGCTTTGGGAACATCGGCCTCGGGGATGTGGCGCATAAGCTGCCTTTCCACCTTCAGTGGGGTATTGTCCGACTTGCCCACCAGTCCCATCCGTCGGCTGACCCTGAAGACGTGAGTATCTACTGCCATGGTTGCCTTGCCGAAAGCCACAGCCTGCACCACATTCGCTGTCTTGCGGCCCACACCAGGAAGCCGCTGAAGGAGGGCGGCATCGGAAGGCACCACGCCACCGAAATCGCTCACCAGCATCCTGGCCATCTGCGAGAGGTGGCGTGCCTTGCTGTTGGGATACGACACACTGCTGATGAGCAGGAGGATTTCACCCTCGTCAGCCTCTGCCATTGCCTGCGCATCGGGGAAACGGCCGAACAGGGCAGGCGTGACCTCATTGATGCGCTTGTCGGTGCACTGTGCACTCAGTATCGTGGCCACCAACAGTTGGAAAGGTGTCGAAAAATGCAGCTCCGACGTCACTTCAGGCATTTCCTTCCTGAAATAGTCGAGCAAATACTGATAACGTTGGCTTCGGTTCATGGCTTAAGAATGAGGGACTTCAGTTCTGCAAGGTCGATATCTATCTCCACGGTATCTTTCTCCAACGGGAACTCATACCGGTAACAGAGACTCATGTTGTTTTCCGCAATGCTTTCAACAAATTTGGCCACGCTCGGGTCGTTGATGTTCAATGCACCTTTTATGTTTTCCTTGAAACCAGCCATATCGTTTCTCAGCATCTCGGCAGTAATGGCATTGTTGTCGAGCTCATAGAAGTAGCAGACCTTCTTTCCCTCAATGGTCATGTCTTTCATCAGGGTCAGTTCATCTACTTGCATGGGCATCTGCAGACGTGTCGTCTTCACCATCGTTTCAAGCCGCAAGCGAGCCAAAAACTCAGGGTCCTTAATCATATCCGAGGCTTTTCTCAATTCTTCGGCCTTCACGAGCACCGACATCACATCGCTTCCACTTTTATAGTTGAATTTCAAGTCGCAGTTGCTTGCAAGGATAGATTTCAGTCCGTCGGGATTCGACAAGACGTCATAGATGACACTTTCTTTCATGACGTCTGTATTCGATTTCAACTTGTCGATTCGCAACAAGTTGGTTGTCAACTCAATGTTATACACCAAGGCATTGCCTTCAATACCAACGCTGGTGACATCGCCCATCAGTCCCTTTATAGGGCATTGGGCATTTATTTTATCAACTTCTTTTTGCAGAGTTCTATGGGTCACTCTTTGCTTATTGCATGAACCCATGACGACAGCCATCAATACAACGAAAAAGATGCTTGTTTTTCTCATATCAAATAGGTATTTTAACGATGTTTTTGCAAAGATAAAAAAATATTTTTACATGGCGCCATTATTTTTCCATTTATTCGACCAGCACCATTGAAAAAACGAAGAAGGAACCAGCCCCCCCTTGATTAACGAATAGAGGGTGCCAATAATCGTATTGACACCCTCTATTTATCTATAAGATGTTGGTTGCACTTATTTCTTGGTGCTCTCAGCGGGCTTGGTCTTATAGGCTTTGTTGAGACCAGCCACCACCTCAGCGGTCACATCGAGCGACTTGTCGCCAAAGAGGATATTGTCGCCCTGCTTGGTGAGGATGAGCGAGAACTTCTTGTCTTTGTTGTATTTCTCGATGAAATGCTGAATGCTGTCGTGCAGTGCCTTGTTGAACTTGTCGGTCTCCGACTGAAGCTCGCTGGCGAGCCTGTCGCGAGCTGCCACATACTGCTCCTGCTGGCGCTGGATGGCTGCCTGCTGGCTCTCATACTCATTCTGGCTGCTGAAGCCATTGTTCTGCACTTTCTTCTGGAAATTGTTGATGGCAGCCTCAAGGTTGCGCTCCTGGGTCGACAGGGCACTCTGGATGTTGTTGCCACGCTTCTCGAGTATTTTCTGGTAGTCTTTGCAGAAATTGTACTGAGTCATGATGGAATCTACCTCGATGAAGGCGATTTTCAGTCCGTTGGTGGACACCGGCTGAGCGGCAGCGGGCTTCTCATCCATCTTGTCGGAGGAGTTGCAGGCACTCAACATCACTGCGGAAAAAGCAGCGATGGCCATGGTGCGGAAAAGGTTTTTCTTGTTCATTATTTATCAATTATTTTTAAATGGGCTTAAATATTCACATACATACATACTCCCGATGGGCATTTCATGCTCACGGCTGAGTCCTGCCTCAAAGTCACTGTCTAATGCCAACAGGGCTAATGCCATATCCTTCATCGTTAAGAACAGGCCTTCAACACGACAGGAGGTGTTAAGACATCAACACAAGATAAACAAACAACACGATGAAGACAACCACGAGGATGCCCACGATATTGTTCTTGATGGTACGCCAAGTCATAATTTGTAGTAATGAATTGCAATTCACTTCGTTAAGGCCGACTTCTCGCTCACCCGCCACTTACGGCTGCGCTGCTCACGGTCCTGCTCCATGACACAATGTATGCCTCTGTCGCGCATGGCACGACTGTCGTGGATATGCATTGAGGAAAAAGTGCCTCCCTTGCGGAAAATCACTTTCACGCCCAATAATATTGCGGCAATTGCAAGGATGAAGATCGTGATGGCAAGAATCTCAACCATTATTTCTATCTTTTAGGGCGCAAACTGCATCTCGCGCATATGGTACGCCCGTTTTCAGTTGGCAAAGGTAATACAAATCGACCAAACAGCAAAAAAAAGAGGGCAATAATTGTCTATCAAAAAGTTTTATTCACAAAAATTTAGACGAATACTGTGATTTCTCATTGAGCACGACACAGATCACACTCTGTATATTGTAAGATTTGGATAGATTTGTAGAATTTCTCGCCGCAGGCGACTGAATAAGGAGTGTCCTACGGGCAGAAATCTCACAAATCGGTACAAATCAAACTAACCTATAGAATGGCTTTACCCTGACGAAAAGGAATAACCCAAAAATAGAGCACGACACGAAAGCTTGATGCTCATTTTTTATTCGAGCACGACATTTGTCGCAGAACGAACCAGAAACCTATTCCTGAGCTTTCTGGAATGCCCTGGGCGTCATGCCGGTCTCGCGCTTGAAAAAACTGCAGAAAGCCGAGGAACTGACGAAGTTGAGCCGGTCGGCAACCTCGTAGGTCATCATCCCACTGGTCTTCAGCAGCACCTTCGCGCGGAGGATGGTGGCACGGTCGACCCAGTACATCACACTTTGTCCGCTCGCCTCTTTGATGATGGCTGAGAGATGGTGTGGAGTGACTCGCAAGTGGCTCGCATAGAAAGAAATATTGCGCTCTCGCTCACAGTGTTTGTTCACCAACTTCATGAAGTCATGAAACATCTGCTGCCTGCGCGAGGGAAGTTCCGACTTGTCGGAAAAGTCGTGTTCCTCCTTGATACATATTATTTCCGACACCATGGCCATCACCAGTTGCCTCACGGTATCGCTGTGGAAAGACTGGCGATTGGCGATGTTCCACACGAGAAAGGCCATACGCAGAAGGTTGTTGAATTCTTCGGGCTGAAGTTGCACGACTATATTTTCGGCAATATAGATGTCGTCCTTGATGAGGAAGCCAAAAATCTGCATGTCGTCACTCCACATCTCTGTTTCCATGATGACATCTGCTGAGGTCAGTATGACGGTACCTTTGTCGATGAGATAGCGCTCCATGTTCAGGCTGACATCGGCATGGCCACTAAGGACAAGCAGGAGGCGAGGCTCCACAATATGATATACCGCTCCCTCCTCAAGAAAGGGGGCTAACTTGGGTGAACCGTTCACCACGATGCCGATGTGGTCATTGATGAAGACCTGACTCTGACCAGCCAACGACTCCTTCAGGTCAACACTGTCGGCTGAAAAATACTTGATATCTTTATTATTCCTACTTCCTCGCATGATTTACAAATTGTACGGTTTCCTTGCAAAAATAGTACTTTTTTTCTGAATGACAGCAAAGAAAAACACACAATCGTACAAAATCGAAACTTATTCAGTGTATTTTGTAACTGACACCCTAAAAAAAATGTCTATTTTTGCAATGTCGTTGACGAAGACACCCAAAACAATGGCTTGAAATGGTCATCCATGTCAAGCAATGCTATCCGGAGGTGCATCACATCATCGGAAATGCATAAAAAGAAACATAAAGAAGTGAAAACAAGCGAACCTCATTTATGAACCAGAGAATCCTATTTTTTGCCTTGTTATGGCTGACATTGTCGGCACAAGCCCAAACCCTGGAGGAATGCCAGCAAGCTGCAGAGCGCAACTATCCGCTGATACGCCAGTATGACCTCATCGATAAAACCACCGACCTCACGGTGGCAAACATTCAGAAAGGATGGCTCCCGCAAATATCGGCCTCGGCACAAGCCACCTATCAGAGCGATGTGGCAAGTTTCCCCGAACAGTTTCAGCAACTCTACCAGCAGATGGGACTCGACATGAAAGGGCTGAGCAAAGACCAGTACCGTGTGGGCATCGACGTGAGCCAGACGGTGTTCGACGGTGGCATGATTAAAAGCCAGAAAATCATTGCCCGTGAGCAAGGCAAGGTACAAGCCGCACAAAACGAAGTGAACCTCTACCAAGTCCGCAAAAGAGTCAACGAGATGTACTTCTCGCTTCTGCTCACCGACGAACAGATTATCCTGAACAATGACTTGCAGCAGTTGCTCTCTGTCAACGAGAAGAAACTGGCTTCCATGGTAAAACATGGCACCGCCGCAGAGAGCGATTTGAAAAACGTGAAGGCCGAACGGCTGAGCGTCGCACAGCAAGCCATCAACCTCGAGTCACAGAAACGGATGCTGCAGGCCATGCTATCCGCCTTCTGCGGAATAGAGGTCAGCCACCCGCAGAAACCTGCTGCCACAGTGGCGGGCAGCGCCAACAACCGCCCTGAGATGCGCCTATTCGATGCACAGCTCCGTCTGGCCGACGCACAGCAGAAGGCGCTCGGAGCGGCAATGATGCCCAAACTCGGCGTGTTTGCGCAAGGCTTCTACGGCTACCCCGGATACAATATGTTCGACGACATGATGCATCACCGATGGAGCCTCAACGGGATGGTTGGCGCCCGACTGACTTGGAACATCGGAGCACTCTACACCCACAAAAACGACAAAGCTAAAATCCAACTCCAGCGCGAAATAACAGAGACCAACCGCGACGTATTCCTCTTCAACAGCCAACTCGAGCAGATACAGGAAAACGAGGAAATAGCACGTTACAAGAAACTCATGGCCGATGACGAAGAACTGATTGCACTGCGCTCGTCTGTCAGAAAGGCCGCTGAGTCAAAACTCTCCCATGGCATCATCGACGTGAACGACCTCATCAGGGAGTTCAATCAGGAGAATGCCGCCAAAGTGATGCAGTCGATGCACGAGATACAAATGCTCAAGCAGATATACGACAACAAATACACCACCAACAACTAACCCACCCTATCGACAACCCACAAAACCAACAATAGATGAAAAAGACAATCATACTGGCAAGCCTCGCAATGACAATGGCTGCTTGCGGAAACAAAACGGATGATTATGATGCCACAGGTATTTTCGAGGCCACAGAGGTCACCATCTCTGCCAAATCGACAGGAGAGCTGCAGCTCTTTGAGGTCACCGAAGGAGGAGGGGTGGACAACGGACAAGTCGTGGGGCGCATCGATGCCTACCAGTTGAAACTGAAGAAAGAGCAACTTGAGACCTCAAGGGGACAACTGAGCGCGAACAAGCGGCAACTGGCCTCGACGAGAAACGCCACCGACAGCCGACAGCTCGACCTCGAAAAGCAGGTGTCGTCTATCAGTCAGCAAATCGCCAATGCACAGCGTGAAAGGCAGCGGTTCACCGAACTGGTGAACGACGGAGCTGTGCCACGCAAACAGCTCGACGACATCAACTACCAAATCAAGGTGCTCGAAAGACAACTGGAAGCCACACGCGACCAAATCAGGAGCAACAATGCCAGCCTGGCCGAGCAGAGCGAGGGCATCAGCGCACAGATGGAAGGCATCGACGCACAGGCGGCAGGACTCGACGCACAGATACGACAGATAGACGACCAAATCGCCAACACCGAAGTGGTGGCGCCATTCACCGGCACCGTACTTGAGAAATACGCCGAGCGGGGTGAGTTTGTCACCACAGGGAAACCGCTGTTCAAAATGGCCGACACGAAGAAAATGTACATCAGAGCTTATGTCACTTCAGCACAGTTGCAAAACATCAAGGTAGGACAGAAAGCAAAGGTTTTCGCCGACTATGGCGACGGGAATAAGAAGGAGTACGAGGGCACCGTCAGTTGGATTTCATCACGGTCGGAGTTCACACCCAAGACCATCCTCACCGATGATGAGCGGGCCGACCTGGTGTATGCCGTGAAAGTGGCGGTCAATAACGACGGTTTCGTGAAAATCGGCATGTACGGAGAAGTGAAATTTGATTAAAAATTGAAGATTGAAAATTAAAAATTGAAAATTGAAGATTGAAGATTTCGCTCACTCGTTCCGTCTGTTGCGATGCAATCGCAACCGCGAGCCATCAAGCAAATGTCTAAACTCCCAAACTCC
>CAMHEL010000123.1 GCA_946184125.1 uncultured Prevotellaceae bacterium
TCGGAAAAACTCAACGAGACTTCGGAAAAACTCAACGAGACTTCGGAAAAACTCAGCACTTCCATCAAGATGTTACTTAGTGCAGGGTTGTCGCCAGAGCAAATATCAACCCAATTGGGAGTTGACATCCAGAAAGTTAAAGACTTGATGGTTTAATAGGCAAGATGAACACGCGCCGTTTCCTCCTCTTCCTGCTTTGCATCACCCTCTGTCTGAGCCTCCATGCACAGAAGAAGCCCCCAAAGACGCTTTACGTGCCTATGGATTACTCCACCTGTGGCTACCATGCCTCCGAGGCCCCCATCCCCGATGTGAGGGCAGTAGCGAAGGTGGAGTGGCAGTCGGGCGACTGTTCTTCGCTCATCCAGCGTGCCATCGACCAAGTGTCTGCACTACCCGCCGACGCCAAGGGGCATCGCGGCGCCATTATCCTCGGCGAGGGCACCTTCCAGATTGACGAGCCGCTGCGAATCCACACCTCCGGCATCGTGCTGCGTGGCATGGGCGTGTCGAGCACACGTCTCGTCAAGCATGGTGTAGACCGCGGCGCAGCCATCTACATCGAGGGGACAGCCATCGCCAGCGAAGTCACCGACACCTTCCAAGTCACAGGTCCAAAGACCCAGGCAGGCAGCACCACCCTCACCCTATCCCATACCAAAGGGCTGAAAGTAGGCGACCGCATCCGCATCACACGTCCATGCACGCGCGAGTGGATTGTCCACCTCGCCATGAACGACTTCGGAGGCGGACTCGACTACACAGGTTGGAAACCTGGCGACACCGACATCACCTGGGACCGCACCATCGTCGATGTCAACGGGAAAGACATCACCATCGACGCCCCCATCACCACCACGATAAACAGCGAGTTCGGAAGCGCGTTCGTCATCGCCCACCATCCCAATGGCGAACTCAGCGAATGCGGCATCGAGAACATGACAATCGACGCCGAGACCCATGAATGGAATCCCCTCGACGAGGACCACTGCTGGGACGGTATCGCCATCGAGCGTGCCCGCGACGTCTGGGTGAGGCGTGTCGACTTCAAACACCTGGCCGGCAGTGCCGTCATCCTACATCTCCACACCTCGCGCGTCACCATCGAGGACTGTATCGCCACAGACCCAGTGTCGGAAGTAGGAGGCTGGCGCCGCTGTGTTTTCACCACCCGTGGCCAACAGACCCTCTTCCAGCGCTGTCTGTCTCGCAAGGGCATACACGACTTCTCGGCAGGAGCCTGTGCCGCCGGGCCCAATGCCTTCGTGCAATGCGATGGCGAGGAGGCGCTTGGCTTCAGCGGCAGCATCGGTTCCTGGGCGGCAGGACTGCTCTTCGACATCGTCAATATCGACGGCAACGACCTTCGCATAGAAAACCTCGGACAATTCCAGATG
Organism: uncultured Prevotellaceae bacterium; assembly: GCA_946184125.1. Taxonomy (GTDB): domain Bacteria; phylum Bacteroidota; class Bacteroidia; order Bacteroidales; family Bacteroidaceae; genus Prevotella. The sequence goes on from CAMHEL010000123.1 coordinate 1,398, forward strand.
GGTACGGGCTGGAACAGCGCCAACACCATGCTGTGGCAGTGCACCGCCTCGACCATCACCTGTTTCTCGCCCGATGCCGACAACCGCAGCAGCGGGCACGGTTGCTGGGGCACGCTCACCGGCAACGGGGAATGGACAAGCAGCAACGACCACGTTTCGCCCCGTTCGCTCTTCTACGACCAGTTGCAGCGCCGTCTCGCCCCCCGTCTGTCTTCCGACAGTGCCACACGCCTCGCCACCACCCTTGGCCGCCTGCTTCCCATGTCCACCAATGCCACCAGTTCACCTACCCCCGAGGAAGCCATGGCGCTCGCCCAGGCATCGCTGACCACTCCACGCCTCACCCTGGAGGAGTGGATTGCCCAGTCGCCACCACTCTCCGCCTCCCTCTTCGCCCTACACCCCCCAAAAGCCATCCGGCGGAAAAACAGTCCGCAACCTTCCCCACCATCGCTCCCCACCTATGCGGGCACCAGCCACATCACTGCCGATGGCCGCCTCATCACCGGGGCACCTTACGCCATCCCCTGGTGGAACGGTCGGGTGAAAGACAATGTGGTGGCACGCGACGGGCGGCCCGCCATCACGCGTTTCGTGCCCGGCCGTGAGGGAACGGGGTGGACCGACCGCCTCGACAGCGTCGCCCAATACCTCAGCAGTCATCACTATGGCTCACTCGACCACCATTACGGACTCTGGTACGACCTCCGCCGCATCGACCATGAACGTGTGCGGCGCGCCGACGGCGACGTGGCTGCCCCCTTCTACGAGCAGCCTTTTGCACGCAGTGGAAAGGGCACCGCCTGGGACGGACTCTCGCGCTACGACCTCACCCGACCCAACCTGTGGTACTGGAAACGGCTCAACGACTTCGCACGTCTGACAGAGCCACTGGGCATCCTGCTCTTCCATGAGCACTACTTCCAACACAACATCCTCGAGGCGGGAGCACACTGGGTGGACTGTCCGTGGCGCCCCGTCAACAACATCAACGGCACCGACTTCCCCGAACCAGTGCCCTTCGCCGGCGACAAGCGCATATTCATGGCTGAGCAGTTCTACGACGAGCGGAGCGAGGTGCTCGCACCACTCCACCGCCAGTATATCCGCATGTGCCTTGAGCAGATGCGCACTCGTCCCAATGTGGTGCATCTGCTGAGCGCAGAATACACCGGTCCGGTGCATTTCACCCGTTTCTGGCTCCAGACCATCGCTGAATGGGAAGAGGAGACCGGCGAGCACCCCATCATCGCTCTCAGTTGTACGCGCGACGCACAAGACAGCATCATGGCCGACCCACGCCTGGCAAAGGTCGTCGACGTCATCGACATCCGCTACTGGCACTACAACACCGAGGGACTGTGGGCCCCCAGCGCCGGTGGCAACCTCGCCCCACGACAATGGATGCGCAAGATGAAGGTGGGAAAGACGGGCTTCGACGAAGTCTACCGTGCCGTGCGGGAGTGCCACGACCGCTACCCTGGCAAAGCCATCATCTATAATGCTCAGCAGTACGACAGCTACGGATGGGCGGTGCTGCTCGCCGGTGGTTCCCTGCCCGCATTGCCTTTCGGATGGGCCACGGCATCCGACCTCCAGCGGCAATGGCTCACCGACGCAACCCACATGCAGCCCATCGACAGCGATGAGGCATGGTGTCTGGGCGACAGCCAGCGTGGGTATCTCATACTGCCTAAAAAACGCACCGCCACCATCAATGTCGCCAAAGGGACATACACCCTCTACCGCATCGAGCCAAAGACAGGCGAGACCACCATCGAAGCCAGGAAAATCAACGTGAATGGCACCTTCACCATCCCCGACAGTGGTCACTCCATCTTCTGGCTTCGACGGTAAGTAAAGGTTGCGAAAGGGGCTGAATAATAGAAAAAACACACAAAAAGCAAAAATATATTGGGAAAACGACCCCGTTTCAGAAAATATTGCTATTTTTGCAATCAACAAACTACCCCTTCCCTACTTCAACCACCATGATTGACTTCACCTATCTCTACGACAAGCACATCGATAACCTCTTCGCTTTCGGGTCAAAATTCACATCCGACCGAGAGCTCATCAAGGACTGCATTCACGACGTGTTTGTAAAGTTCTTCACCAAACAGGATGCACTGAAGGCTGTCGGCAACATCGAGAGTTATCTCTATATCTCACTGCGCAACCGCATCAGCGATGAGTACCGGCGCAACATGCGCCTCTGCGACAATGAAATCAACGACAGCAGCATGCACCACCTCGCCGAAAACGAGGCATACTACACCGAGCGCATGGAACGGCAGAACGCCATGCAGGAGAGTATCGAGAAATATTTCAACAAACTCTCTCCACGACAGCGACAAATCATCAACCTCTACTACAGGGAGCAGCGGAAGTATGATGACATCTGCAAAATCATGGGCATCAACTACCAAAGCGTGCGCAACCTCATGCACCGAAGCATCAGCAGACTGCGTCAATACGCCTCACCCCCAACCCCTCTCCAAGGGGAGAGGGGAGTGAAATGAAATAAAATACAGAAACACCATGGGCGGCCCATTAGGGTCGCCTATCTTATATTGACTATCTTCTTTACGCCCCTTGCTTTCAACACCTACTTCTGCCACTGATTTCAATCCTGCTTTCGACCACTGGTTTCAATCCTGCTTTCGACCACTGGTTTTTACCCTTGCTTTCGACCCTGGCTTTTAACCCCAACTTCTACCACTGCTTTCGACCCTGGCTTTTACCCTGGCTTTCGTTGTGATAGCCCTGCCCTTTGACTATTCTCAAAAAAGTGTATTCTAATCGTTTGAAATTGAGTACAAACGGCAAGAATTATTGTCATATAGGAAAAACAGCCCTTCCATGAGAGAGCACGAAGCCGACAACCATAAACCCCACAACATCCAGCAGACTTATACCTGCATGGTGAAACACCTTACCCATGAGGAGAAGGAAAACTTGCGCACACGCATCTACTTCACCATCAAACAGAAAATTGATTGTTAGTTTCTCTATATTTCTTCTGGAACAATTTCTTATATCTCAATTCTTCTATCTTTCTATCTCACTCCTTCTATCGCACTTCTTCTATCGCACTATCTCTATCCTTCTCTTGCATTTCTTTCTGCTGCATTTTTTCTGGCACATCTTTTCTCTCGCATTTTTTCTGATGCATTATTTCTGGAGCATTATTTCTGGAGCATTATTTCTGGGGCATTATTTCTGGTATTTAGAAACTTTCTGAAGTTCATATTTTTAGAGGCTTTTGAGTACAAGAGCGGCGGATGTGCGTCCTTTTCATATATGAGAACGACACATCTTTTCTTTTTACTTTATTTCGCATCATGCCTCTTCACCACCTGCCCACTATCCGCTCAGGAGCGCTACCGTGTAGGCGTATGCGACTGGATGATACTCAAACGGCAGAAACTGGGTGAGTTCGACCTCGCCAAGCAACTTGGCTGCGATGGTGTGGAACTTGATATGGGACCGCTCGGCAACCGGCCGGCTTTCGACAATCAACTGCGCAACACCAACACCGCACATCTTTTCCGACACACCGCCGACAGCCTCGGCATCACCGTGGGGGCCGTCGCCATGAGCGGTTTCTACGCACAGGACCTCACACAGAAAGACACCTACCTGGACCTGGCCAACGACTGTTTCGACACGATGGACCTCATGGGAGCCCAGGTGGCTTTCCTACCCCTCGGGGGCTGCGGCAACGACTGGACCTCCAACAAAGCCAAACGAGCCGAGGTGGTGAAGCGGCTGCACCAAATGGGTGAGGCAGCAAAGGCCAGAGGAAAACGAATTGGCATCGACACACCACTCGACGCCAAAGGCAACCTGCGACTGCTACGCGAAGTGAAAAGCGACGGCATCGCCATCTTCTACAAACTACAGACCATCATTGAGCAAGGCGGAGACATCGCCGCCGACCTGCGACGCCTCGGAGCACGCAACATCTGCGCCATACATGCCAGCAACACCGACAGCCTGTGGCTCCGCGACGACCCCGCCATCGACATGCCCGCCATCAAACAAACCTTAGACCAGATGGGATGGAGCGGATGGCTCTTCGTGGAGAGAAGCCGCGACGTCAGCATGGTGCGCAACGTGAAGATGAACTATGGCAGCAACGTGCGCTACCTCAAGGAGATTTTCAACACCTACCCTGCCCCGCATGTAGCGCTCAAAGCCGAGGGGCGCGACAGCGCATACGTGTCGAGCATCCTTGCCAGGTCAAGGAAAGCCACCGACAAGCTCGGCATCACCTGGACCCCAAAAGGACAGGACGTGCTCCACATCATCGCCAACCGCTACTTCGCGCTCAATGACATCTATGCCCAGCGCGACGAGATGAGGAAGAGCAACAAACAACTCGCCGACGCACAATGCGATTCCCGCCTTTACCGCTCCCATTTCGGTTTCGACGCCGACCTCGCCCTCTATCTCAAGCCCGGAGAAGTGGAAACCGTGAAAGATGTCATGACCTACGACGTGGTCCATGTCACCTACGACGCCTTCTGCGACATGATACCCACCCTCACCACCGAGGAGAAACAGCAAATCATGATATGGCTCATCGAGGCCCGCGAACTTGCCCTCGACGCGGAAAGTTCCAACAAGAAACACGAAACATTCAATAAATACAAAGGCCGCATCAACAACTATCTCTCCGCCCGGGGCTACAACCTGCAGCACGAGCGCGAGGAATGGGAGAAACGCGTGAAAGCACGCGGCGGCACCCTATAGGTGCTCACCTTCAACCACCCAACCACCAGCAATGTCAGCCAAACATCTCATCACCATCGCGCTCGTCGCCGCCTCCCTCCACGCCTCTGCCCAGGGCGGCATTACCGACACTCATGCAAGCCGTCATGCCGTCATGTCGGCTGTGCCACTCGGGGCCACCACATGGGGCAACGGTTTCTGGGGCGAGCGTTTCCACGTCTACAGCCACACTTCGCTCCAAAGCATGTGGGACACATGGCAGTCGGCCGAGGGAAAGGGCTTCAACAACTTCCTCATCGCATCGGGCGAGAAGGAAGGCGAGCACCACGGACCACCCTTCCACGATGGCGACATGTACAAGTGGCTCGAGGCCGTGGCTGCCGTCTATGCCGTGACGAAAGACCCTTCGCTCGACCGCATCATGGACCGCTTCATCGGCTGTGTGGTCAAGGCGCAGCGCTCCGACGGCTACCTACACACACCCGTCATCATCGCAGAGCTCAACAAGCGCCGCAACACTGCTTCCGGCAGCGACAACACCGTGGTGGGCACTGCCGTGGGTGCGAAGACCGACACCGCCTTCGCCGACCGGCTCAACTTCGAGACCTATAACTTGGGGCATCTCATCACCGCCGGCATCATCCACAAACGGGCAACAGGCAAGACCACGCTCTACGAAGCCGCCATCAAGGCCGCCGACTTCCTCTACAATTACTGCCAGCGCGCACCAGGCGAACTAGCTGGCAACGCCATCTGCCCATCGCACTACATGGCCGTCGCCGAACTCTACCGTGAGTGCCACGACCCCAAATACCTGAAGCTGGCACAGCAGTTCATCGACATCCGCGACATGATGACCGATGGCACCGACGACAACCAGGACCGCATCCCCTTCCGCAAACAGTACAATGCCATGGGGCATGCCGTAAGGGCCAACTACCTCTACGCAGGCGTCGCCGACCTCTTCCTGGAGGACGGCGAGGAGCAGCTGATGAACAATCTCACCTCCATCTGGAACGACATCGTAACCCGGAAGATGTACATCACCGGTGCCTGCGGTGCCCTCTACGACGGCACCTCACCCGACGGCACCGACTACAAGCCCGCGAATATACAGAAAGTGCACCAGAGCTATGGCAGGCCCTTCCAGCTTCCTCAGTCGACCGCCCACAACGAGACATGCGCCAATATCGGCAACATGCTCTTCAACTGGCGCATGCTGCTCGCCACCGGCGACGGCAAGTATGCCGACATCATGGAGAACTGTTTCTACAACAGCATCCTCAGCGGCATCTCGCTCGACGGAGAGCACTATTTCTACACCAACCCCATGCGCCTGAGCGACGACCTGCCCTACACCCTGAGATGGCCCAAGGAGCGCAAGAAACTCATCAGCTGCTTTTGCTGTCCGCCCAACACCCTTCGCACCCTCTGCGAGGCACAGAACTATGCCTATGCCGTGGGCGATGCCACCCTCTACGTCAACCTCCTGGGAGGCAGCACGCTGAACACGAAAATGGATGGCGTGGGCGACATCACCGTCAGTCAGGTCTCCGACTATCCGTGGACAGGCAAGACCGTGTTGCGCATCGACCGCATGAAAGGCAAGAAAGCCTTCACCATCAAGATACGACGGCCACTGGGCTGCGACAGCAACCTGCGGCTAACCACCACGCGCAACGGGATGGAGACGCCAGAGGCCGTCAGCGACGACAAAGGCTACCTTGTGGTGAACAAGACATGGAAACAAGGCGACTGCATCACCCTTGAGTTCAACATGCCCGTGCGCATCGTCGAGGCCAACCCCTTGGTGGAAGAGTCACGTGGCCAGGTAGCCGTCATGCGTGGCCCCATCGTCTATTGTGCCGAGAGCCAAGACCTTGGTGGCACACACATCGACGACATCGTCATTCCCGTCGACGCACAGTTCCACCCGATAGAGACCACCATCGCCGGAAGCCGCATCATAGCCCTCGAGGGAGAGGTGCTGGTGCGCGACGAACAGAGTTGGGAAGGACACCTCTACCGCGATGCCTCCACCACCAAGCAGAAGAAAACCATCCGCCTCATCCCCTACTACGCATGGGGCAACCGCGGCAAAAGCGAGATGACAGTATGGATGCCCGCAGGATACTGACCAGTTTGTTCGCCGCTCTCGTCCTTGCCATGCAAGCCGAGGCATCGGGCGACTTCATCATCAAAGTGGAGCCCGGCACATTCACCATAGAGCAAGCGCTCCAGAATGCCCGGTTGTGCAAGATGCGCCACCTGGCCGACAACCCCATTCTGCAGCTCCAGCCCGGCACCTACCGCCTCACACAGCCCATTATCATCCGTCCGGAAGACAAATGGCTCACCATGGAGGCAATGGGCGATGTGGTCATCACCGGTGGGGTGCAGATAAAAGGTTGGAGAAAGCAAGGCAAGCTGTGGGTGGCCGACGTACCAGAGTGGAACGGCAGGCCCCTGGAGTTCCGGCAGATGTGGGTGAATGGCCGAAAGGCGGTACGTGCCCGCGACGTGTCCGACTTCGAGAAGATGTGGCGCATCCGCGGGATGGACAAGAAAAAGGAAATCCTCTATGTGCCTGCCGCTGCCGTGAGGAAAGTGCTCCGTGCCCCTCATGCCGAGATGGTGCTCCATGAGATGTGGTGCATCGCCAACCTGCGCATCAAGGATATCGAGGTTCAGGGCGACAGTGCCGCCGTCACCTTCCACAACCCCGAGAGTCACGTCCACTTCATGCATCCCTGGCCGTCGCCCATGGTCAACACCGACGGCCACAACTCCGCATTCTATCTCACCAATGCCAGGGAACTGCTCGACACCCCTGGAGAATGGTATCTCGACACGAAGGAGCAGCAGCTCTACTATATGCCATTGCCAGGCGAGGACATGCGCACTGCCGAAGTGGAGGTGCCCGCCCTCGAGACGCTCCTCAAGGTGGAAGGCACCCCCGACGACCCTGTCAGTTACGTCTCCTTCCGTGGCATCACTTTCCGTCATGCCACATGGCTGCGCCCGAGCATCATGGGGCACGCCCCTTTGCAGGCAGGCATGTATATGATAGAGGCCTACAAAATCAGTCCGCAGATATCACGACGCAACGGCGACCACAAGCTCGACAACCAGGGATGGGTGGGCAGGCCCGCCGCCGCGGTGGAGGTGAACGCCGCCCGATGGGTGCAGTTCAAGGACTGCACTTTTGAGCAATGCGCCTCCACAGCCCTCGACTACCACACCTTCATCGAACAAGGGAGCATCGACAAATGCACTTTCCGCGACATTGGCGGCAGTGCCATCCTTGCCGGCACTTTCGGTCCCGAGGGTCATGAGGCACACTTGCCCTACACACCCTCCGACATGCGCAGCATCTGCACGGGTCTTCAGATACTCAACAACCGCATCGACGATGCCGCCAACGAAGACTGGGGATGTCTGGGCATCGGTGCCGGATATGTGCGCAACATACGCATCGAGCACAACGAGATATCCAACGTGTCGTACACCGGCATCAGTCTGGGATGGGGATGGAACCAGCAGACATGCGCCATGGCCGACAACGTGGTGCGTGCCAACTACATCCATCACTATGCCCGCCACATGTACGACACCGCCGGCATCTACACCCTTGGCGCGCAGCCCCACACCTTCATTGAGGAGAACGTGGTGAGCGACATCTGCACACCCGGCTATGTGCACGACCCCGAGCACTGGTTCTACCTCTACACCGACGAGGGCTCCTCCTACATCACACTGCGAAACAACTGGACCCCTTCGGAGAAATACCTCAAGAACGCCATTGGTCCGGGCAACACCTGGGAGAACAACGGCCCCATGGTGGACGACAGCATCAAGAGCGCCGCGGGACCAAGCAAGACCCAACAGCCATGAACACCATCGACCTCGTCATTTTCTTCGCCTTCACCATCGGCGTGGTGCTCTTCGGCTGTTCCTTCTACCGCCGCGACCATACGTCGACAGACCTTACGCATGCCGGCCGCTCGCTGCCAGGATGGGTGGTGGGCATGAGCATCTTTGCCACTTATGTGTCGAGCATCAGCTATATCGGCTATCCTGGCAAGGCATTCTCATCTAACTGGAATGCCTTTGTCTTCTCGCTTTCCATCCCCTTCGCCAGTTATTTCGCCGCACGCTATTTCGTCCCCTTCTACCGTCGTGGGGGCAGCGTGTCGGCCTACACCTTCCTCGAGCATAAATTCGGCCGGTGGGCACGGCTCTATGCCTCTGCCTGCTACCTGCTCACCCAGATAGCACGCATGGGGAGCATCCTCTACCTGCTCGCCGTGCCTATGCACATCCTCATGGGGTGGAACATGCACACGGTGATTATCGCCACCTCGTTGGCCATCATCATCTACTCCATGCTCGGCGGTCTGAAGGCGGTCATCTGGGCAGATGCCATACAGGGCCTCATCCTCATCGGCGGAGCACTGCTATGCCTTGTCATCCTCCTCTTCTCCATGCCCGAAGGCCCCTCGCAGGCCTTCGAGCTGGCCATCCACTCCCCTGAGGGGAACAAATTCTCGCTCGGCGAGTTCTCTGCCAGCCTCACATCGTCCACCTTCTGGGTGTGCCTCATCTACGGCATCTTCATCAACCTCCAGAACTACGGTATCGACCAGAACTACGTGCAGCGCTACCATGCGGCAAAGAGCGACCGCGACGCCCGTTTCTCAGCTCTTTTCGGCGGCTACCTCTTCATCCCTGTCTCAGCGCTCTTCTTCCTCATCGGCACCGCGCTCTACAGCTATTACACCGTCCATGCCGGCGAACTGCCGGAAGCCATCGCCGCGAAGCCCGACTACGTCTTCCCCTTCTTCATCGTCAACGTGCTCCCCGTGGGACTTCGGGGGTTGCTCATCGCCTCCATCTTCGCCGCCGGCATGAGCACCGTGTCGACCAGCGTCTCCTCGGCGGCCACCATCATCCTCACCGACTACTACAAGCCTTTCGCACGTCACAGCACGGAGCGGCGCGACGTGACGATACTGCGCCTGTCGAGCTGTGTCGTCGGCATCATCGGCATCATCGTCGCCATCGCCATGCTCAGCGTGGAGAGCATCATCGATGCCTGGTGGACGTTGTCGTCCATCTTCTCGGGGGGCATGCTCGGCCTTTTCTTGCTCGGCATCATGCCAAGAAACATCGGCAGAGGAGCAGCGCTGACAGGTTGCATGGCGGGCATCGCCGTCATCGCCTGGATATCGCTTTCAGGAATGTTCAACCTGCCTGGCATTCACCTGCACGAATACCTCGCCATCGTTCTCGGCACCACCACCATCTTCATCATCGGCTTCCTCGGGGCATGGCTGATGAAGACAGGGAAATGACAAGGAATGAATGCCGAAAAAACCGCTCGGCATCCCCCAAACGACAGTTTCAAACTTTGCCGGGACTTATCTATTGCCGCAAAGTAACCGTAAAGGATATGGCTTGGCAGGAATTATCCTGAGGTATGATGAGCGATGAACGCCGCATTATCCGAACTCCATGAATAGCTCCATATAGACCTTGATGGCTTGCCGGATTTCACTGATGCAGATATACTCATCGGCGGAGTGTGAGCGTGCCGACTGACCAGGTCCCAATTTCATGGATGGGAATGGCATGAGTGCCTGGTCGCTGAGCGTGGGTGAGCCGAAAGGCTTCATCCCCATCCTCTGGCACTGCTTCACCAAGGGGTGTTCGAGGGGGATGCTCGATGAGCGCAGGCGGAACGAATGTGGGTGCACCTCGCTCTTCACGTGCTTGCGGATGATATCGAACACTTCTTCGTTGGTATACAGTTCATTGGTGCGCACATCGACGATGGCGCTGCACTCGTCGGGCACCACATTATGCTGTGTGCCACCATGGATGACCGTCACGTTCATCAGTGTGGGGCCGAGAAATGGGCTCACCCGCTCGAAGCGGTAGTCGCGGAGCCATATCAGGTCGTCGAGCAGGCCATAGATGGCGTTGACACCCTCGTTGCGAGCGGCATGGCCCGACTTCCCGTGCGCCACCACATCGACCACCATGAGTCCCTTTTCCGCCACGGCGGGCTGCATGCCTGTTGGCTCACCCACCACCGCCACGGTCACCGGTGGAAGGGCCGGCAGGGCAAGGCTGATGCCGTTGGCGCCCGACACCTCCTCCTCGGCAGAGGCGAGGTAAATGAGGTTGAAGGGCAGTGCACGGTTGCGCAGCTCCTTGAAAGCCATCAGCAGCGACACCAATCCACCGCCGCAGTCGTTGCTGCCAAGCCCATACAGGCGGTCGCCCTCCACCACAGGTGTGAAGGGGTCACGGCTCCATGAGGCAACAGGTTTCACAGTGTCAATATGGGCATTGAGCAGCAGCGTGGGGCGCGACTCATCATAATGGGGTGCGATAGCCCAGACATTATTACATAGACGATGCGGTTCCAAATGTTCACGGGTCATCCACGCCTCCAAATGGTCGGCTGCGGCGGCCTCCGAACGGCTAACACGGGGAATGGCTATCAGTTCGCATAACAGCGAAACTGCTGCCTGGATTTTCTCTTCCATAGTCTTTGTTTACATACTGTCACTTTGCTGTTTCGTATTGACAGCAATTCACGTGCAAATATAGCAAAAAAAAACGATGCAGCGGAAAAATAGTCCTTTATTTGCATTTCCTTGTTGGCCATTTTGACCGATTTTTCATGCTTTTGATTGCATCTTTGGAGATTATTACTTAAATTTGCACGAACATTACATCCAACAACGACCATGGAACAGCAGAAGCCCAAATTCATACCTTATGGTATGCAAAACTGGGAGGACGTGCGCCTCTCCAATTATTACTATGTCGACAAGACACGTTTCATCCAGGAGATAGAGT
>CAMHEL010000124.1 GCA_946184125.1 uncultured Prevotellaceae bacterium
TGCCCGGGTCGGAGAGGATGATGTTGGTGAAATGGTCGTACTCGTCGATGAAGAGGTAGATCTGTTGGCCCGCTTCATCACAGAGGCGTGTCAGAGCAACCAACTGATTTGCGGCACCCTTCTCGGCACGGAGAATGTCAAGGGAGTTAGTGGGAAGTAGGTCGGCGTAGTCTCTAAGGAACCCCTCAAACTGTATACGGCAATATCCGTCCATCCGCTCCTTGTATCCCTCGAAGTCGCCTGAGAAGGCGGAGAAGTTGAGGTAGAGCACCAGGTAGGTGTTGTGCGCTTCGGTGGGATGCTGCCCAATCCACAGGTCGCCGAAGAGACGCTCGAAGAGCGGTGCTTTCCGGATGTCATAATAATGGCACAGCATGCTCATCATCAGCGACTTGCCGAAACGGCGCGGGCGGATGAAGAAGAAAAAACGGTTGGATGACTCTATCTCCTGGATAAAGCGAGTCTTGTCGACATAGTAAAAATTGGAGAGACGTACGTCCTCCCAGTTTTGCATACCATAAGGTATGAGTTTGGGCTTCTGCTGTTCCATGGTCGTTGACGGATGTAATGTTCGTGCAAATTTAAATAATAATCTCCAAAGATGCAATCAAAAACATAAAAAATTGTTTTCACTTGGCTTTCGTCTATCTAACTGCTTCTATAGATAAGTAGGTGATCAAAATTACCTACTTACATTTCGGTCGTCTTTTGCCTTTTCTACTTGATTTGTTAAAGTCTACCAAAAAAAACACCCTTGCACACCCCAAGTTTTAAAGAAAAATTAGTAATTTTGCAATGTATTCTATCTACTACTGTAAAATTCATCAAACTTCAACTATTATGACTCAAAAACTACGCTTCATCATGCTGGCACTGCTCACAATGGTGCTTAACATGGCCATGGCTCAGGAAGTCACGCTCGACTTCAACGAGAACACATGGAATTTGCCCAACAACTCTCAGGAGAAAACCGTAGATGCCAAAACGTTCACCAACGGCAACTACGCCATCACCCTCCAAGGCTCATCCGATGGAGGCTACTACTATAATGGCACAGGAATGTATGTGCTTCTCGGGAAAATGGGAGCTACGCTCACACTGCCTGCCTTTGACTTCGATGTGGAGAAAATCGTCATCACTGGCACCAGTGGAGCATCTACCGCTGTCGAGCAGAACATCTTCGTAGGCGACACCGAGGTAAGCACCAAGACCACAGGGGCAAAAAATGTGGCCAACGAATACGACATTGCTGAAGCCTATCAGAAAGCAGGAAACATCTACCAACTCAAGGTGATCAGCAACCACAACACGCAGTTTACAAAAATCGAAATCTACAAGAAAGGTACCAGCGGACCCACAAAGACCATCCCTGAAATGGCTTTCGAACCCAACGCTGTCACCGTGACCATCGGCGAGAATGTCACAACACCCACACTCACTTATAATGGCGACGGAGCTGTGACCTACACCAGCAGTCATGAAGACGTGGCAACCGTCGACGCCAACTCTGGCGCCATCAACATCGTGGCTGTGGGCTCCACCACCATCACAGCCACCGCAGCAGAGACCGACAACTACAAGGCTGCTACCGCAAAATACACACTCACCGTGAAACAGGCTGCTATCGATGATGGCGACGACAACAGCATCATCTTCGCCAACCTCAGTCTCGACAACGGCGTGCAATACTCCGAACCCTTCGATGGAGGCAACTTCACCGTCACATTCTCTGGTGGAAGCAACGATGGAAAGTACTACAACACCGGACAGGGCATACGTGTCTATGGCGACGGGAAAATGACCATCGCAGCCAAGAGCGGCAACCTCACACAGATTGAAGTCACATTCGACGGCACCAACAAACCTGAGTCCGACGATGTGGTGGATACGGGCAGCTTCAATGCCGACACAGGCATTTGGACAGGAAAGGCATCGGAGGTGACTTTCACACGACCCTCCGGAACCGGCCACTGGAGAGTGCAGGCCATCAGCGTGAGCATCGAGGGCGGCTCTGGCGTGGAGAAGAAAGCACCGGAAATGGCTTTCTCACCCACAGCACTCACTGCATTTATCGGAGAGTCTTTCACCGAGCCCACTCTCACCTATAACGGCGACGGAGCCATCTCTTACACCATCAGCAACCAAGAAGTGGCCACCATCAATGCCACCACCGGAAAACTCACCTTGGTGGGCAAAGGCACTGCCACCGTCACCGCCACGGCTGCCGAGACCGACAACTACAGGAAAGGAACGGCATCGTATGCACTCACCGTCAACGAGAAGGCTCAGGATGAGCCCAACGCCATCATCTTCGCCAACCTCGGACTGGAAAATGGCGTGCAGTATAGCGACCCCTTCGATGCCGATGCCTTCACCGTCACCTTCGCCGGCGGACAGAACGACGGTAAGTACTACAACACCGGGCAAGGCGTACGCGTATATGGCGACGGAAGCTTCACCGTTGACTCCAAAGCAGGAAACATGATACAGATTGTCATCACCTTTGATGCCGCATACAAACCCGAGACCGCCGACGTGGCAAGCACCGGAACATACAACCCCGAAACTGGAGTATGGGATGGAAAGGCTTCTTCGGTCACCTTCACACGACCCACAGGCTCCGGACACTGGAGAGTGCAGAAGATTGCTGTCACTTTCGAGGGTGGTGAGGTGCACAAAACGCTCACCATCAGCGGCACCACACCTTTCAAGAACACCACGACGGTGACCATCACGCCTTCGAATGAAGACTATGCCATCTATTACACGCTCGACGGCACAGAGCCTGGAGCATCTGCCACCTCACAGGTTTACACCACACCATTCCAACTGACTGCCACCACCACCGTGAAAGCCGTGGAGGAGGACTATGCCGGTGAACTGAGCACCGTGGTGGAGAAAACATTCATGAAGGAGGAGACACCCGACCTCACCACCGTGGCCAACATCGCTGAGTTCAAGGCGCTCGCCGACGGCACCGAAGCCACACTGACGCTCGCCGATGCCTATGTGCTCTGGGTGAATGGCAGCGACGCCTATGTCCGTGATGCCAGCGGAGCCATCGACTTCTACGGCACAGGCATCACCTTCACCGCAGGAAAGAAACTCAACGGCACCATCACCGGCAAGAGAGCCACCTACAACAAGATTCCCGAACTGGCGAAGACCGACGGCACCAACGCCGATGGATTCACGGCCACCGATGGTGCTGCCAAGGCAAGGACCATCACCCTTGCACAGGCCAACAGCGACACCTACTTCTGCGACCTCGTTAGAATCGAGGGCGTGAAAATCACTTCCAAGGTGGAAGGCAAATACACCAATGTCTATGCCTACATCGGCACCGACTCCGTTATGGTTTACGACCGCTTCGGCATTGGAATGGGCAACTACAACGAGACCGACACCTACAACGTCGAGGGTATCCTCGTGCCTTTCAGCGGAAAGTATGAGATTTACATCACACAACCATTGGCAGAAGGCTCGCAGCAGACGAATGTGTGCAACAGCATCGCTGAGTTCAAGGCTCTCAGCAACGGCACTGAGGCCGAACTAAAACTGACAAACGCACAGGTGGTACATGTCAGCGGTAACGACGTCTATGTGCGAGATGCCAGCGGGGCCATCGAGTTCTACAACACTGGCATCACCTTCCAACCCAACCAAATCCTCAACGGAAGCATCACCGGCAAGTACAGCCCATACAACAACCTGCCCGAACTGGCTAAGACCAACAACACCAATGCCGACAAACTCACCATCACCGACGGACAGGCTGCCGTGCCCACCAACGTCGGCGTTGCACAACTGGCCACCGACCAATATCTCTGCGACCTCGTATTGCTTGAGAATGCCAACGTCGTCGAGGAAGAGGGCAAACTCTATGCCACAGCAGGCGACAGCCGAGTGCTCATCTACGACAAGTTCAAGACCGTGGGCGACGACCTCGTGGCTGGCGTCACCGTCAGCATCACCGGCATCAGCTCCGTCTTCAAAAACGACTACCAGCTGTTGCCTATCAGCTACACACTGTCGGCTGGCATACATCAGCTCACCAACGACAGATTCGACCCTGCCATGCCAGTCTATAACACCGCTGGCCAGAAGGTGGACGCTGCATACAAAGGCATCGTCATTCAGAATGGCAGGAAGTTCATCCTGAAATAAACCCTGACATAGATATGCCGACAGCCATTAAAGTGGCTGTCGGCCTTCTAACACACCCTTCCACCATTCCCAAGCCTTGACGATTATGAACCATTCATTACGCTTTCTGATGTCTGCCCTGCTGCTGACGGTGTTCAATGTCTCTTTTGCACAAGAGGTGTCGCTCGACTTCACCACGAATGTCTGGGGACTGCCCGAAAGCAATAATGAAAAAGCCACTGAGGCGGCACAATTCACCGACGGCATCTACACCATCGGTCTGCAAGGCAGCGAGGGTGGAGGATACTACTGCAACTATGGCTATCTGCTATTGGGCAAGGCAGGGGCCACACTCACCCTGCCTCCGCTCAATTTCGACGTCGAGAAAATCGTCATCGGCGGCACCATCGGAGCTTCTTCCTCCGTAAAGCAGAACATCTTTGTCGGCGCGACGCCTGTGAGCACGGAAACCACAGGCGCCAAGAACGTCGACAACGTATACGACATCGACGAGGCTTACCAGTCGGCGGGCACGATCTATGTCCTCAAAGTGCTCAGCAACCACAACACCCAGGTGTCACGTATCGACATCTACAAAAAGGGCTCCACCACTCCCACCAAGGCAACGCCGGAAATCAGCTTCGAGCCCAACGCCATCAGCGTCGTACTCGGAGAAAGCGTCACCCCACCTACGCTCACCTACAACGGCGATGGACAGGTCACCTTCTCCAGCAACAACGAACAGGTGGCGAGAGTAGAGGGGAAGACTGGCGCCCTCACCATCCTGACAGCAGGAACGGCCACCATCAAAGCAACCGCCAGCGAGACCGACAATTACAAAAGTGGGTCGGCTACCTACTCTCTCACCGTGAAGACGCAGCAACCCGACCTCCCCACCGATGCCATTTGGGCTGAGAACTGGCAGCAGTCTTTACCAGGAACATTGGTGGAAGATGTGATGAACCCCTCTGCCTCCTACAAAGGCGACGGACAGTATGTGAAACTCTATGGAGCCACTACCGACGAGAACAACATCGAACTGCTCATACCCAAGAACAGCCGTGGCGTCGATTTCCAGGCTGATGTCAAACTCAATGGCAAGGGCGAAAACCTCACTCTCACCTATTACGCCAATCACGCTATCAAAGTCTCCACCGCCACAGCAGGCGCTGTCATCGGCGAGCCCTACGTGGCAAGCAACATCTACTCACACACGGTGAGCGTTCCCGACGGCACTGACGTGCTCAACCTCACCTTCGCCACCAAGACCGACACCAATGCCCGCCTCGACAACATCACTCTTACCGACAGCTCGGCTGAAAAAACCTTGACCATCAGCGGGGCTACCTCATTCACCACCTCCACCACCGTCACCATCACACCATCGAACGACGACTTCATCGTCTATTACACCCTCGATGGTACAGAGCCCAAACTGTCAAGCACCAGCCAAACTTACAGCCAGCCTTTCGTGCTCACAGAGACCACTACGGTCAAGGCCGTCGAGGAAGACTATGCCGGAGAACTCAGCCCCGTGGTGATGAAGACTTTCGTCAAGCAGGAGACACCGGAAATCGTCACCGTCAATAACATTGCGGAATTCAAAGCCCTGCCCGACAAGACAGAGGCGACTCTGACGCTCGAGAATGCCGAAGTGCTCTACAATTCGGGGACCGACATCTACATACGCGACGAGTCGGGTGCCATCGACTTCTACAATACGGGACTGGAGCCGCACATCAATGCGGGCTATGCCATCAGCGGAACTGTCACTGGCATCTCAACACGCTACAACGGAATACCCGAACTCACCAAGAGCAGCAACACCAACGATCTCAACCTGGTCGCCAACGACAATTGGACCGTACACCCTAAGAACCTGACCATCGCCCAGGCAAAGAAAGACATCTATCTCTGCGACCTCATCAAATTCACCGACGTTTACGTCACATCTGTTGAGAGGGAAGGCACCACCAATATCTATGCCTACGTGGGGAAAGACTCACTCCTGCTGTATGACCGCTTCAAGGAAGGGTTCGGACAGTTCGAACCCGACAAGACTTACAATGTGTATGGCATTCTGGTTCTTTACAAAGGCGACTATGAACTTTACATCACAGAGTCTTTGGCACCCAACGTGATGCAAACCTGCAACAATATTGAGGAATTCGTCAGAAAAGCTTATGACCGGGAAATGAACCTCGTCCTCAACGACGCCCAAGTGGTGTACGCCAGCGGCAATGATGCCTATGTGCGTGATGCTTCAGGGGCCATCGATTTCTACAAGATTGGTTTTGAGTTGAAAACCAACCAGATACTCAACGGCTCCGTCATTGGCATGGGAACCGTGTACAGAGGAACTCCGGAAATCACAAAGTCGCCCAAGACCAATGCCGATGACATCAGCATCACCGACGGGCCAGAGGCGGAACCTATTGTCACCACCATTGCAAGACTCATCAGAAACCATTCCGAAAACGGCAAATCCGTCAGCTACGAAAAAACCTTCTGCAATCTTGTGCAAGTCGAGAACGTGCTCATCGAGGAAAGCAAGGGTTATCTCTACGCCGTGGAGGGCAACGACCGCATACGTGTCTACGACAAATTCAAAGTCTTGGGCGAGGACTTCACTGCAGGTGTCACGGTCACCATCAAGGGCATTCACTTACTATACGAGAATGGTAGCAATAGCGAATTGCAAATCATGCCCATCGCCTACACCATCACGTCGGGCATCAGCGACGTGAGCCGCGAAGACTTCACAACGGGTCCAGCCTACAACATGGCTGGCCAGCGCGTGGACAACAACTTCAAAGGCATCGTCATCCAAAAACGCCACAAGTTTATCCGAAAATAAAAAGGAATAAGTTCCTCAACTTTATTTTTAGGAGTTTGGAAGTTTAGGAGTTTAGACATTAGTATTGAGGGCTTTGCTGGCTAGCGTCTAAAGTCTAAAGCCTAAAGTCTAAAGTCTAAGGTCTAAAGTCTAGCGCCTAAAGCCTAACAAAAAGCAGCGCGAACATTCCTGCCCGCGCCGCCAATCCTTTAATTTGAGTTAATTTATTGAGTATGGATAACATCTTGATTATTCTTTGTTGCAATGTCATCGCAACATACAGAACGTGAGAAGATTTTGAATTTCAATCGGCGAAGCCGAAATCAATTTTTAATATCAAACGTGCTTCTTCCGGAAAAAAGAAGAACGTTTTTCTACAGGCACACTTGCTGATACTTCATTGTAATAGCACAAACGGCTGGCGGATTCCTCTACGAACATGGCTTCCGTCTGCTCCTCGTCGCGTGAGAAACTCAAGTGGTGCTGGATGCCCATCGACGATGCCATACCCTCTACATCGAGGTCATCGGTGCCAATGAAAGCGAAAGTCCAGTCTTGCTTCTTCAGCTTATCGATGAGGTTTCTCACCATCTGAAGATTATATTCCCTTGAAGCATTCTCATACCCGTCGGTGATGATGGTCACCAGAACAGAGTCGCCTTCTTTCGTATGGGCGTTCACCTTCGAGATACCCAGCCCGATGGCATCATAAAGAGGGGTGCAGCCGCCTGGCTGATAGTCGCTCTTGTTGAGAGGGACAACGGCATTTCCCTCAGCATTGTCATAATGAAACTTCGTATGGTCGGAATCGAAGGTAATCAACGTCACGAACTGCTCCATATCGGGTTTCTTCTCTGCCACAATCCTGATGGTCTGAAGCGTCTCGTTCATACCCGAAAAGGCCTGCTGCTGAATGGCGCTCATGCTGCCGCTCTCATCTACGATAATCAAATTGAATACTCTTTTTTTCATTTCTTTTTGGTTTTTATGGGTTCTTTCATTGAATATTTTAAGTCCATGAAGCATGCTTCTAAAAACAATAAGGGGAAAAAACTAAAAAAATTAAGCCATGATAGAAAAAAAATGTATTTTTGCAAAAAAAACGCACAGATGGTTGAGAATTTATCGGATGAAGAGATTTTACAAGCGCTGAAGCGATACGACGAAAAGGTGACAAGTGAATTCTTCTATGACACTTGCCATATCGCCTATTGTATCGATGACAAAAAATATGGCTTGCGCTACAAGACGGGGATGGACTTCCATGCCCTCGCACATGAATTTTATCTGAGGTTGTGCAACAACAACTGGAGCCAACTCGAAAAGCGAAAACCCAACATCTCCCTGGCAAATTGGACGATGAACGGCTTCCACTTCCTGGTGCGCGAGCGACTCAACACCTATTCACAACATTTTTTTGAGGAAAGCATTGAGGAGCGGGCATCAAAGGGAAAAATTCTGTTCGACGCTCCCATGGACAACTCCCAGGAAGAGGTGAAAGAGATGATTGAGGACATCTGCCATTCATACTACGGAAGCGACCGAAAGGCGCAGAGCATTCTGCGAATGATACTCATTATGGGCATGAAAGGAAAAGAGGTGGCTTCACTCATTGGCATCACTCCCGCCGCTGTAAGCCAGCGGTATCACACGATGATGGACCAGGTGGTGCGCCCCTATTTCATCAAATATTACAACCAGCACTCGTCGTATTATGAAGAAAGTATGTACGACATGGAAAGCTCACCCCAATCTTATTCTCCATCTATCTGTCCTTCTACCGAAAGACATGCTAAACGTTCGGAAATCCCCAATTTTTCAATTGGCAAAAGCCGCCATTCTCTGTGGGACAGGTTGTTTGGCCACTTACGAAAAGATGGCAAAGATATGGCACACGAAGGGCCTATGTCGTCAGGCTCTCCTTATAGCCGTACTACTCCGCAAAGTATCCAGACATTGCGCGAGAATGAGATTTTCGTTTTCGGAAGCGATTTGCGTGGCGCTCATTGTGGCGGGACTGCCTATCAGGCACTGCGCAATTTCGGGGCCAAGTTGGGACAGGGTGCGGGACCACAGGGAAGATGCTATGCCATTCCAACCATCGTGGGCGGACTCCAAAATATCCGGCCCTATGTTGACAACTTCTTCAACTATGCCATTGCCCATCCCGAACAGACATTCCTTGTAACGCCTGTAGGTTGTGGCATCGCCGGATTCTCCCCCAAAGACATCGCACCGCTGTTCAAAAGGGCTATTGGGATCGAAAACATTTGCTTGCCACAGGAGTTCTGGGAAATGATTCTTTAGGTGTTTCTCTTTCCAGGGGGAGTTTTTTTTAGGGAGTTTTTTTTAGGGAGTTTGGGAGAGTTTTTGGGGAGTTTAGGAGATTTTTGGGGAGTTTAGGAGTTTGGTAGTTTAGGAGTTTAGACATATGCTTTGAGGGCTCAAAGCCTAAAGTCTAAAGCCTAAAGCCTAGCGTCTAACGGCACCGATGGCCCATCTCGGCCGTCGGAAATCTAAAGCCTAGCGTCTAAAGCCTAAAGCCTAGCGTCTAATGGCACCGATGGCCGATCTCGGCCGTCGGAAATCTAAAGCCTAGCGCCTAAAGCCTAAAGTCTAACGTCTAAAAATCAATCATTTCAAGAAAAAAATGCACTTTTCCCCAACTTTCCTCGGAAAAACGATGGCAAATGCGAAAAAAATGTTATCTTTGCCACTTTAAAGGAACACTTCACTTCATTGACTCTCTTTCATTACTATCAGCAACATATTTAGAAACACTTACTATTTATTGATTGTGAAAAGTATATTCAGCACACTACTTATGATGATGGCTGGCTTGTTCTGCTGGGCAGGAACAACTACGCCCCGCCATGCACTGAATAAAGCCGCTGAACAACTCCTCAGCGAGACAGGACGTGAGATGCGCTGTATACCCACCCCCATTCATACAGCCACCGACAGCCAAGGCAATGCCATCTTCTATATTTTCAACGCCGCCGACGGACAGGGATTCCTCGTCGTCGCAGCCAACGACAACGGCGACCTGCTCGGATACTCAACCAATGGCACCTACGACCAACAACACGCACCGGCCAACATGATGGCATGGCTCAACAGCTACGCCGCACAACTCAACAGCATGCCCAAAAGCAACATGAGAAAAGTGCGAAGAATGGAAGGCCAGGAACCCATCGCGCCGCTGCTGACAAGCACGTGGGACCAGGGTATTCCCACGGCAGAAGGCAATGCCTACAACAGGCTATGCCCCACCATCGGCGATGAGCGATGCGTGACAGGATGCGTCGCAACGGCCATGGCTCAGGTGATGTTCTTCCACCGATGGCCCACAGAACCGTGCCTCTCCATCGCCAGCTACGACTCCGGCGAGGCCGGCACTCTCGAAGAACTGCCTCCCACAAGCTTCCAATGGGACTTCATGCTGCCCACATACTACGGAACAGAGACTGAAGAGGAGTGCGACGCCATCGCACAACTGATGAGATACTGCGGACAAGCAATAAAGACACAGTATGGAACAAAAAAGTCGGAAGCATACGGCACTGAGGCCACAAAAGCGCTCAACAACTATTTCGGTTACACAGGAGCACACTACGAGAAATGCGAAGACTATGAGCCCGGCGAATGGGAGGAGATGCTCTACACCGAACTCTCTGCCAGCAGGCCAGTCATCTATTTCGGATTCTCCTCTAAAGGAGGGCATGCGTTCGTCTGCGACGGAACCGACGGAAACGGCTTCTTCCACATCAACTGGGGATGGGGAGGAAGAAGCGACGGATACTTCAAACTCGAAGCACTCACACCAGAACATTCGGGTGCAGGTGGTGAGGAAGAAGGACAACATGAGGGATACTCTCTCAATCAGCACGCCATCATGGGCATAGCACACACCTCGCCATCAAGCGACATTATCTCTTTCGCCGACGAGGGAGTCAAACAAATCTGCGTGGGAAACTGGGATGCCGACGGCGATGGTGAACTGAGCAAAGACGAGGCACAGGCTGTGCTAACACTCAACGGTTTCTTCACCGGTAACGCCGAAATCACCTCCTTCGACGAACTGCAATACTTCACCAGCCTCACATCCATCGCACCCGAAACCTTCGAAGGATGTACCATGCTCGAGAACGTCACACTGCCCGAAAGCATCACAAATATCGGAACGAAAGCATTTGCCGACTGCCAGAACCTCGTCAGCATCAACATTCCACAACAGGTCAACTACATCGGCAACGAACCGTTCTCACGCTGCCTATCACTCACGCAAATCACAGTCCACCCCGAAAACGCCTACTTCGACTCACGCGACAACAGCAACGCCATCATCGACAAAGCGACCAACACCCTCATCGCAGGATGTCAGACCACCATCATACCCGAGACCGTGAATTGCATCGGAAGCATGGCATTCAAAGAATGTGCCAGCCTCACAACCATCGACATTCCCGAGGGGGTCGCTGAGATTGAAGACCAAGCGTTCGCAATGTGTACTGGACTGTGCGAGGCCAACTTGCCCACCACCATCACCTACATCGGCAACAGCGCTTTCGAAGGCTGCGCACTGCTCACCACCATCACTCTGCCGGCAAGCCTGCGCATCATCGGAAACAACGCTTTCAACGGATGCACCGACATGACGGCCATCTATACCCTGAACACCAACCCACCTCTCTGTGGCGAAAACGCATTCCTGCAATGCCGAGCCATCGTATACGTACCCAACGGAACCAGCACATACTACAAAGATGCCGATGGGTGGAACAGAATGGTCATCGTTGAGGAGAGCGACAACAACTACCTCATCTGCAGCGACATCGCCTTCACCAGAAGCTCGGGAGGACGTATCAATATCGGTATGAGAAACACCGATACCGTCATCGCACTGCAGTTCACACTCTCACTGCCTAAAGGCATCAGCATCAAAAAAGACGAAAACAACAAATTCGCCATCGAGCGCTCACAACGCATCGCTTCACACAGCCTTTACTGCAACCAAAACGGAGAAGGAACATACACCATCCTCATCATGTCGTTCGACCTCAAAACGATAGAGGGCAATGAGGGCAACATCATCTCCATTCCCATCGAGGCTGAAGAAACAGTAGAGGCCGGAGAATACTCCTTCGACATCAAAAACATCGCCATCAGCAACATCATCGACGGAAACATCAGCGGCACAAGGCCCGACGGCATCAGTGTCAATATGCTCATCCGGGAGTTCGACCTCGGCGATGTCAACCACGACCATTTAGTCAATGTCACCGACGTCATGCTCATCGTCAACCATATCCTGCGCATCCCCATCACTACCACATTCGATGAGGTGAATGCCGATGTCAATATCGACGGTATCATCGATGTCATCGACGTCATGCGCGTGGTACAGTTCATCCTCAACATCAGCCATAACGACGAGGAGGAAGAGGTAGAAGAGGAAGCAGAAGCCACCCAAATGACACCCGTCGCTCTCACTGCATCGGCTACAAATCAATACACCCTGCATGTTGACAGCAAAGGCGAATTCACGGCCATGCAGATGCACGTCACACTGCCCGAAGATTGCCACATCAGCGACGTCCGTCTTCACGACAGTGAGCAAGAACACACAGCTACCTTCAAACGGCTCAACGACGGAAGCTACAACATCGTGGTATATCACCTCGGAGGAAAAGCTTTCAGCAACGAGGGGTCGGCATTGCTGCACATCAACACCGACCAACCGACAGCGCACATCGGCATCGACAACATCCTGCTCACCAATAAGCAGTTCGACACCATCGCCGGAGCTGAGGTCACTGGAATATCCTACCCACACCACGACAGCCAGAATGACTCGCCAACCTACAACATCGCAGGGCAAAGGGTGAAAAACAGCCATAAGGGCATCGTCATACAAGGGAAAAGGAAAAAAATCAACTCCGGTTACACTGATTAAGTATAAAATAAGTTTTGC
>CAMHEL010000125.1 GCA_946184125.1 uncultured Prevotellaceae bacterium
TTTCCAACAGCCGCTCACGGTTGATGTGCATGAAATATCCCCTGATGTCCATCTTCAACACGTAACACTTCTCAGTGTAGTTCTGGCTCTCTTGCCTAATGTGACCTTCCAACCGGCGGATGCCGTAGTGAGTGCCGCGCCCCTTGATGCAACTGTAGCTGTCGGCAATGAACGTGCGCTCCAGCATCTCATGGACATAGTTGAAATACAGGTGATGCACGATGCGGTCGCGGAACTGGGCAGCGAACACCTCCCGCATCTTGGGGTCGGTGATGATGAAACAGGTGGACGGGCCAGGGTGGTATCTCCTATTCCACAACTCGTCGCACAACTGATCCAAAAGCTCTTCTGCATGCAACTCGAATCGTTGCTGATAGGGCTTCTGCCGCTTTCCCCGGCGGGCATCGATGTATGCCTCATGCAGGTCGAGAAGCAACTGGTCGTAGGTCAAGCGGTATGCCATTATTGCTGTTTGCTGAAAAAAGATGTGCGCCATCTGCTGACGCACAAAAAAAGAAAAGGATGCACTCCCAATCTTATACCAAAGATGGCAAGTGCTGGAGACGGGGCGAACTGTGTGACCGTTGTTGCGGTTGTTGTTGTTGTTCCAGTTCGCGTTGCCCGAGTTGAAGTTCAGGTTGTAGGCGTTGTTCGAGTTCGACGGATTCTGCGTCGATGACCAGTAGTTGCCGTTGCTGCCGGCGTTGTTGAGGTCGTCATTCCAGCGGTAGCCCGCCGCAGGCAAGAACGCCATACCTATGACGGCAGTCTGCTGATACTGATGCGGAAAAGAATCCCATTGGTTCGGGGAAGCCATCCCGCATGCTTCGGATTTTCCTCACCATTCCGACATGGCAAGGCCGACTGCCTATTGAATTGACCAACTCCGTTTTGTTGGTGTGCATCCTTGTGTGTTGTTTTGATACTTTCATTGCTCATATCATTGCTGCCAACTGACGCTTCACGTCCGCAAGGAAGGCCATGCTCTCCAAAGGTGACTTGCTCTCGATGGGATATGCCAATATGCGCTGCATGACGGAGGTGAGGGTGACACCACCTTCTGTATTGCCAATTCCGTTATCTGATTGATTCCTTGATTTCTTGTCGCCCTTCGCTTGCGTCTCACTGAGCGGTATGGCCTCCTTCCATTCGGCAAATGCGGCATCCAGAACTTCGGCGGTATCACCCGCGAAAAACACTTCCGGCAAGCGTATCGCCAGATGCTTGTCTTCAATAGCCGTCTGCTCCGCACCCTCGGGTATCCACTTGCTGATGCTCGTCTCAGGGAAGCCGATGAAGGCCACTGGCTGCTCCAAACCCTTGAACACGCGCTTGTTCGCCTTGAACTCGTGCAGGTAGCGGCAAGCCAGGAACGCGCTCCACTCGTAGGCACGGTAAAAACTGCCTTCACGGTGAAGATGGAGAATGTTGCGATGACCGTCGGACAATTCCTTGGACTCAACTTCAATTATTTCCTTTATTGATGACATAATGATATGTTTTTAATCATTTTTTTCACGTGCGGCATTGTTTGCACACTGGGCCGGCAGTGGGGCTGGGAAGCAGCCCTGGGGGCCTGCGCCCCACCGCCATCCCGTGCGCAAACAACGCCGAGTGCAAGGGGTTGGGTCGAGGGGGCAAGGATGCACTCATCTGGAGACGGGGCGAACAGTGCGACCGCCGTAGCGGCCGAAGTAGTCGTACCAGTACACGCGGCCCGCGGTGAAGTCCAGGTCGTAGGCGAAGGCCGAGTATGACGGACTCTGCGTCGATGACCAGTAGTAGCCGCCGTTGTCGCTGCCGCCGCTGTCGAGGTCGTCATCCCAGCGGTAGCCCGCCGCAGGCAAGAAGATAGTGCCCCCGCTCGGACCAGTGAAAGTTCGACCATTAACCCCGTTCTTCGTCGTCCACTGGGTGGTGCATTTGTTGAGCAATTCCTTGATTTGGTCAAACGACGGCATCACCCAGGAGCCCCCCCACTTCACGTGGGCAACATCGTAACCAGTGCCGGCGATATCGCTGCCGAGACTTTGGCAATTACCATACGCATCACTATACTGGTAGGTGCTCCAATTATAAACAGACTTCTCCTCGGTCTCGCCCCAGGCGTAGTAGCCGCCGTAGCCCTCGGGGGTGCTCGTCCCCACGTTGCAGCAAGCCCACTTCGTGCCGGAGGGAAGCCCGAGGTCGATCATGTGGGGGTGGTGGTCGTCGGGACAGTAGGTTAGGCTGTGCTGCACGTCGTAGTCCTTCGGCTCGCCATAGACGGTCTCGTCGCTGTCCACGTATTTGACGTAGCCGAACAGGCATACCGTGCTGCTGGCCTGGTTGCGGAAATAGGCGTAACGCGTGTCCGTGTAGCTTGTACCGAACTTGCTCAGCGATATCTCTGTCTCACGTCCATTGGGGTCCCGATAGACATAGCCCCAGTCATGGACGTTCTCGTCATCCTCGAGTGTCACGGTCACGGAGACATCGAAGCGGTAGTCGTAGGTCATGCCGTCATGGGCAAACCCGTCCTTCTTGTATTGTGAGGCAGTTTGATGGAATTCAGTGATCTTGACGGGACAAGGCATGACCGTCACGGAGGGCGAGGCAAGCACCGGGTAGTTGAAGACATTGATGGTGGGATGAACCTTATATTTCTTGTCCTTGTCAAGTCCGTCGATGGCCACCTCGTATGACGGCATCGTGTATGGGTTGGAATAACTGCCATCGGCGTATTCGGTCTTCACGATGTTCCCGGATTCGTCCAAGGCGGAGAAGCCTATCTGATATGGGAAGGGGCAGGTGCGGCTGAGGTCGCTTGTGAACTTGACCGTGCCTGTTTTGTTCGTCCGCTCATATTTGACATTCGAAAAATGCGGGAAATAGCCACCCTCGTAAATCGGGGAGCCGAATTTGCCTTTCCACGGAGTCCAATGCGTGTCCCACGGGCCGACCTTCACCGTGATGTCAACTGAGGCGTAGGGGGACACGGTCAGGGATGGACGGGTGAGGTCGCCGGCGTTGTCCACGAAGTCATACAAGGCGGTGCTCCTGTCTGCCTCCCTGAGACCTGTAAGGTCTATCCCATGCTCTATCACGGCCTCCAGGCCCACCTCGAGCCTTCCCGAGACCTTGCCGCCGTAGTTGCTGTTCTTGTCAAGGAGCCACGGCTTGACACCCAGCTCGCCGTACCACCCGCCTCTCAACGTGCCGTTCAAGGCGAGGCGGCCAACTTCCTTGCCCCCACCTGTCTGGACGGGCTTGTCAAAAGTTATGTTGGGCATCTTGTTCCCCACACGTATATAATCAATATGAGACAAATAGTTCTTGGTGAAAGTCTGACTGTAGGTGACACCGCCAGAGACACCAACGAACATGCCGAAATCCCAGAAGAAGGACAGCAAAGGGCAGATGGGCCGCTCACCCCTTCCTCCGGGGAACGGGAAATCGAAAGTCTCCGACCTCTCGACTCCGAACTCATAGGACAGCGACGTCTCGTAATTGCAGGTAACTCGAATGTTGGTCATCCTCCCCCGGACTGGATCCACTATGTCATTTCCCAAGATATGAAACTTTGGTTTGAGGGAGGCGGTCACGCTACCGTTGACATCAAAGATGGGCGTGCCGACACCAAGACCCCATGAATGCGACATCGTGGGCACATCAAATGTCCTGTCAACGCTGGGAGACGCCTTCTGTGCCGACGATGAATCGTCATGGCCGGCAAGGTCTATCGAATAGCTGTAGCTGTCAAAGACATCCTCCAGTTCCAAACCGGAGCATTTTACAACATAGAAGCGGTATCTCTTTTCAACGGATACCACCTCCCCAGCGAATCCACACGGAAACATTTCTGTCATGTCGGTTGTGAAAAGCTTGTCCCCGACACTGGGCTGAAGACTTGACGGAATGGATTCAAGGAAATAGAGACACGCCCCCTCATACTTCACAAGATAGTCGAACAACGACCCAGACAAGTCAAGCACCCCTTCCTTGGACACGTTTTTGGGTGTGACGAACCCCAAGCTGTCGATGGCGGCGAGGGGGATGCGGTAGATGCTGTCAGGCGTATAGACCACTTGTGTCACCACGTCGTCGTACCAGATGCTGTCGTTGTCGTAGTTGGAATACACGATGCTGTCCACCTCCTCGCGGAAGAAGGCGTTGAAGTCGCCGTCGTTGCGGTAGATGTAGAATGCGTCGCCAATGGTCTGGGCGGTGGCGGTGACGGCCATGGCCATCAAAATGAGGAATAGGATGCTCTTTTTCATGGCCGTGTAAATTTTGATGTTTTGCCGTTGACACTTAGCACATACACCCCCTGGGGGATGGAGGAGAGGGGCAGCGAGAGGCCGTCGGGCGTGACTGTGAGCGACAAGGGCACCCGAATGCCGTTGACGGTATATACGGCCACCTTATCTCTTGATGTCACACCGTGGAACACGAGGCGGTCGCCCTTGCGCGAGCAGTCGGCCTCGGCCTTGGGTGTGGAGATGCCCGTGCCGCTGCCCTTGTAGGAGAAGCGGAGGATGTTTTCCTTGGGATACTCCATGTCGAGCACGGTGGATGTGATGCGCACCTTGTCGCCAGAGAACTCCACCTTGGGCATGAGGTACAATGCCACGTCGGTGGTCGTGCCATCGGCGTGCCACAACACCAGCGTGGCATTGCCCTGCGCCATGGAGGCTATAGGACACAGCAGCGCGAACAGCATCAAAAGAATACTTTTTCTAATCGTCATATTGATTGGGGTTTGATGTTTGTTTTTCCTTTTCGCCTTCAAAATTAGTTAATTTATTTAACACATACTTACCTCCCCCCGTTAATGTCTGTTAAAACACACGTTCTTTCTCATCCCCAGCCAGACAAACCCCTAAAAAAAAACCTAAAAACCACTTTTAACCCCAAATTTAGACAGCCAAACCTCAAAATCACCACTTTTGTTTTTCACTTCTTTACTATTATAGGTAGTGAACTTGTATTTGCTGTGCGCAGACGGCTGACAACGCCGACAAGCCCGGCACGATGTGTCACATTAGCTCTGTTGTGCAATGGAATGACTGACCTCGAATTGATCAAACAGGATGAGATGCGACAGAGAAGAATTGTTCTTTTCCGCAATGACATCATCAATAACGAAAGGCTCAAAGCCTTCCGCCATATTTTGTTTGTCCAAAAACAAAGACTCCAACTTAAGCGACAACAACAAACCCACCTGCCTCGCATTTCTCAACAATCAACAGTTGCACCGTCCCAATCCCAAAGCAATACCCAAAATTTATCCGTAAGTCACGGCTCCGCCGTGACAAATCCGACCCATGCCGTCGCCCAACAAACCAATGCACCCAAACTCGACACATCGAGTAAAAATATATCCCAAACCCCAACCCGCCAGACAACGCTCGTTCCCAAAAGAACGATTGCCTCTGACCGTGAACTCGAAATCAAAGCTGCTCACTTCGCATACCTCAGACAGCACGTCGTTCACGACCTCTCTGTGTGGAGTAACAATTGAAAGGCAGACATCAACTTCATCAAAAAGGATCGTATCAAGTTAATTTTTTATCATCACTTAGTATTTCATATGACCTCCTGACCATATCACTCATCACAGTCATCGTTTTCCACCTTGGAATGTGCATGATTTCTTTTATTTATATTTGGTAAGTTCGCTCAAAATGTTTACTTTTGCATTATGGAGACACATATACCCCAAGAATTCACCCAGTTTTATCTGAAGGACGTATCATTCGTCAACTTGATGACGCACCGCATCTTCAACGTGCTCATCGTGGCGAATCCCTACGATGCCTTCATGCTCGAGGACGACGGCCGTGTCGACGAGAAGATATTCGATGAGTACATGCAACTTGGCATGCGCTACCCCCCCACCTTCACCCAGGTATGCACCACAGAGGAGGCCCGCCATGTGCTGTCGACGACTGCCATCGACCTGGTCATCTGCATGCCTGGCAATGCCGACAACGACGCGTTCACGGTGGCCCGCGACATCAAAGCCGACTTCCCGAATCTTCCCTGCGTGGTGCTCACCCCCTTCTCGCACGGCATCACGCGCCGCATTCAAGACGAGGACATGTCGATTTTCGACTATGTCTTCTGCTGGTTGGGCGACACCAACCTCATCCTTTCGATTATCAAACTGCTGGAGGACCGGATGAACATCGAGCACGACATCGAGGAAGCCGGTGTGCAGATGATTCTCCTGGTGGAGGACAACATCCGCTTCTACTCCTCTGTACTTCCCAACCTTTACAGCTACATACTTCTCCAGAGCCAGCGTTTCTCCACAGAGGCGCTCAACCCCCACGCCTCGGCGCAGCGCAAGCGCGGGCGCCCGAAAGTGGTGCTCGCCCGCACCTACGAAGAAGCCATGGCCTATTATGAGAAATACCACGACAACACGCAGGGCATCATCAGCGATGTGCGCTTCCCGATGAATGGTGCGAAGGATCCGGAAGCAGGCTTCAAGCTTCTCCGCGAAATCCGCCGCCGCGACGAGTTCGTGCCGCTCATCATGCAGAGTTCGGAGAGCGAGAACGAGGCGAAGGCGAAGGCCGAGGGCTTCCACTATGTGGACAAGAACTCGAAGAAAATGAATGTGGACCTGCGCAGCCTGCTCGCCGAGCACCTGGGCTTCGGCGACTTCATCTTCCGCGACCCGGTGACCAAGCATGAGGTGCAGCGCGTGAGGAGTCTGAAGGAGCTCCAGGACCACGTCTTCACCATCCCCCGCGAGTCGATGCTCTACCACATCTCCCGCAACCACGTGAGCCGCTGGCTGTGCGCCCGTGCCATCTTCCCCGTGTCGCAGTTTCTCAAGACGGTGACCTGGCACAAGCTGAAGGATGTGGATGCCCACCGGCAGATTATCTTCGATGCCATCGTGCAGTACCGCAAGATGAAGAATGTGGGCGTGGTGGCGGTCTTCGACCGTGGCAAGTACGACCGCTACGCGCACTTCGCCCGCATCGGCGACGGCTCCTTGGGCGGCAAAGGCCGTGGCCTGGCCTTCCTCGACAACATCATCAAGCGCCACCCCGAGTTCAACTCTTTCGAGCGTGCTACGGTGGCCATCCCGAAGACCGTGGTGCTGTGCACCGACATCTTCGACCAGTTCATGGACAACAACAACCTCTACCAGGTGGCACTCAGCGATGCCTCCGACGAGGAGATCCTGCGCCACTTCCTAAGGGCACAGTTGCCCGACTTGCTGATAGCCGACTTCTTCGCCTTCTTCGAGGCGACGAAGTGCCCGATAGCCGTTCGCTCGTCGTCGCTTCTCGAGGACGCGCACTACCAGCCTTTCGCCGGCATCTACTCCACCTATATGATACCCTATCTCGACGACAAGTACGAGATGCTCCGTATGCTCGCCTGCGCCATCAAGGGAGTCTATGCGTCGGTCTTCTACCGCGACTCGAAGGCCTACATGGCAGCCACCAGCAACGTGATTGATTCCGAGAAGATGGCCGTCATCCTGCAAGAGGTCGTGGGGCACACCTACGGCACGCACTACTATCCCAACATCAGCGGCGTGCTGCGCTCACTCAACTACTACCCCATCGGCGACGAGCGCGCCGAAGACGGCATAGCGAGCCTCGCCCTCGGACTGGGCAAATACATCGTCGACGGCGGGCAGACCCTCCGGGTGAGCCCCTACCACCCCCACCAGGTGCTGCAGACCAGCGAGATGGAAACCGCCCTGCGCGAGACACAGACAAAATTCTATGCGCTCGACATGGCCGATGCCGCCACCGACTTCAAGGTGGACGACGGTTTCAACATCCTCAAGCTCCGTGTCAAGGAGGCCGACAAAGACCGCTCACTCGACTTTCTCGCCTCCACCTACGACCCCTACGACCAAATTATCCGCGACGGCATCTACGAGGGAGGACGCAAGGTCATCTCCTTCGCCGGCGTGCTTCAGCAAGACGTCTTCCCCTTCCCGGAAATCATGCAGATGGCGATGCGCTTTGGCTCAGAGGGGATGCACCGCCCCGTGGAGATTGAGTTCGCCTGCAACATCCGCGACCGCAGCGTGCTCGACTTCTACCTCCTCCAAATCCGGCCTATTGTCGATTCGAAGCAGATGCTGGAGGCTGACCTTTCCACCATCGCCGATGAGGAATGCCTGCTCCGCTCTCACATGTCATTAGGTCACGGCATCAATGATGAGGTGTCGGATGTGGTGTATGTCAAGACCGACGACAACTTCACGGCAGTCAACAACCCTGCCATCGCCTCGGAGATAGAGAAGGTGAACCGGCGCTTCCTCGACTCAGGAAAAGGCTATGTCCTTGTGGGTCCTGGCCGCTGGGGTTCCAGCGACTACTGGCTTGGCATACCGGTGAAATGGCCTCACATCAGCGCAGCCAAACTCATCGTGGAGGTGGGCCTGAAGAACTACCGCATCGACCCGAGCCAGGGCACCCATTTCTTCCAGAACCTCACCAGCTTCGGTGTGGGCTATTTTACCATCAACAGCTATGCCGGCGAAGGCATCTGGCGAAGGGAACAGCTTGACGCCATGCCAGCCGTCTTCGAGACCCAGTTCATCCGCCAGGTGCATTTCGAGCAACCGCTCCGCATCATGATGGATGGCATGAAGCAAGAAGGCGTGGTCCTGGCCAAAAAGTGAATATCAAAAAGTGAATGTTTATAAACGGCCTGTTTTCGCACACAAAAGGCCGTTTTCGCACACAAAGACTTGATTTATGTCAAGAATCATATGATTTTTCGCATAAAAAACCAAAAAAGCTTGCACGATATGCAGAAAACCCTTATCTTTGCATCGTGTTTTTCATAGTATTAGATTTAAGGTTAACAAAGGTTGGAGTACAGCGGTACTCCTTTTTTTGTGCCCTTACGTCAACAACCCGTCTTTTCCCTTTAGTTTTTCAACATCGTTTATAGCTGCGGTGGAACCGCAGCATACGGAGAAAGCAAAAACAGGGGGGGAACAACAGTGCATGAAAAAAGGCATGAAAAAAGGCAAGAAAAAAGGGCACGAAAAAAGGAGGCAATTAAACTGCTATGAACTTTAACAGAGGTCGATAGAAGTAAGCAGTTTTTAGGCCTCCCGTTTTACTATTATGCCTTTGATTAAACACGGCACAAAGATAGGCATTATTTTTCAAACTTCAATGCTTGAGGAGCAAGTTTTTTCAATTTTTGGGGTATGGTGAGTTTTATGGCAGCCACTCCCCAAAGGATGTTCAGCTATTCGGGCACTGCTTTTGGTTGTTGGAGAAAGAGCCCGAGATGCCATTTAGCGCGTTGGGGTCGATTTCGAGTGCCTGCTTGAGGTCTTCCTCGGCAGCGGTGGAGTCGCCGAGCGCCTGGTGCGCCGCTCCCCTCTCCAGGAATGCAGTGGCATGGAATGGATTGACCTCTATGACTCGGTCGAAGAAAGAGATGGCCTCCGCCGTTCGCTGCTGGGCCATGAGAACCCTTGCCTTGAGCATGAGCACCTCCTCGGTGTCGGGAGCCACCTCCAGCAAGTGGTCGGCATCCTCCTCGGCTCCTTCGATGTCACCCATGCCAAGGAGTATCCCCCCTCTCTCGAGGTAAGCCGAGTTGAAGTCAGGGCTGAGAATAGTGGCTTTTGTGAACAGCGCCACGGCATTGACGAGGTCTTGCTGCGCCTGTGCCGCCCTTGCGTAAATATACACCACCTCGGCATTGTCGTTGTCGATGGCCAGCGCTTTCTCGCAGGTTTCGTTTACCAGGTTGAAATCCTCCATCATCAGGGCTACGTGCGCCATGGTGATGAGTACCTGCAAGTTGTCGGGCTGTGCCTCGGCGAGGATGCGCAGTTGTGCGAAAGCCTCACGCAGTTGACCGCCGTTGAGGTATGCCCTTGAGAGGTAGTCGTGCGTCTCGAGGTCCTCTTTGATTTCCAGTGCCATAGTGAGGCATTTCACGGCATAGTCCCATTTCCCGGTCCTTAAAGCCTGCAGCCCATTGGTTTTCAGCACGTCGAAGTCGCGTGCCTCTTCTCTTTCTTTTTTCTCCTCGGGGGTTTCTTCCTTCCCTCCGAACAAAGACTTGAAAAATCCCATGTTATATTAAGTAGGTAATCAAAATTATCTGTTACGATCATTCTTGTAGGTGTAGCATAGTCTTTTATGTTTGGCATTGCCGAAGTTACTCACGCTCGGTCAAGCTCAAATAAATTTGGCTTTCCTCTCGCTTAATCGTAACTTTCTTTGGCGCATATTTTTCCCTCATCCTCAGTCACATAGCCCGCTATGCTCCTTTGTCTGAGAGAAAAATCTGCATCCAAATAAATCATAAAATACTATCATCTAATTTTGATCACCTACTTATTTCTCAGTGATCAATCTCTCCATGACATGATTGGTGAGCACATCGGTTCTCATCCAGAGAGGCCATTTCACCTTAGTGTTGGTATAGGCCTCCCCCACTTTTTTCTGTTTTTCGAAGACGAACTTGGCATTGATATATCCCTCATCTCCATCTTTTGCCAAGATATAGCAATAGAGCGTCTTGGCATATCCAGTCACCTCCCCTGCAGTCTCCACCGTTTCCGTCTGCCAGTCGGTCTGCGGTATGACGCACGACCTAATTTTCACATTGGGGTATCTTGCTTCGAATTCCTTCCTGCAAAGAGAAATCATTTCCTCTGCATCCTCCCCTTTGTAGAGGTTGGTGTCGTAGATGTTCATGTAGTATTTGCCTTCGATTCGTCTCAGTCCGCTGTTATGCGACGAGAATTCATTCTCGATGTTCTCGGCAGCCTTGTCAAGCGACTTCTTTGTTTTATTCCAAAGATTTGTCACCCTTTCGTTGAAGGAGCCATTTCCCGTATCCTTTTTCGTCATTTGTGCATTGGCCATGATGCAAATCATGATCATGATGGCCAGACTAACTATTCTTTTCATTTCCGTTTTCCTTTTTAATTCATGAAATAAAGTCACCTTATTATATATAAGGGGGCTGCAGGCATATTATCCCATTTTCCTCCTTGCTTGCAAATATACGAGTTTTTTTGACGATGTGTTGCGACCGTAAGGAAAAATTAAGATTTGTTCACTGTATTTTCCCATCTTCGGAGCTACTTTTTCCGTCTAAAAACAAAAATCGCTCAAAAAAATGCAATATGTTTCTTTTTTTTGCAGAAAATTTATAATTTTGCAGCCGTAACGACAAAAAACTGACAAAATGAGTGGTATTCTTTCCTATTATTACTTTTACTTTTACTTTGCAAGCTCTTGCGAAGCGGGAAGTTGTGTATAGAATTCCACACAAAGAGATACGGTCAGAGACCATCCACATATTCCCGCTTCATGAGAGAGGCGGGAATTTTTGTAGTAAAGAAAAGAGAGAAAGATGAAGAGAATAGCCATCCAGGGTCGCATTGGTTCGTTTCACGACATTGCCGCCCATTTGTATTTCGAGGGCGAGCAGGTTCAGATTATCTGCTGTTCGACTTTCGAGGAAGTTTATGCCAGCATCGATCGCGACCCGACGGTGATAGGCATGACAGCGATAGAGAACACGATAGCCGGCAGTCTGCTTCACAACTACGAGTTGCTTCGTGATTCGGGCACGACGGTTGTTGGAGAGCACAAGCTCCACATCCGCCACTGCATCTGCTGTCTTCCTGACGACGACTGGTCGACCATCGACGAGGTCCACTCCCATCCTGTGGCCCTGATGCAGTGCCGTGAATACCTTGCCAAGCATCCCCAGCTGAAGGCCGTGGAGACAGAGGACACCGCCGGTGCCGCCGAGGAAATCATGGAGAAGAGCCTTCATGGCAAGGCCGCCATCTGCAGTGCCTCTGCCGCCGAACTTTACGGAATGAAAGTGCTTGAGGACTCAATAGAGGACAACAAGCACAACTTCACCCGGTTTCTTGTGGTGTGCGACCCCCGCAAGGCCGACTTCCTCCGCCCCCTGGACAAGACCGACAAATCGAGCCTCGTCTTCTCGTTGCCCCATGAGGAAGGCTCGCTGTCGAAGATTCTCACCATCCTCTCATTCTACAACATCAATCTCACCAAGATACAGTCGCTGCCCATCATCGGACACGAATGGGAATACCTGTTCTACGTCGACGTGACGTACAACAACCTCATCCGCTACCGTCAGAGCATCGACGCCATCACCCCGCTCACACGTGAACTAAAGATATTAGGAGAATACCAGAATGGAAGACAGACCAATTGAGATTCGTCCTGCCGACCGGCTGAGCCTGGTGCAGGAATACTACTTCAGCCGGAAGCTGAAAGAGGTGGCCCGGCTCAACGCCGAGGGCCTCGACATCATCAGCCTCGCCATCGGCAGTCCCGACATGCCCCCCTCTGAGCAGACCATCAACCGTCTTTGCGAGGTGGCCCATGAGCCCGGCAGCCATGGTTACCAGCCCACGATGGGCACCCCTGAGCTCCGCACCGCCATGGCCTCATTTTATAAGAGGTGGTATGGAGTCGAGCTCGACCCCTCCAGCGAGATACTTCCCCTGATAGGGAGCAAGGAAGGCATCCTCCATGTGACGCTCACCTTCGTCAACCCCGGCGACGGTGTCCTCGTTCCCGACCCCGGCTATCCCACCTACACCTCGTTGAGCCGTCTGCTCGGCGCCCGCATCGTCAACTACTCCTTGCGTGAGGACAATGGCTGGCAGCCCGACTTCGACGAGTTGGAGGGCATGAACCTGAGCGGTGTGAAGCTGATGTGGACCAACTACCCCAACATGCCCACTGGCGGCAATGCCCGCCGCGAGACCTATGAGCGCTTAGTGGCTTTCGCCCGCCGTCACGGCATCGTCGTGGTGAACGACAACCCCTACTCCCTGATACTCAACGAGCATCCCCTGTCGCTGCTTCAGGTCGATGGTGCCAAGGACTGCTGCATTGAGTTCAACTCGATGAGCAAGAGCCACAACATGCCCGGATGGCGTGTGGGCCTGT
>CAMHEL010000126.1 GCA_946184125.1 uncultured Prevotellaceae bacterium
ATGCAAATCATCGCACACCTGTTGCAAGATGGCAAAATGTCTCTCGGAGCCCACCTTATTGAAAATGACCCCGCAGATATGAACATCTTTTCGGAAATTGACGAAACCCTGAAGCAGCGGCGCCATGGAATAGGCCGCCGACTTCGCATCCACCACCAATACGACGGGTATGCCCAGCGTGGATGCTATCTCGGCCGATGAGCCTCGGTCGCGGTCATAGCCATCGAAAAGGCCCATCATGCCCTCCACGATGCACACATCGGCATCGGCTCCATACCGATCGAACAAATCCCTGACATGCTCAGGCGACGCCATGAACGTGTCGAGGTTGATGCTCGGTCTGCGGCACACCGCCTCATGAAACTTCGTGTCGATGTAGTCGGGACCGCATTTGAAGGGCTGGACGCGGAACCCCTTTGACACAAGCAATGCCATCAGTCCACGGGCAATGGTGGTCTTGCCCGAGCCACTTGTAGGAGCGGCGATAAGGAATTTTGATTTCATCGATGCAAAAGTAGAAAAAATATTCGTTCTTTTTGCAGTTAATCGGAAAAGAGTTGTAACTTTGCAACGAAAAATGTGGAAATCAAATCCCTTGCCGGGATTTTGACTAAAGGGAATCCGGTGCGAGTCCGGAGCTGTTCCTGCAGCTGTAATCCCCCTTTGGAAAGCCTGTTAGTATAACGCCACTGGATTTTTCACTGATGCATCACCACGAGTGACGCAGGAAAAAACCGGGAAGGCATAACAGGCTGGGGAAAGCCAGAAGACCTGCCACATGAAAAAAGAGGTACGCCCGTACAGGAAGATGCGGTAGCGGAAAGCAATTTTTTAGAGAATGATAAAGAGACTGACAATGGGACTGCTGGCTTTGTGCGCAGTCGTGTCTGCTGACGCACAGCGTGATGACGTCTGGCGAACAGACTCATTGCAGGAGGTGGTGGTGACAGGAACAGGCACACAGCACCTGCTGAAAAATGCCCCAGTGCAAACCGAGGTCATCACCTCGAAAATGCTTCGCAACTATGCCGGGAAAAGCATCGAGGACATACTCGGAGGACTGTCGGCATCGTTCGCCTTCAGCGAGGACGACATGGGTTCGCAGATGCAAATCAACGGCCTCGGCAACTCCTACATCCTTGTGCTCATCGACGGCAAGCGCATTCACGGCGACGTAGGCGGCCAGAACGACCTCGCCCTCATCGACCCCCACAACATCGAGAAAATAGAGATCGTGAAGGGAGCATCGAGCGCCCTCTACGGCAGCGACGCCATCGCCGGGGTCATCAACATCATCACCCGGAAACATGAGCAAGAGAGCCTGCTGCTGGAAAACACCACCCGCGTGGGAAGCTATGGCGACCTGCGCCAGCACAACGGCATAGCATGGGCCAAAGGCAAAGTGAGCTCATACACCAACTTCCAACTCCAGCACAGCGACGGATGGCAGAACACCAGTGTGGAACATACAGAAGGTTCGGAACCACCCATCACAGACTCACGCAACAAGACCGTCAACCGCCACACCAACTGGCAGGTGGCCGAGCGGCTCACCTACAAGCCTGCAAAAGACATCGAACTCTATGCCGACGGCAGCGTGTACTGGAAGCGCATCTACCGGCCCAGCGGAAAATACCCCCACTACGACGTGAAGACCTACGACCTGCAGTACAACAATGCCTCGGCTGCCGTGGGAGGAAAATGGAAACTGTCGGATACAGATGTCATCACATTCGATGTGGACTGGAACCGCCATGCCTACTATTACTATTTCACGGCGACCACCCTCGTGGAGGATTACGAGAAAAGCGCGGGAACCATCTATTATCCCTATTTCCCCTATCTGCCCGACCAGACCGAGTTGCAGAGCGACCAGCAGCGCACGATGGCCCAGTTAAAAGGTGTGTTCGCACTGCCCTACGGCAACCAGCTGAGTGTCGGAGCCGAATATCGTTACGACTGGCTGAAAGCCCCCACCCGGGTCGAGGGCGGGAAGGCGAGCGACTGGACAGGCGCCCTCTACGTGCAGGATGAATTCTCGCTCATCCCCCACCTCAACATCACAGCAGGCCTGCGGCTCAACCAGAACCAGCAGTTTGGCACACGCCTCACGCCGAAGGTGTCGGCCATGTGGAGCCCAGGACAGGCCTGGCGCATACGTGCGTCCTGGAGCCAAGGTTTCAAGACCCCCACCACAAAAGAGCTGTTCTACTGCTATGTCAGGCAGATGAGCGGCACCTATCTCTATCTTGGGAACACCGACCTGAAGCCCCAGTCGAGCAATTACTATGGCTTGAGCGCCGAATACACATGGCAGCATCTCACCCTCACGGTGAGTGGCTATTACAACAAGCTGAAAGACATGATAACGCTCGTCACCATCCCCAACTACCAGGCCCCCGACCAGTATATCATAAAATACGACCCCGTGAAGACGCGGCAGTATCAGAACATGGAAGATGCCACGACATGCGGTGTGGACGTCAATGTACGCTACAGCTACAAGTCGCTGTCGGCAGGCATCGGATACAGCTATCTCGACACCGAGGCCAACCAGTATGACACGACGCACGAGAAGATGCGTAAAGTGACCATCGATGGCATGGCCCACCACAAAGGCAATCTATTCGTCAGCTGGGACCATCAGTTCTCCTCCGACTACCGCCTGGGAGTAGGCGTCTATGGCCGCATGTCGAGCAAGCGCTACTACCAGATTGACGGCGACGGCAAAGGCTACCAATTGTGGCGCCTCTCCACCACACACCACTTCGGGCACTCGAAGAAGATGGAATGGCGGGCAGAAGCCGGTGTGGACAACATCTTCGGTTATGTGGACCGAACGCCCCACGGGCTTCACCTGGGCACCACCACCCCCGGAAGGACCGTCTATGTGTCGCTCACGGTGCGCTTCAACCAAGGCAAGAAGATAACCAACAAATACAAATCCAACTTAAACTCAAGAGAAAATGAAGAAAATTAGGACAATGATGATGGCCGTCATCGCAGTTTTGACAGCCGTGAGTTTCTGCGCATGCAACGATGATGACGACAAGACCGAAAACAATTACGTCGTCTATCAGAAAGCCGTCAACAAGACCGTGAAGAGCCAGAAGAAGAATTCAAAGGTCATTCTGCTCGTGGCTTTCGGTTCGACATGGCAGCAAGCCTACGACGCATTCGACGTCACGGTGAACTCCTACAAGCAGGCATTCCCCGGCTACGACGTCTTCCTGTCGTTCTCCTCGGCCATCTGCATCAACCGCGCCGCAGCAGGCGAGAACGTCGCTCCGCGCAACTTCTATGCCCCACCTTTCTGGCTCTCCGCCTTTGCCCAGCCAGGAGTGCAGTATTCCGAAATCGTCGTGCAGTCGCTGCAGGTCATCCCAGGCGAGGAATACACACGCGTCATCAACTACATCAAGGACTTTGCCAACAATGCCAATGGCGACATCGATGACAAATACCTTGCCGGCGTGAAAATCAAGTTGGGTGTGCCTCTGCTGCAGGATGCCGAGAAAGACGTGCCCGAAGTGGCCAAACAGCTGAATGCGCTCTACAACCCCCAAGCCTCACAGGGTGTGGTGGCATTCATGGGCCATGGCAACCCCGATTCCTACGACACCTACAAAGCCAATGTGCGCTACACCCAGCTGGAGGAAGCCTTGCAGGCTTACAGCAAGAACTACTTCGTGGGAACCGTAGACATGATGAAGAACTTCAAGACCAATGTCTATGCCCGTATGCAGGCAGCCGGCATCACCAGCGGCAAGGTCTTCTGCCACCCGCTGATGTCCATTGACGGCGACCACGGCCACAACGACATGGCAGGCGATGACGACGACAACTGGGACGGCAGCAAGTTCACCCCCAATGAAGAGGGAGAAGTGGAAGACACTTCGTGGAAGATGTACTTCAGCCACCTGGGCTACACCTGCAACAACTCGACGATGATAGAGAAAGGCCTCCTGGAACTGCCCTCCATCCGCAATATCTGGATGAACCACACCAAGGATGCCATCAGTGGTGAGCCTCTCGACTACTACCACTCAAAAAATCCCGAATAAGAACAACTTTTCCCACTCTGTAAAGGCCCCGACAGAGATTGCAATGTGACGGGTTAAATAATGTATAGAAGAATAGTTATAGGGATGGTGGCACTCCTCACGGGGAGTGCCGCTTTCTCTCAAATCCACCAAATGGAACGCCGCGACTCATCGTTGACGAGCCGCACCCACAACCTCAACCCAGTGGTGGTGACCGGCTCCGGGCACCACCAGCGGCTGAAATCGACAGCCACCCCCGTGCATGTGCTCAGCAGGCAGGAAATTCAGGAGCAAGGCATTGCCACTTTCGACGCCGCTATCACGAGGATGATGCCACAGGTGGCGATGGCCCCCAACTCCATGGGGTCGTTTCTGAGGCTCAATGGGTTGGGCAACAAATACATCCTCATCCTCATCAATGGTCAGAAACTATCGGGCGACATCTCCAACAATGTCGACTTGTCGCGCATCAACATGGCGAGAGTGAAACGCATCGAGGTGCTCGACGGCGCCGCCTCATCGCTGTATGGCAGCGACGCCATCGCCGGGGTCATCAACATCATCACCGACCAGCCCACACAGCAGTTCATCGCCGTGACCAACGACCTACGGGTGTCGGGGCACGGCCAATTGACCGAGAACGTGAGCCTGGACATCCACCATAAGGGCTTCGGTTCCTACACCTCGTTCGTCCACGACCGTGCCGACAGTTACAGGAACAATGACATGGAGCACGCCAAAGGGTCGGAGACAGACCTTCAGCCCACCATCGCCCCCCTGTTCACCGGTTACCGAAGCCATATCATCGGACAGAAATTCACCTACAATGCCAATGCCCATCTCGCCCTGAATGCCGGAGCCGACCTCACATACAAAATCACCGACCGTCCCGACACCCGTCCCGACATCGGCGGAGGCACCGACTACGAGATGCGCTACCGAGGTTTGCGGTGGAACATCGGAGGCATCTACAAATTCACCAACCGCCACTCGCTTCAAGCCGACTTCTGCGTCGACCGTTTCAGATATGGCAAAGAATACGACGTGGCGACCAAAGACTACGCCATCGGCGACTATGTGCAGTCGAAGAAGCAACGATCGATGGAAGGCGAACTGAAAGCCATCCTCGGTCTGACCGAGGGCTCCACAACCATCGTCGGGGCCGACTGGCGCAAAGACTACCTCACCGCCACGTCGGGAAATATCAAAGAGAATGTCTACACCATCGCCGCCTATGCCCAGCATGAGATGCGCTTTCTCACCCACCTCACCGCCACGCTCGGACTTCGCCTGACCCATCATGAGACGTTCGACCAGCACGTCACGCCCAAAGCCACACTGATGTACGCTACGGGAAATGTGCGCCTGCGAGCCACCTATTCGGCCGGCTTCAGGGCACCTGGCCTCGACGAGCTCTATTACCATTATTTCTCCGTCAACCGCGGCAAGCCACAAATCATATTCGGCAACCAGCGACTGTCGCCCGAGAAAAGCCACTATGTGGCGCTCAATGCAGAATACCGCACCCACGCCATCGCCATCAGTGTGACAGGCTATATGAACCGCATCAACGACATGGTGGTGAGAAAGAACATCGATGTGGCCGATGCCACACTCACCATGCTCAAGCGGGAATTCCCCGAGATGACCGACGAGCAGGCGACCAAACTCCCCCGCTACTCCCTCTACCAGAACAGCGACAAGGGCGATGTGAAAGGCATGCAAGTGAACTTGTCGGCCAACCTCTTCAGGGGGTTCAACCTCTCAGTCAACTATGCCTATGCGTATGCCCGCTCGAAGAACAGCGAGAAATGGACCGTGCTGGAGCGCAGCATCAAAAATGCCGCCACCATCGCCGCCAACTACCACCATGCATGGGGGAAATATGGGATGAATGTGAACCTGAGCGGTAGACTGCAGTCGAAGACCTATTATCCCGACTACGAAGACGCGCCAGGCTATGGCGTATGGAACATCCACACCACGCATACGCTCGATGTCCTGAAATGGGCCTTTCTCGAACCCAGCATCGGTGTGGACAACATTTTCGACAAGGTGGACCGCCGTCCCGACTCCTCGGACCGGAAATATGCGCTTTACACACCCGGCAGGATGCTGGTCGTCGGGATGAGACTGAAATTGAAATACTGATTCTCACATTCAATCGCTATTGAACAATATGGGAAAAATCATCGTAGCGGGCATAGGGCCCGGCAGCAAGGAGGATATCACCCCCGCCGTGATGGAAGCAGTGCGGCAGGCAGATGCCATCGTGGGCTACAAATATTACTTCCAGTATATCGAGCCATTCGTCAGCGACGGCTGCGAATGCATCGACACAGGGATGAAAAGAGAACGGCAACGAGCCGAACAAGCCTTTGCGCTGGCGGAACAAGGAAAAACCGTGGTGGTCATCTCATCGGGCGACGCCGGAATATACGGCATGACACCACTGATTTACGAGATGAGCAGGGAGCGGGAAAGCACTATCGAGATAGAATCGCTGCCGGGCATCTCCGCTTTCCAGAAAGCGGCATCGCTGCTGGGTGCGCCTATCGGACACGACATGTGCATCATCTCGCTGAGCGACCTGATGACCCCGTGGGAGGTCATTGAGCGACGGATATGCGCGGCAGCCACAGCCGACTTCGTCACCGCTGTCTACAATCCGAAATCGAATGGCCGCTACTGGCAACTCTACCGCTTGCAGGAAATCTTCTTGCAGCACCGTTCGGCCGGCACCCCCGTGGGGATTGTCAGACAGGCCGGACGAGAAGAGCAGGAAGTGAGAACAACCACACTGCAGGAACTCGACCCAGAGGAAGTGAACATGTTCACCATCCTGCTGATAGGCAACTCGCAGTCGTATCAGGAAAATGGCAAAATCATCACACCACGAGGGTATTACGCAAAAGCACCATCCCCATCGGCACCTGCACATTCTGTAGACGGCTGTATCACAGCAACCACGCCAATGGCCACCCCAAGCCCCGAAGGAAACGGACAGACGGAAAGCCTCAAACCGGGACAGCAAATCATGATGACGTCGTTTCGGACCATTCTTGGCGAACTGCGCCGCAAAGACTGGCCCCTCGGCCACAAATGGGCCCTTCTGCACGCCATCCACA
This sequence comes from uncultured Prevotellaceae bacterium, assembly GCA_946184125.1. GTDB lineage: Bacteria > Bacteroidota > Bacteroidia > Bacteroidales > Bacteroidaceae > Prevotella. Next base: position 7,172 of record CAMHEL010000126.1, read on the forward strand.
CAACAGCCGATTTTGAGATGGAAGACATCCTCTATACCGACGAAAATGCCGTGGAAACACTTTTTGAGAAAGTGAGGAACGGTGAAATCAAAACCATCATCAGCGACGTAACGATGGTGACCAGCGGTATACGTAAAGGCGCCCTTCAGCGGTTGGGCATCGAGGCCAAATGCTACCTTGGCGACAGCAGGGTGGCGGAACAGGCATCCCGTCAGGGCATCACACGCACGCAAGCCGGCATCCGACTGGCTGTGGAGGAGCACCCCGACGCCCTCTTCGCCTTCGGCAACGCCCCCACGGCACTCATGGAACTATGCACCCTCATCCGCCAGCATAAAGCCCAGCCATCAGGCATCATAGCCGCGCCAGTGGGGTTCGTCCATGTCAAGGAATCGAAACACATGGTAAAACCCTTCCACGACATACCCAAAATCATCGTTGAAGGACGCAAGGGAGGGTCCAGCCTGGCCGCCACCCTGTGCAATGCCATTCTCACCTTCGATGATGCGGAATTGCTGAAACCCGGCAGAGACCTTTGAACCATCATTGACACCATAGAATAAGAGACCATGAAATTCATCGTCATAGGCATTACCGACAACCCCACGCCATATTTCCCTCCAGAAGTGAAGGAAATCATCGCTAAAGGCCAACTGTTCTCGGGCGGCAGGCGGCATCATGAGATAATGTCACCATTGTTGCCAGAATCATCCACATGGATGGACATCACCGCGCCGCTGGATGCCGTCTTCGAACGATACGCCCAACTGGCACAGTCGACAACATGGCAAGAAGCCCCCCCGACGGTCGTGGTCTTCGCCAGCGGCGACCCCCTTTTCTTTGGCTTCGCCAACACCATACGGAGGAAGATGCCAGAGGCGGAAGTGGTGACCTACCCCACCTTCAATTCGCTGCAGATGTTGGCGCACCGGTTGGTGATGCCCTATCACGACATGCGGATTGTCTCGCTGACAGGCCGTCCGTGGCATGAGTTCGACAGGGCGCTGATAGAGCATTCAGCAAAAATAGGCGTTTTGACCGACCATGAGCACACCCCGGCAGCCATCGCCCAAAGGATGCTCGACTATGGATATGACAACTACACGATGGTGGTGGGCGAGCATTTGGGCAATCCATGCCAAGAAAGAGTGAAGAGCCTCTCGCTTAAAGCAGCGTCCTCATCGGAGTTTACCACACCTAACTGCTTGATAATCACCTCAACACAAGAGCGAAAGCCATGGTTCGGCATCCCCGATTCCGCTTTTGAGCATCTTGACGGACGGGCAAAGATGATAACGAAGATGCCCATCCGTTTGCTCACCCTTCAAGCACTTGAACTGACGGGAAGAAAGGTATTCTGGGACGTCGGTTTCTGCACAGGCAGCGTCAGCATCGAGGCACGCCGACTGTTTCCCCACGTCCATGTCGAAGCCTTCGAGATTCGCCCTGAATGCGAGGCCATCATCAAGGAAAATGCCCAGCGGTTCGGCACCCCTGGCATAAGCGTTCACATGGGCGACTTTCTGGCAACCGATGTCACGACCATCCCCCGTCCCGATGCCGTTTTCATAGGTGGTCATGGAGGAAAACTGAAAGAAATCATGGCAAAAGTGCTGACAGTGCTGACTGCCGACGGCATCATCGTCTTCAACAGTGTCACCTCGCCCGCAGTGCATACCGACAGCCGCCGCCTCTTCGAGGAGGCATGCGCCGAACTGGGCCTGAAACAGGAGAGCGCCATGAGAATCGTTCTGGATGAGAACAACCCCATTGAGATAATGAAAGGGAAAATGATAAGGGGGGAAGAACTTGCTGTGGTGGAACCACAGCATACGGAAAACTAAGGACTGTTCTTGGGAGTTTAGACATATGATTCGAGGGCTTCGGGCTTGGTCTATGGGCTATTGATTAAGGGCGACCTAACGGCCGCCTCACGGTGGCTTGAAATCTAAAATCTAAGGTCTAAAGCCTAAAGTCTAAAGTCTAAAGTCTAAGGTCTAAAGTCTAAAGTCTAAAAACTTACTTCAAGTAAAAAATAGAAATGCAAATGATAGGAATAATCCCCACTGGGAAGGAAGGAAGGCAAATCGCCAACATTTTGGTCAAGCAGTTGAAAGGCGAACTGCTCTCCCGTGCTGTTGTGGGAAAACGATGGGCCGACTTCGACGCCTTCGTCTTCATTGGCGCCATGGGCATCTGCGTTCGCACCATCGCACCACACATCGAAGACAAGCATACAGACCCTGCCGTGGTTTGTGTCGACAGCCTCGGTCGCAATGCCATCGCCGTGCTTTCAGGCCACATCGGTGGTGCCAACGAACTGACAGGAAAAATCGCCGGCATCCTCGGCGCCCATCAGGTGGTCACGACACAAAGCGACCTCGCCGGACTATGGGCCCTTGACACCTTCGAACAACAGTTCAACTGGACCATAGCCGACGGAAGTGCGATGAACAACTGCATTTTCGCCTTCGTCAATCGTGAACCGACAGCACTGTTGATGGAGGTGCGCGACGAGGGAACGGACTACTTGGAAAAGACATTGCCCGAACACGTGACAGTCGTAGGCGACATCAGTGAGGTCAATCCTGAACAATACAAACTCCTCATCATGGTGACTCCCTTTGTTCGCCATGCCCCCAAAGGGATGTTACATCTGCATTTCGTGCCAATGGTAGGAACCATCGGTTTCGGACTGTCGCATCATCCCGAGGATGTAGAGAGCATCTTCGACCAAATCGATGAAGCCCTAACCCTCCAGGGCATTCTGCCTTGCGCCAACCGCTATTGCACCATCGACGTGAAAGCCAGCGAGCCCTTCTGTGACCTGCTGGAGAAACGATACTACAAGCAATTGATGTTTTTCACGGCAGAGCAACTCTCGGCTGTCGAAGTGCCCCACCCCAGCGAGGTGGTGGCAAAACATGTGGGTACGCCAAGCGTGTGCGAGGCGGCTGCCATCTTAGGTTCCAACAAAGGCAAACTTATAGTACCCAAAGTGAAAGGCAAGCATTTCACGGCATCGCTCGCCATCGACCACAAACATCTGCGTGAGCGCAGAGGACATATCGAAATCGTGGGTGCAGGCCCAGGAAACCCCGACTTGATATCCGTCAAAGGCAGGAAGATGCTCGAACAAGCCGACCTTATTCTCTATGCCGGCAGTCTGGTGCCCATACAACTCACCGAATGCCACAAACCTGGTGCAGTAGTGCAGAGCAGTGCCTCGATGGACCTCGATGAGCAATGCGAACTGATGAAGAAGCACTACGACAAAGGGGAACTCATCGTCAGACTGCATACCGGAGACCCCTGTATCTTTGGAGCCATCCAGGAACAGATGGCTTTCTTCGATGCCAACGGGATGTCGTATCATATCACGCCCGGCATCTCATCTTTTCTTGCCGCAGCCGCGGAGTTGCGCTCACAGTTCACCATTCCTCAGCGCACTCAGACCATCATCCTCACCCGTGGCGAGGGGCGAACCCCCATGCCCGAGAAAGAGCAGCTGCACCTGCTTGCACGCAGCCAGAGTACCATGTGCATCTTCCTCAGTGCCGCCATCGTCGACGAAGTGCAACGGGAACTGCTGATGGAATATCCCGAAGACACCCCCGTGGCAGCATGCTATCACCTGACATGGCCCGACCAGCGCATCTACCGCGGACAGTTGAAAGACCTTGCGAAGATTGTTCACGACAACAAACTCACCCTCACCACCATGATAGTAGTGGGAGAGGCGATAGACAACCGGAAGGGACTTTCCGAACTATACTCACGCCACTTCACCCACCTTTTCAGGAAGGGCGATGACAACCCTGCCCCGACTTCGGAACCATAATACATTCATCTGTAAACAATAAGACAATGATACTGGTATTTGGAGGGACGACAGAGGGCAGAAAGGCCGTGGAGGCACTCGAAGAGGCAGGGACGCCATTTTTCTATTCCACCCGCAGCGGTGAGCAGGAAGTGGAGCTCGTCAACGGCCAACGTCTCACAGGCGGGATGGCGGTGCCCGAGATGACTGCTTTCTGCCACAGTCATGGCATCCGCCTCCTTGTGGATGCCGCACACCCCTTCGCCACCCAGTTGCACCGCAACCTCCTCATGGCAGCGGAGCAGTTGCATATCCCTGTCATCCGCTACGAGCGCATCTATCCTCCACGCGACGACAGCATCGTGTGGTGCGAGGATTACGACGACGCCATAAGTAAGCTGGAAGGGCATGGCATCCATCGTCTGCTGGCTCTCACAGGCGTCAACACCCTCCGTGCCCTCAAGGGCTATTGGCAAAAGCATGAGTGCTGGTGGCGAATCCTCAATCGTGACGCATCGCATGAGACAGCCCGCAAGGAAGGCTTCCCCGCCGACCGGTTGGTTGACTACGACGAGACCGACACCAGCACGTTGATGGACCGTCTGCATCCACAAGCCATCCTCACCAAGGAAAGCGGCAAAAGCGGAGGTTTCGAAGAGAAAGTGCTGGCCGCAAAAGCAAAGGGAATAAAAATCTTTGCCGTGCAACGCCCAGCATACCCTCCTCTTCCCCACTCCACCCAACTGGTAAGGATAGAATATGTGAACGGTCCCCATGGCCTTCGCCGTATGGTGGAACGCCTCCTACCCGACTTCTACCCCCTTCACAGCGGGTTGACCACCGGCACCTGTGCCACGGCAGCGGCAGTTGCCGCCACTACCCGTCTGCTCAGTGGCGAAATGCCCAATGAGGTGCCTGTGCTCCTGCCCAATGGTGAGACAATCACAGTGGGCGTCATCTATGGCGATGGATATGCCGCCGTCGTCAAAGAAGCGGGCGATGACCCCGACGTCACCGATGGTCTGGAAATCCGCGCCTCGGTCGAAATATCCGACACGTTCTGCATTCGCGGCGGAGAAGGTGTAGGTGTGTTCACCCTCCCCGGTTTTGACTTCCCTCCTGGCGAGCCAGCCATCAACAAAAGTCCACGACAGATGATACAGGATAACCTGCTGCCTTGGGGGAAACAGTTCCAGGTGACCATATCCGTGCCCCAAGGAGCAGCAATCGCCCAGCGGACATTCAATCCGAGGTTAGGCATTGAGGGAGGCATCTCCATCATCGGGGTGTCGGGCATCGTCAAGCCCTTTTCCGAGGAGGCATTCATCAGTTCCATACGCAAGTGCATGGAAGTGGCGAAAGCATCGGGAACAGGAACCGTGGTCATCAACAGCGGTGCCAAAAGCGAGCGATATGTCAAGGCACGTTTCCCGGACCTTCCCCGCCAGGCTTTCGTGGAATATGGCAACTACATCGGTGAGACGCTCAAAATAGCCGAAGAGTTGGGTTTCGCAAATGTGGTGTTAGGAATGATGCTTGGCAAAGCAGTGAAATTGGCAGCCGGACATCTTGACACCCATAGCCGGAAATCAGTGATGGACAAGGATTTCGTCAGCAAACTGCTTGCAGAGGCGGGATGCACTACAGATATTGGCGACATCACCTTGGCCCGTGAGTTATGGGGGAAAATCCCGGCAGAAAAAGTGAGAGCCTTCGCCCGTGTGGTCATCCGCCATTGCGCCCACCATTGTTCCCCGTTAATGCGAAATGGCACGCTGACCATTTTCCTGATTGACGACGAGGGAAACATCTACGAATAACCACACCTATTCACCCACATCATCCTTGTGACGGCTGAAAATGACCGCCGCAA
>CAMHEL010000127.1 GCA_946184125.1 uncultured Prevotellaceae bacterium
GGGGCATCATCCACCAGATAGCAGAAAACGGATACATCTTCGGCACGCTCAATGAGTCCTTTCCCGCCGACACGCTCACCGATACCGATAATTTCATCAGCCTGCTGTTCTATTACGGCATGCTCACTATCGGCGATGCGGAAGGCGCCCTGCTGAAACTCATCATCCCCAACAACAACGTGCGCCGTCAATACTACGACTGGCTGATGAAGGAATATCAGAATATTGCCAAGGTGGATGTCGCACTGTTGAACAAAGTCTATGCTGATGCCGCCTTGCGTGGCGAGTGGCGGCCGATGCTTGAGGAGATAGCCCGAGCCTACCACGACACTACGAGCGTGCGGCAACTGATGGAGGGCGAGCGCAATGTCCAGGGCTTCATGAACGCGTACCTCTCGCTCAATCCCTACTACCTACTGGCTCCCGAGGTGGAGCTGAACCACGGCTACTGCGACTTCTTCCTCATGCCCGACTTCCTCCGCTACCCGATGGTGCGCCACAGCTACATCGTCGAACTGAAATACCTCAAGGTGGACGCCACACCGGCGGAGGCGGAGCGGCAATGGCAGGAAGCGGAGGAGCAGATACGCCGCTACGCCGAGGGGCCGCGCGTGCGCCAGCTTATCGGCGACACCCCGCTCCACCTGCTCATCCTGCAGTTCCGTGGCTACGACATGGAGCGGATGGGAGAGGTGATTCTTTAGAGTTTATAAGGAGGTTGGGAGTATTTGAGGGAGTTTAGGAGTATTTTGAGGGAGTTTGGGAGTTTGGTAGTTTAGGAGTTTAGACATTACTTTTGAGGTTTTGGGCCATTGTCTTCGGCTAAAGTCTAAGGTCTAAAGTCTAGGGGCTAATTATTTTGAGGGAGTTTAGTAGTTTGGGAGTTTAGACATTAGCTTTGAGAGTTCATGGTTGTTTGCTGCGTTCCCCATTTTTCATTCCTCATTCTAAAAACTAATCATCAACCTCTCAATAATCCTAAATCTCAAATCTCTCCCCAAAAATCCCCTTGTCATTTTTGCTTTTTTACGAAAAAGCCTTATTTTTGCAAATCGAAGGGTGGTAGCCCATTTTATTTAAGGTGGGTTCTGTTAATTATGTCGAGGCGAAAAGCGACCGAAAATGTAACGTATGGAAAATGCCACCTCATAAAAATCAGAATTAATAGAACGCACCTTAAAATTATTTACCCATTCAATCAATGAAAAGACTGATATTTCTCTTTGTACTGGTTTTCATGGCTCTGTCTGTCTCCGCACAAGTTTCCGTCGCCCGCAAGCCGAAACCGGCGCAGGCGACAACGGTGAAATCTGCAGCCAAGCCCTCAAGGAAATCTGCAAAGTCAACTTCTAAGTCCACCTCGAAGAAACGTAACGTCACTTCCAGATGCAGGGCAAAGGCCAGTTCCGCATCATCCAACAAAAGCCGCATCATTGACAATTTGATTAGCAACATGGTCTATGTCGATGGCGGTACTTTCACCATGGGTGCCACCCCAGAGCAGGGCAACGATACGAAAAGTGATGAGAATCCTCCCCATCAGGTGACACTATCCTCGTTCAGCATCGGCCGCTATGAGGTGACCCAGGAGGAGTGGGAGGCGGTGATGGGCAGCAACCCCTCTAAATTCAAAGGTGCCAAGCGCCCTGTGGAGATGGTGAGCTGGGACGACTGTCAGACCTTCATCGGCAAATTGAATGCTATGACGGGAAAGAACTTCCGTCTTCCCACCGAGGCAGAATGGGAGTTCGCTGCACGAGGCGGCAACTTCAGCCGTGGCTATAAATACGCTGGTAGCAACGATATAGACTCAGTGGCAGTGTATGGAGACACCGATGGACAGACCTTTAATGTGGGTGGCAAGATGCCCAACGAACTTGGCCTCTATGATATGACCGGCAACGTATGGGAGTGGTGCAGCGACTGGTATGATGAGTTCTATTACAAGAAATCCCCACAGTCTAATCCTCAAGGTGGCGCTTATGGCTCCAACCGTGTGGTTCGTGGCGGATGGTGGTTTGTCTACTCCAGTAGTTGCCGAGTGTCTCATCGCAGCCTCAGCGCGCCAGACAACAGGAGCCGCAATCTCGGCTTGCGCCTCGCCATGTAGTTATTTCCTGCGATTTACCAAATTATTGAAGTGATTGTATCCAACTCCTGGTTGAGGACGAGCTGGTCGCCTTTATATACGTGCAGCTTGTCGCCAACCACGTATTTATGTCCTTCGTTGAAGAAGACGTAACCGCCCTCACCGATGTGTCCGTTTTCGATGACAAGGTCGGGAGCGTCCAACATATTGTCTTTATGCTTCCATGCAGCATAACGATAGCGGCATGTGTCGGTTGCTGATGCCTCATTATCTTCCTCGTTCATTCCACGCCAGTCATAGGACCTCATCTCATCAATTCTCACAAGATAGTCTTTCGTCTTTAGCACTTCAAACAATCTCCCGTACTTGCGCAGGCTGGGATGAAGCCAGTAGCCACCATCTTCACCCTCATAGAAAAATTTATCCCCTTTAAATTGGTATACACTATAGCGGTCAAAACAACCATAGCCGCCCAATGATGTGCGTTCAGCTTTCATGATATAGAGTTTTTCTTCTTTGGGGTCGAAAGCCGTGAAACCATGACTTGGGTTCGAGGTCATCAAAGGCTCATCACCGGGAAGATATCTGAGGTATCTTTGATGATATGGGAAAATGCTTGCCGGAATATACAGGCCGTTTTTGACGTAGTAGGCTTTTACGGCATTGGCAATTAATCCTATTCCCGGCACATTTGTTTTGAATGATGCCCCCCCACATTCTGCGAGGTAGATGGTTTCGTCGCCATCCAAGGAAATAGTCCCTAACTTTTCCCCTGCGGGTTTGGTCTCTTTGGGTTTGACTATCTTGAAGTGGCGCCCGTCATATTTGAATGGCGCAATGTCCACTTTGTCATCCTTCTTCTTGAAGGGTGCCAAAAGCACATCATTGTCGAGGATGAAGCATTCCCCTTCAAATGTGTCATCATCCCATATGGCGTTGCTCGAATCATATTCCAGTCGTGAACAGTATCTGCTGTCGGAAGCTGATGTGGCACGGGTGTCTTCTGCCCATTGGCATAGTGCTTTTGAAAAGTCGTCTGACACCTCCAAATCGAACAGTTCCAGAGGTGTATAAGCTTCTTTCGTTTCCTCGTAGGCGGTGAGGGTGTACTCATGCTCGTTGTAGAATGATGCCTCATCGACACAGTTGAGGTTTGAAAAAGCTGTCCATAAAGGTTCTCGCTGCATCAACCTGATTGTCGGCTTGTCTTTTTGAGGAATTTCACCAATGCACTTTCCCAAGAACCATTCTTCCCTGGCATGGGCCTTCCCTTCTCCCATGGCTTTGACGATATCCTGCGCCTCTTTCGACAAATAGGGAAGGATGTCCTTGTAGGAAATCTTTGCCAAGTTATAATGGTTGGCTAAGTCCTCACATACCAATAACAATTCCTCGTCGAGCAAGCCTATATCATAGTCCATTCCATACTCCACGGATTTCGGGTCGGCCTCAATATCCCACTGTCCAAAGGGGTGGCTGGCTTTGGGATGGTCTTTGATGAAACGGAGGATGTCTTCCCAGGTGATGATGTCTTTGATGCGATGACCATCCTTCTTGCTGAATGTGTAACAATAGAAATGCGAACCGCAACCACCTCCGCAATAGTAGTTCTCTACCCCGTAGGTGACAAACGAATCTGTTTGGGCGAGGAGAATGAAAGATGTCCAATACCCGCCATCATGTTCTATCTTGCCTTGGTAGGTACTGCTTAATTGCTCTTCCAAACTGTAGAAAGAACTGCACAAATCATACTCATCGCTGTTTTCATCAACGGAAGGCTCTTCTTCGCATAGTTCTTTCATCGAATTGTGGATTTCCCTGTTGAGAAAAGCCTTGACGGAATCTTGAAATTGGTTAGGGGTTTTGTCTTTCTGCCCGACCTCAACAGGTAAATCCGCGGTTAGGGAAAAGTCCCAGTTCAAATGAGCTGTTTGTCGTTCCACATAGAGAATGTCTTTCTTGAAGCGGATTTCCTTGGCGCCTTCTTTCGCCTCTTGCTCTTGAGATTCGCAGCTTACGCCCATAAAAATGGTAATCAACCCTGCAATGATGAATAGATAGTAGGGCTGTAGGCGATGCGTTTTTTTCATATTTTTCATGTTATAATGTTCTGGTTGAATGATTTAGAGGTATGTTGTTTGATGGCTCTCCTCTTTTAATAAAGATATCTTGAAAACTAAAAAACTATCAACATTTTGGATAAAAAGTTTTCAGCCATTTCACTCGCCTTGCACTACCTTTACATAAGGTAGGCTGCACCTCGGCAAAAAAATGAATAAATTCATTTTGTTTTGCGCTCGGTTTGCACTACCTTTGCAGTGCGAAAGGTTCACTTTGTTTGTGATGAAAAGGGAAACGGGTGAGAATCCCGTACAGTCCCGCTGCTGTGAGCTGTCTTTTTCCTCCAGCACATCGCCACTGGCTATTGCCGGGAAGGCGCTGGAAGGGTGGCAGTGAAGTCAGAAGACCTGCCTTCGCACTCACTGCTCCATGGGCCACGAGGCATGGCTAACGGGCATATTCACACACGGATGAGCATATCCTTCATGATTATCATGCTGTGGTTGCTGGTCGTGCCAGCATCTGCACAGTCGTCGTCAGAGCATCCCTCCGACAGTGTCCGCCATCTCGACGAGGTGGTGGTCACTACCAAACTGACTTTCCGCGAGGTCATCCCTTCACAGAAACTCAGCGGCGAGCAGTTGGAGCGACTGAGTACGCACAGTGTGGCCGACGCCCTCCGCTATTTCTCCGGCCTTCAGCTGAAGGACTACGGCGGCGTGGGCGGTATCAAGACAGTGAACATCCGCAGCATGGGCAGCAACCACTTGGGCATTTACTACGACGGAGTGGAACTGGGCAATGCGCAGAACGGGCAGATAGACCTGGGGCAGTTCTCGCTCGACAATATCGACGAAGTGACACTGTATAACGGGCAGAAGAGCGCCATCTTCCAGACAGCAAGTGACTTCGGTCATGCAGGGTCGGTCTATCTCCGCACGCGCCGCCCATGGTTCACCTACGGCGAGACGCATCATCTGAAGGCCAGTGTGAAATATGGTTCGAGCGACATGATACGGCTGTCGGGCCTTTACGAGCAGAAGCTCTCCGAGCGCCTCAGTGCATCGCTCAGCGCCGGTTTCCTCAACGCCAGCGGGAAATACAAGTTCCGCTACCACAGGGTCAACATCGACGGCACTACGGCGTGGGACACCACCGCCGTGCGGCAGAATGGCGACATCCATGCCGAGCGTGCAGAGGCCAACCTCCATGGCATCTTGGACAATGGATATTGGTATGCGAAGGGCTATCTCTACAATTCGGAGCGAGGCATCCCCGGAGCCATCGTCAACAACGTGTGGCGGCGGGGCGAGCGGCAGTGGGACTTCAACACCTTTGTCCAGAGTCAGTGGCAGAAGAGTTTCACACCACGCTTCAGCAGCCGGGCAATGGTGAAGTACGCCTACTACCGCACGCACTACGTCAACAACGACTCCACGCAACTGCCCGTCGACCACACCTACCGTCAGCAGGAACTGTATGTCACCACCTCGCACGTCTATGAGTTGCTGCCCGCCTGGAGCGCCTCGCTGAGCTATGACTTCCGCTGGAACAAGCTCGATGCCGACACCTACCATTTCGCCTATCCCACGCGCCTGACCAATCTGGTGGCCCTCGCCACCGCCGTCGACTGCCAGCGCGTGAAACTGCAGGTCAGTCTGCTCGCCTCGGCCATCAGCGACCGCACATGCGATGGCGGCACGCAGCCCACCCTCACACGATGGACTCCGGCTCTCTTCGCCAATGTTTATCCGCTGAGGGGAAAATGGCTGTCGGCACGGGCCTTCGTCAAGCGAAGCTTCCGCATGCCGACCTTCAACGACCTCTACTACACCGACGTGGGCAATGCCGCCCTACGACCTGAGACTGCCACGCAATACGACATGGGGGTCAGCGCACAACGACATTGGGACAGTGGACTGCTCACCCGCCTGTCGCTGCAGGCCGATGCCTACTACAACGAGGTGCGCGACAAAATCATCGCCTATCCCAAAGGACAGCAGTTCCGTTGGACGATGCTCAACCTGGGCCGTGTTCACATCCACGGCATCGACGTCGAGGCCGAGGCCGATGTCACGCCCATGACGGACCTGACGCTGACGGCACGCCTGCAGTACACCTACCAGGATGCGCGCGACGTGACCGACCCCGCCACACCCTACTACCGCGACCAGATACCATACATCCCATGGCACAGCGGGTCGGCCATCGTGTCGCTCGCCTACAGGGGATGGACGCTCAGCTACAGCTTCATCTATGCCGGCGAGCGTTACAACGAACAGGAGAACATCATCTACAACCACGAGGAACCCTGGTACACCAGCGACCTCGCACTCGTGAGGCAGTGGCAGTGGAAACGATACACCTGCAAGGCGACACTTGAGGTGAACAACCTCTTCAGCCAGGACTACGACGTCATCGTCAACTACCCCATGCCCAAGCGAAATGGCGCCATCGCACTGAGCATCGCCTATTGACATCAGACAACAGCAAGCCAAATGAGACAGCACAGCAAGTTTTCTCCTTCTGCATCTCCTTCCGTCCGTCACGCCACTTGGAGCATGACGGTGCGCCTGTTGCTGCTCGTCCTCATGCTGCAGGTGTCGGCCTGTCGCGACGACAATATCGTGGTCTATCCCATCAGCGCACCCACCGGCGGCAGCACCATCACGGAATATGCCGGCATGTATGTGCTCAACGAAGGCAACATGGGCTCCAACAAATGCACACTCGACTACCTCGACTTCACTACGGGCGTATACACCCGCAACATCTACCCCTCGCGCAACCCGCATCAGGTGATGGAACTGGGCGATGTGGGCAACGACATCAAAATCTATGGCAGCAGCCTGTGGATGGTCGTCAACATGTCGAACAAAGTGGAGGTGGCCGATGCACACACCGCCATCAGCCGCGGGCATGTCGACATCGCCAACTGCCGTTCCGTGGCATTCCATGGCCGTTACGCCTATGTCAGTTCATATGTGGGAGAGATGGGGCGTGAGTCGGTGCTCGGAGGGGTCTATAAGGTGGACACCGCGTCGCTCCAGGTGGTGGCGAAAGTGACGGTGGGCTATCAGCCCGATGAACTGGCCGTCGCCGACGGGAAACTCTTCGTCGCCAACAGCGGGGGCTACGAGGCCCTTCAGGGCCGTGGCTACGACCATCGGGTGAGCGTCATCGACCTCGCCTCCTTCACGCATGCCTATGACATCGATGTGGCACCCAACCTCTCACTCATCCGTGCCGACCGCCATCACCGCCTGTGGGTGGCCTCACGTGGCGACTACCAGAACTGGCCGCCACGACTCTATCTCCTCGCTCCCGATGCCACGGGGCGCATGGCCGTGGCCGACTCCATCGACACCCCCGTGGGCGGCATGACGCTCGCCGGCGACTCCATCTATTTCTATGGCGGCAACCAAGGCACTACTGGTATACAGCACGTGCGCTATGGCATTATCGACATCAACCGGCGCGCCATCGTCGACAGTCAGCCTCTCGACATCCCCACCACATCGCCCATCCAGACCCCCTACGGCATCATGGTGCATCCCGCCACACACGACATTTATGTGCTCGACGCCACCAACTACGTGTCGAGTGGCAAACTATACTGCTTCGACAGCGACGGACACTTCAAATGGCTTACGCGGACGGGCGACATCCCCGGCCATGCCGTGTTCCTGCCCAAGGCGCTCGGAGCATCCTTCAGTCCTGACGAGGGCGGCTCCGAAGACCGCAGCCCTTACATCGAGGCGGTGGATGAGTACATGCCCGCCCCGGGACAGTATGTCAACACCCTGCCCGAGTGTGATGCCAGCGACACACCCGCCACCGTGGCGGCGAAATGTACCGAGGCCATCGGTGGGGGCAGGGGAGGACTTGTCACTCTCGGCGCTTACGGAGGATACATCACGTTCCACTTCGACCATAGCATCGTCAATGTCGAAGGCGAGCGCGACATCTACATCCAGGGCAACTGCTATGCCGGCAACAGCGAGCCCGGCATTGTCATGGTGTCGGCCGACACCAACCATAATGGCGTGCCCGACGACCCCTGGTACGAAATATCGGGCAGCGCCGACACCGACAGCGTAGGACGCGTGGACTATGGATATGCCATCACATACCACCCCAATCCCATGGGCGACATCGCATGGACCGACAACCGTGGAGGCAGTGGCAGCGTGAGCCGCAACTCTTACCACGCCCAGGAATATTTCCCCCTGTGGCACCAGGGCGACCTCACTTTCAACGGCACACTGCTCCCACCGAATGCCTCCAACCAAGGGCGTGGCAACACTCAGTACTGGGTGCTCGACGCACTACGCTATGGATATGCCGACAATTACTCCAATGCCGACACTCTGGCGTGCAGCATCGACATCGGCTGGGCGGTGGATGCACAGCGAAACCCCGTGCACCTCGATGCCATCGACTTCGTACGTGTCTATTGTGGCGTCAATCAGCAGTGCGGATGGATAGGAGAGACATCGACAGAAATCAGCGGTGCCACCGACCTGCACCCCAACGCAGCACAACCCGTCGGACGACGCAAGGAAAACAAACCATCATATTCTTTTTAATCAATAATTAATTCATTCATTATGAGAAAACTTTACTTTCTGATTTTGACAGCGATGTTCACTGCGCAAGGTGCCGTGGCATCGACAGTAACCTATGCCCTCAACGAGGGCGACACCTTCGAGTCGGGACAGTCCGTTGAGGTGAAGGACGACGGTGGCAGCACCGTGGCAACACTCGTGTTCGGTGAGACAGGCGGCGAGCCCTTCAAAGCCGCTGCAGCCGATGGTCATGTCGAGGGCTTCACAGCTTACACTCAGGGCAATGGCGTGAACGGCAACAAGGAGGGTGGTACTTTCTACACCATCACTCCTGCAAGCGACGGCTCCATCGATGTGGCTGTGGTGCTCAATGGAGGAAAAAGCTTCTTCATCCTCGAGGATGGAACAGCACTCAGCGACTACGACGGCATACAGTCTGAGGACAAATACTACGGAACGTACACCTTTGCCGTCAAGGGTGGCAGCAGCTACAAAATCTATTGCGCTGGTTCGAAACTGGGCTTCTATGGCTTCCGCTACACATTTGGCGGCGGTGGCGAAACGCCTGCCACAGGTCCTGCTACATTCGAGGAGATGAAACTCGATGCCGAGAGCAACTACAACGGAGCAGGTGCCGAGGGTGAGACCGTCACCGACACCTGGGGCTCACAGGTCACCAAGAGCCACTTCAACAGCGGCGGTTTCCGCTTCACCACTCTCTTCAACCCGGAGTGGGCCTCATGGTCGGGCTTCGCGGTGTCGAATGAGACTGCTACCACCTATGCCAACATCGCCGACCAGTACCGCAACTGCGTGGGAGGCGGCTACAAAGGCAGCGGCAACTATGCAGTGGTCTTCCCCTCCGACATGAAAGAGGCTGTGGAGCCTGTGAATGGACCTATGGCCATCAGCGGAATGTATGTCACCAACTCGGCTTGGAACGTGTCGGCTTACCTCAATGGCGACGGCATGACACCGGGCGCATTCACTACGGGCGACTGGTGCATGCTCACCATCACGGGAACTCACGCCGATGAGTCGACAGCCACCGTCAACGTCTATCTCGCCGACTACCGCTCTGCCAACGAGGCCGACCACTACTTTATCAACCAGTGGCAGTGGGTGGACCTCGCACCGCTCGGAGAGGTGAAGGCTATCACCTTCGCCATCACCAGCTCGCGCAACAACGACTGGGGCATGACCACTCCCGGCTATTTCTGCATGGACAACCTCGGAGGTGAGCCCGACGAGAGCGCTGGCATCACGCACACCTTCCACAATGCCGCACACGCTGCTTACTACTCGCTCGATGGCAAACGCCTCAGCCAACCACAGAGGGGCATCAACATCATGCGCACAAGCGATGGAAAAGTGGTGAAAAAAATGGTGAAGTAAAAGCCAGTAGATAGAACCTATTCCACATCAGGGCAAAGACCATAGTCGTTTCGGGTCTTTGCCCTATTTTTTTTGAGAATAAAAAGTAAAGAAATATTCAGTCATTTGTAATATTTTTTAAAAATTTCTTACCTTTGCCGCCGAAATGGAAATAGGCTGGTTCAATCCCTATGCCTTGGAAAGTCAAGTCAAACCATAAAAACAACAGACAATGGAAAAAATAGTGTTAGTAACAGGGGCCAACAAAGGTATCGGATATGGTATCATTAAGCATCTCGGCCTCAGTGGATGGAAGGTCGTTCTTGGCGCCAGAGACGAAGAACGTGCAGAGAAGGCCATCAGTCAACTGGCATCTCTTGGCATCGATGTGCTCGGATGGGTGAATGTGGAGCTCCGCGATCCGGACAGCATAGCGCAAACCGCCAAGGTGGTGAACGAGAAATACCCGGGATTATCGATGCTCGTCAACAATGCCGGCATCCCCGGCAACATGGGGGTGGACAGCCTGCACACGGAAATCTGTGATATCAGGGAAACCATCGAGGTGAATTTCATCGGCACTTTCGCACTCACCAAAGCCCTTATGCCCTTGCTCGCCCAGAACAATGGCAGAATAGTCAATGTCACCGTGCCCTCGGAAATAAGTCCTTTCTGGCATCCCCTGGCCTATGTGGCAAGCAAGGCGGCTCAGAACGCTATGATGGGGGTGATGGCCATTGAATTTCAGCAGAGCAACACGCCTCTCGAAGTATTTTCAGTGCATCCGGGACCCACAACCACCGACCTCAATGGCAACATGAGTCTTCCCGGTTTTCATGATATAGAGACTGTAGGACAGAAAATGGCTGAACTCATCAACGACGGGCATAATCATCAGGGAGAATTCATCGAACTCTATCCGATTGTCAAGGAGGACTGAGGGTCACATCACTACATCACTGTCGCAACGCCACGGCCTTTTTGCCCTGCCATAGGTCGTGGCTTGCCATATACTCTTCCAACCGGCTGACGAACTCTCCGCTCTTCATTCCCCATCTCGGTGCCAAAACCATATTGGGCGGCGACACATTGACGAAGCGCTCCAACAATAGGTTGAAGGGCAAACGGGAGATGTATTCCGACAATAGGGCAATGTAGCCGTCAACAGAATACACGGGGAATGGCTCTTCCTCATACATCCTCGCAAGGCGGGTGCCACGGAGCACTTGCAAATGGTGGATTTTCAATACATGAAGGGGTAGAGCACCAATCACCTCTGCTTGGCGAAGGCTCTCCTGCATGTCTTCTCCGGGAAGACCGAGAATGACATGGGCACCGGTGTGAATGCCCCTCGACGCTGTCGAAACGATGGCCTCACGACTGCATGCGTAATCATGCCCGCGATGGATGGTGCGCAATGTATCGTCGTTGGCGCTCTCCACCCCATATTCCACCACGACGAACACCTGGCGGCTCAGCTGCTCAAGGTAGTCAAGAACGGCTGCGGACACGCAGTCGGGGCGCGTGCCTACCACAAGACCCACAACATCCTCCACCGACAATGCCTCCTCATACCTCCTACGAAGCGTCTCAACATCGGCGTAGGTGTTGCTGAATGCCTGGAAATAGGCGAGATACTTCATGTCGGGATATTTCCTGCCAAAAAAAGCCTTGCCGTCAGACAACTGCTGGCGGATGCTCTTCCTGCGGTCGCAGAAAGAAGGGCTGAAAGCCTGATTGTCGCAAAAGACACAACCACCCAAACCTTTTGAGCCATCTCGATTGGGGCAAGTGAAACCGGCATCCAGCATCAATTTCTGCACACGGAATGTAAACCGCTTACGCAGCCAGCTCCCATAGTCGTTGTATCTTCTCACATCCACTTTGAAATAGTGCTAAAGTATAAAGTAAAGGTGGGTTCTATAAAATAGAGAATTTATTAATTAATAGAACACACCTAAAATAGTAATCTATATCACGCCTTTGCTTTCCGAATGGCAGGAGAGGCACGGCAAAGTTAAGAAAAAAGATGGAGATGACGAATAAGACATGGCATTTTGTCTTTATGCGACAACAAAAAACATTTCATTTCAAATGCATTTTGGTTGTTTTATTCCGTGTTTTTTTTTAATTTTGCACAGATAATATCGCCAAAGGTTTTTATGGAACAGCAGAAGCCCAAACTCATACCTTACGGTATGCAAAACTGGGAGGACTTACGCCTCTCCAATTATTACTATGTCGACAAGACACGTTTCATCCAGGAGATAGAGTCGTCCAACCGCTTTTTCTTCTTCATCCGCCCGCGCCGTTTCGGCAAGTCGCTGATGATGAGCATGCTGTGCCATTATTATGACATCCGGAAAGCACCGCTCTTCGAGCGTCTCTTCGGCGACCTGTGGATTGGGCAGCATCCCACCGAGGCACACAACACCTACCTGGTGCTCTACCTCAACTTCTCCGCCTTCTCGGGCGACTTGGAAGGATACAAGAAGCGGATGGATGACTATTGCAACACCCACTATGAGGGATTTATAGAAGACTATGCTGATTTGCTGCCAGCCAATGCCCTTGAGGTGCTAAGGCAAAAAGAAGGTGCTGCCAACCAGTTGGATGCCCTTGTGCGCCTTTGTAATAAAACTGGCCAGCAGATGTACCTCTTCATCGACGAGTACGACCATTTCACCAACATCATCCTCTCCGACCCGG
>CAMHEL010000128.1 GCA_946184125.1 uncultured Prevotellaceae bacterium
GTAAGAAGCTGAAACTGCAGAACGACAACGTGCTCATCATCGAGGGCATCCATGCACTGAATCCCATTTTGACAGAGAACATACCCGCGAACTTCAAGATTTTCGTCTCTGCGCTGACCAGCGTATCCCTCGACGACCACAACTGGGTGCCTACGCGCGACAACCGCCTTCTTCGCCGCATCATCCGCGACTACAACAAGGGGGCTTATTCAGCCGTTGAGACCATCAGGATGTGGCCCAACGTTTGTGAGGCAGAAGAGAAATGGATACTTCCCTTCCAGGAGAGCGCCGACGTGATGTTCAACTCCGCCCTCAACATCGAGTTCGCCGTGCTCCGCCCGAATGCCGAAATCATCCTCGCCACCGTGCCCAAGAACTGTCCTGAATACTGCGAAGCTCACCGCCTGCTGAAATTCATCCATTACTTCCTCCCCGTAAGCGACAAGGAAATCCCACCCACCAGCATCATGCGTGAGTTTGTGGGAGGCTCAAGCTTCAAATACTGATTTTGGAGAGTTTTTTGGAGTTTAGACCTATGATTTGAGGGCGCGTGGTTGCGAAGGCATCGCAACAGACAGAACCTGGGGGGAGCGCATCTTTGTGGTTGCGATGACATCGCAACAGACAGAACCTGGGGGGAAAGCATCTATGAATTACCAAACATCAATAAGCGCATCTATGTATTACTAACCATAAAAACCAAAAAAACATGGCAACAAAAATAGCATTTTTCGACACTAAGAGCTATGACCGCGACATTTTTGATAAGGTGAACAAGCAGTTCGGCTTCGAAATCCACTACTATAAGGAGCGTTTGTCGATGAACACCGTCTCTCTTGCACAAGGCAAAGAGATTGTCTGTATCTTCGTTAATGCGGAATGCGACCAAAGAGTTATCACCAGGATGAAGGAGTACGGAGTCAAGCTCATCGCCCTTCGTTGCGCCGGTTTCAACAATGTAGACATGGCAGCCGCCAAGGAGGCCGGTATCAAGGTGGTCAGAGTGCCAGCCTACTCACCTCATGCCGTGGCGGAATATGCCGTCACCCTCATGATGGCGCTCAACCGCAAGGTGTATCGCTCAGTTTACCGCACCCGCGAGGGCAACTTCAAGCTCAACGGACTGTTGGGTTTCGACATGTATGGCAAGACCGTAGGACTGGTGGGAATGGGTCGTATCGCCAAGGAGCTCATCAAAATCCTCAGAGGTTTCGGCATGAACGTGCTGGTTTATGACATTTACCCCGATGAGGCTTTCGCCCGTGAATATCAGGTGCGCATCGTGACCCTCGACGAGCTATACGAGGAGTCGGATATCATCTCGCTCCATTGCCCATTGACAGAAGACACCAAATTCCTCATCAACAGCGACTCCATCACGAAGATGAAATTCGGCGTGATGATTATCAATACCGGAAGGGGCAAGCTCATCAAGACCGAGGACCTCATCGATGGATTACGCACGCACCAGGTGGGTGCCGCCGGTCTCGATGTCTATGAAGAAGAGGCCAATTATTTCTATGAGGACCGCTCCGACAAGATGATAGACGACGACAAACTCGCACTGCTTCTGATGATGCCCAATGTGATCATCACCTCGCATCAGGCATTCTTCACCCAGGAGGCCGTTCAGAACATCGCCCTCACCACCCTTCAGAACGCGACCGACTTCCTCGAGGGGAAACCTTTGGTCAATGAGGTGAAATGAATTTTTTGGGGGGAGTTTGGGAGTTTAGGAGTTTGGGAGTTTAGACATTAGTTCGCTGGTTTCGGGCTGAATCTATGGGCTAATGACTAAGGGCGGTCTGACGACCGCCTCACGGTGGCTTTTAATCTAAGGCTCAAGGCTTGTTCTTTGTTGCGATGACATCGCAACAGACGGAACGAGAGGAGCAGACATCAACAAACGACAAACGCGAGAGAGGAAGAAAACTTCCGTCTCTCGCGTTTGATTATGGATAGAATAACCTATTGAAAATTTGCTGTCGAAAATTTGATTGTCGAAAATTTGATTGTCGAAAAATTAATTGTCGAAAATTTGATTGTCGAAAATTGATTGTCGAAAATTGATTGTGGATAGAGATTTTTGGGGGACAAAGATCAATAAAGTTTGAACTTATATCCCACGGTGAGTAGGAAGACATTCTCCTTGGCATTGTCAAGGACAATCTTTCCCTGGTCGCTCTTGGCGAGTTTAGAGATGGGGAAACCGTAGTATCCTTCGAAATAGAGTTTATCGAGCTCGTATCCCAAACCGCCAATGATGTGCGCCGACCTTGCGTGAAGATGCCCTTTGAGGTTGGTATCACGTCCATCGAGCTCACACTTTGCTTTTATGCACACTCCGAAAAGGAATCCGGCAAAGACATTGAAATTGTAGGTGGGATAATAGCGCAACTTATAGACCGTATTGATATAGTCCATGGTGTACTTGTATGGTCCCCTCTCAGCCCTGACTTGGGTGGTGTTTCCGTCCGCGTCTTTTCTGGGGCGCATCATTTCCTCGTCGGAATGGAAATTGTCCCATGCGTCTCGGGTACCCTGCCTTGTGTATGCGAACTCAAGGCTCATGCCGAAATGGTTGTTAAAGTACGCCTGAAGGATTCCACCGATATATGGTGAGAACATGTATTTTCCATCCAATTTGGTGATGTTCGACGCTACGACGCCCACGACCGGACCTGCATAGATGTCGAAGGGGTCGTGCCACCTGTATTTGTCTCTCCATTCCTCCTTATCCTCCCCTTTGTTAATCCAAATGGTGGAGGGATCCTGCCTTCCGTCGCTTGTATAGACCTCCTCTTGTGCGCTCACAGTCATGTGGCCTGCAAGGAGTGTGGCGATGATGAAAAAAAGTCTTCTCATTACGAATTTCTCTAATTTTGTGCAAAGGTACTGCAAATCGCTTGCAAAACAAAAGATTCGGCAATATTTTTTTGTCGTAAGTCCTATCGTGGAGCAAAAGCCCAAGGAAAAGAGCGTATAAAAAAACCATCGGGCTTATGTCTTTTTCAAAATAAAAGCGTAATTTTGCACCACCTTTTAAGGGTAACAGCACCGTTTATTGAAGTCCGAAGAGTAAGAAAATGCCTGTTTTCAACGATTTGTCGAAGCGCACGTCAATCTACGGCGAGGAAATTCTCGCTGCGGTGGAGCGTGTGGTGACGCGTGGCTGGTATCTCCTCGGTGAGGAGTTGTCGTCTTTCGAGCGCGAATATGCCAGCTATATCGGTACGTCGCACTGCATCGGCGTGGGCAATGGTCTTGATGCGCTCACCTTAATATATCAGGGCTACATGGAGCTGGGAATGCTTTCCCCCGGCGACGAGGTGCTTGTACCCGCCAACACCTACATCGCCTCCATCCTTTCCATCACGGCCAACGGCCTCGTCCCCGTGCCTGTGGAGCCCTGCCCCGGCACCCTTCTTCCCGACCTCAGTCAGATGGAGCGCCTGCTCACCCCCCGTACGAAATCCCTGATGCTTGTTCACCTCTACGGGCGCTGCACCTATACCGACGCCATAGGTGCGTTCTGCGCCTCCCATGGTCTGCTGCTGGTGGAGGACAATGCCCAGAGTCATGGATGCCGTTTCGGGAAGCGGTTGACGGGTTCTCTCGGCCATGCATCCGGCCACAGTTTCTACCCCACCAAGAACCTCGGTGCCCTTGGCGATGCCGGCGCCGTGACGACCTCCGACGCCACGCTGGCCTCCGTCATCCGTGCCCTCCGCAACTACGGCTCGTCGCGAAAGTATGTGTTCGACTATGAAGGGCGCAACTCCCGTATGGACGAAGTGCAGGCAGCCGTTCTCCGTGTTCGCCTCCGCCATCTCGATGCCGACAACCTCCACCGTGGTGCCATCGCCGCCTGCTACGAGTCACTCCGCCATGTAGCCGGACTTCAACTGCTGTCTGCCACAGCATCTGGCGGCAATGTGTGGCACATCTTCCCCATCTTCTGCGAGCAACGCGACCTGTTGCAGCATCGTCTCGCCGGCCGTGGCGTTGAGACGCAGATACACTACCCCATCCCTCCCCACCGGCAGCGTTGCCTCAGCCAGTGGCACCACCTCAACCTTCCAGTCACCGAGCGCATCCACGCCACCGAACTGAGTCTTCCCATCGGTCCTGAGCTCACCCTTTCCGAAGCCGAGTCCGTGGCACATATCGTAGAAGAAGAAGCCTCGCGCCTGGCAACTCCCATTCACATTGACGAGGGCAGATGAAGAGAATGGCAACCATTAGCATCCCCAGCCGGGCGATGCGCTGCATCGCTGCGCTGATGCTGCTGACATCCGGCCTGCCGGCCTCCGCCCAGGAGTATGCCGGTTTCGTAGATGATGTGCGCAACGCCACCACCGATTCGCTGATGAACATCGGCGGTATGGAATACTACCTCCTTTATGAGGACTATGAGAAAGTGCATTTCCTCTCGATGCTCTCTGAGAACCGCGAGGTGTCGGTCATCGGTCCCGCGATGCCCGCCGACACCCTCTACCAGAACGGTTTCATCTGCGGACACTTAGGTGTAGAGCAGGTTCGCCGTCCCCTGTCTGAGATGCGCAACGACAGCATGCTCGTCACCTGCAAATACCCCAGTCTGTTCGAGCGGTGCGAGACCGTGTCGCCTTGCAATTTCAAGGTGTGCGACTCCAACAATTTCGGCTATAAGCTCATTTTTGATTTTCCTTCATCCAAGGGCGAGCAGTGGGACTATCTTCGTTTCTGGCTCATCAACTATGTCGATACATTCACCAACATGGACATGCTCTACTTCGACGACGTGTACTTGGAGAAGAATCTCGACCACTCCCAGCTTCCCACCGAGCAGATACGGCGTGCTCACCCCGATGCCTTTGAGATAGACGACATCAACGACGGTCAGGCCATAGCCGACCATTTCCGCGACATGTACATGCGCCAAGTCTATTACCTGAAGAACCAGGATTTCACATTTCCCCTGAGTTATCTTCGCATCTTCATGTCGCCCCGTTATGTCGACGAGCGTTATGTCACCTATTTCATCTCCACCAATTTCTACGCCTATGGTGCCCACGACTTCCCCATCGAGCGTTATGTCACCCTCGACCTTGATCGTCGTGAGGTAGTCACCAACCAAAGGCTGTTCGGTGAGTCCTCGTTGTCATCCGTCCGCACTATGCTCAATGAGGAGATGAACCGTCATGGCCTCAGCCTGGGTGATGCCGACTTGCCTCAGGCCGCGATTTTTGGCGACCGTCTCGTGTTCAGTTTCCAGCCTTATCAGATAGGCACCTATGCCGATGGCATCTCACATTTCACCCTTCCCCGGAGCGACATCGATACCCTACTCCAGCGAAGCGTGAAACAGAAGAGGCGAAGAGCCAAATGAATTGATGTAAGGGGGGCACTGAACTATCCCACCCTTTTTATCACGAATTTGAGAGACTTGTCGAAGACCCACTGACCGAGCAGATGCGAATTTATCTATTCAGGTGTGTTCTATTAATTCTGATTTTTATGCGGTGGGGCTTATCCAGAGCCCATTTTTAATGCGATTATCGGATTGCAAATCCTAATATTCAATGCGTCGGGATTGCAAATCCCGACGAACATTAGAACCCATTTTTAATGCGATTATCGGATTGCAAATCCTGATATTCAATGCGTCGGGATTGCAAATCCCGACGAACATTACCGACGAACATTACCGAACATTACTTTATTAGTTGATTCGGTGAAGAGTTACAATTTGTCACATTTTAGTTAAATATTGCAAAATTGTAACATTTTGCACAATTTTTCATAGATTTTCTTTCTTTTTGAAGCAATAATTCGTAATTTTGCGCGTTTTTACATCAAAACATAATAAAATACGGATCAATATGTGTGGCATAGTAGGATATTTGGGCACTCGTGATGCCTTTCCCCTTTTGATTGAGGGTTTGAAACGATTGGAGTATCGTGGTTACGATTCAGCCGGTGTGGCACTGATTAACCAATCCGGTGCGATGAGCGTTTACAAGGAGAAGGGCAAGGTGTCGAATCTGGAGGAATATGTGTCGAGTCATGACCTAAGCGGAACGGTTGGCATAGCTCACACGCGTTGGGCGACCCATGGCGAGCCGTCCTCGGTGAATGCCCATCCCCATCTGTCGGAAAGCGGTCGCCTCGCACTTGTCCACAACGGCATTATCGAGAACTACTCCAACATCAAGGAATACCTTATCGGCAAGGGTTACCATTTCAAGAGCAGCACCGACACCGAGGTACTCGTCCAGTTGATAGAGTTTGTCCAGCAGCGTTTCCACCTCGACCTTGGCCGCGCAGTGCTTTATGCCCTTCGCCGTGTTGTTGGAGCCTACGCCATCGTCGTACTCGACCGCGAGCATCCCGACGAGCTCATCTGCGCCCGTAAGAGCAGTCCCCTTGTTGTTGGCATCGGCGACAACAAAGAGGAGTATTTCCTTGCCTCCGACGCGCTCCCCATCGTTGGCTACACGAAGCACATCGTCTATCTGAACGACGAGGAGGTGGCCGTCATCCGTCGCGGTCAGGACATTGAGGTTCGCAACCTGTCGAATGTTCGCGACGTGGTGCATCCCAACGTTCAGGACGTCGACATCGACCTTGACAAGCTTGAGAAAGGCGGCTATCCACACTACATGCTGAAGGAGATATTCGAGCAGCCCCGCTGCATCGCCGACTGCATGCGCGGTCGCCTGATGCCGTCGGAGCAGCGCATCGTGCTGAGCACCATACAGCTCCACCGCGAACAGCTCCTCGGTGCCGGGCGTTTCATCATCGTGGCATGTGGCACCTCGTGGCATGCCGGTCTCATCGGCAAGCAGATGATAGAGAAGTTCTGCCAGGTTCCCGTCGAGGTGGAGTATGCCAGCGAGTTCCGCTACCGCAACCCCGTCATCCGCCGCGACGACATTGTGATAGCCATCTCTCAGAGTGGTGAGACAGCCGACACGCTTGCCGCCTTCACTTTGGCCAAGGAGCATGGTGCGCTATGCTTCGGAATCGTCAACTCGGTGGGTTCGAGCATCGCCCGTGCTTCCGACACCGGTATTTATATCCATGTAGGCCCGGAGATTGGCGTGGCATCGACGAAGGCATTCACGGGTCAGGTGACAGTGCTCACCCTCTTCGCCCTGGCACTGGGTCATGAGAAAGGCACCATCCAACAAGAGACTTACGAACAACATATAGCCGAACTGGCACGCATCCCCGAAAAGATAGAACTCATCCTGCAACAAAACGATGCGATACGCGACATCGCCCGGACACTCACCTATGCCCGCAACACCCTTTACATGGGTCGTGGCATGAACTACCCCGTGGCTTTGGAGGGAGCGCTCAAACTGAAGGAAATCAGTTACATCCATGCCGAGGGTTATCCCGCAGCGGAGATGAAGCACGGCCCCATCGCACTGGTCGACGAGAACATGCCCGTGGTGTTTGTAGCCACCCACCATCGCCTGTACAAGAAAATCATCAGCAATATCCAGGAAGTCATCGCCAGGAACGGTCGCATCATCGCCGTAGTGACCGAAGGAGACCAAGAGGTCAAGGACCTCGCATCCTTCGTCATAGAGATTCCCGAGACGCTGGAGACGCTTGTGCCCCTACTTTCCGTCATCCCATTGCAGTTGATAGCCTACCACGTCGCAGTGGTGAAAGGCCTGAATGTAGACCAGCCCCGCAACCTGGCCAAGAGTGTCACAGTGGAATAGATTTTTTAGACTTTAGACGTTAGACGTTAGACGCTAGACTTTAGACAATAGACTTTAGACTTTAGACGTTAGACGTTAGACGTTAGACGACAGTCATCGGCAAGGATCCACGAAGATATTGTCTAAATTGATAAACCATTTCAGAATAGGTAAAATCATTATAATCAATTGCTTATGCCCTTTCAGGGCGACATTATTTCTCTCGATTAAAGACCCAGGGCGTTGCCCTGGGCTGAGAGCGTGCTGGCCTTTCAGGCCGCCGTTGCTTTCGAAACTTATGGCGAACCCGAATCCATCAAACTAACGTCTAAACTCCTAAACTCCCTCAAAAAACTTCTAAGCTCCTAAACTCCAAAAGAACTCTAAAAGGGCTGAGAGCGTGTTGGCCTTTCAGGCCGCCGTTGCTTTCGAAACCTATGGCGAACCCGAATCCATCAAGCTAATGTCTAAACTCCTAAACTACTAAACTCCTAAACTCCCTCAAAGAACTACTAAACTCCTAAACTCCCTCAAAGAACTCCTAAACTCCAAAGCTCCAAAAAAACTCCTAAACTCCTAAACTCCAAAGAACTCCTAAACTCCCTCAAAAAACTCCTAAACTCCCAAAAAACTCCCAAGGATTATCTTCCGAGAATGATGGCCACCACAATCATGGCGTCGACCACATCTACTGAGCCGTCGCCATTTCCGTCGGCCACATCGGCCAAGAAGACCCCTGTAGGATGGTTGAGGATATACCCTATGATGGCCATCACATCCACCACATCCACTTTGCCATCGGCATTCACATCGCCCTTGAGCCCGGAAGCAGCCATTTCTGCGATTTCCTTGAAGTCGCGCCAGACAGCAGCCGATTTGTAGGCGCGAGCTGCTGAACGCGGCACATAGAGAGTGACCTTCCGGCGCACCTCAGCGCTGAATGACGATTCGCTCACGTCGGGAGGCGTGGCGCTGTGGCACGTCATACTCTTCAGCGACGTGCAATGTTCGAACGCCCTTCCGCCCACCTCAGAAATACTCGACGGGAGGTCAATGGCAGTCAGCTTGTTGCATTCTCTGAAAGCACTCTCGCCCACAGTAGTTACACGATAGGTGCGTCCGGAATACGACATGGTGGCAGGTATGACCACACTGCCGCGGTAGTCGTTGCAGTAAGGCATACCGAAAAGGTCCTCATCGATGAAATTGCAGTTGTCCTCGTCATAGGTGACCTCCACCTCGTCGTCTCCGATGAGATTATAGAAAATCCCACTTACACTTATGTTCTGTGCAAGTGCGTAAAGTGGCAACACGGCAGTTATGAGCACCATTGCCCACCGCTCTGGCAGTCGAGCCTTCATTTCACGGCAACAGGGATGGTGAAATCATTGTGTATGTAATTCATGTTGCTGCCGGAGTTCATTGTCGAGAGCGACACGCCTTCAGCTTTCACCTCGTAATCCCCGGCAGTCAAAGAAGCCTCATGCTTCAGCGGGATGTCCATGATGGCTCCCGTCGAACCAGCAACAGGTTTGCACTGCAGTGAGAAAGCGAGGAACCTGTAATGTCCGGCACCCAATTTTCTTGCGATGACGCTCATGCCATCGAGTCTTTTAGATGCTTTGTACATGCATTTTCCCTTATCATTCTCCTCGATGGACAATCCTTCGGGCAACTTGAGGTCAAACTGTATGCCAATGACCGAATCCTCATTGTTGAGTTCAATCGACAAGAGCAGTGTCTCCCCCTCGAACGCCCCTCCCTTTGAAGAGAGCACATTGTCGCCGGCCATAGCCGTCGCCGACATCATCAAAAGGAACATGGTGGCGAGAAATTGGCTCGCAATAATCTTCATTCTCATCTTTGGTTTATATCATTATATAAATAATGTGCAAAAATACAATTTTATCATCAAGAAAGCGCAAAAACTCTCATTTTTTTATTATTTTTGCAAATTAAAAGCAGGTGTTCATCCCTCCAGACAGTAATTTATAGTTGACCGAGGTGTTGAATTTTCTTTCCTCCGGTCCATCTATTCAACAAAAAAAGAGTACGCCAAAAGCAAAACCGCCATGAAGAAGTCCCTCATCGCCCTCATGCCCCTTTTCTTGTTGCTGAGCCTCCCCACTTCCGCGCAGCGCAACGAGATTTTCAGCGACCGCATCGCCACCCTTCAGGTTGTAGCGGGCACCGACTGGTTGTCTCCCCCCGTGACCTACCTCAGTGGTCCCCCGATTCACATCTCCTTCGACGACCTCACCCATGAGTACCACCGCTACACCTACAAGATAACCCATTGCGAGGCCGACTGGAGCGAGAGCGACGGTTTGTTCGAGAGCGACTACATAGCCGGTTTCACCGACGGCAACATCATTGAGGACAGCGAGGAGTCGCTCAATACCAACGAGCTCTACACCCACTACCGTTTGACCATCCCCAACAGTCAGTGCCGTCTGACCATGAGCGGCAACTACCGTCTCACGGTATATGACGACAACAACGACGACGAGCCAATGCTTTCGGCATGCTTCATGGTGGTGGAGCCCCTTGCTGGAGTGTCGCTCAGTGTGAGCCCCAACACCGACATCGACGTGAACAAGAGCCACCAGCAGGTGAGCATGAGCGTGAATTATGGTTCCCTTCATGTCAACAACCCCACCACCCAAATCCGCACCGTTGTGATGCAGAACGGTCGGTGGGACAATGCCGTGGTCAATGCCTCCCCCACTTACACCAAGTCCGACGGTCTTCAGTGGGAGCACTGCAAGGCATTCATCTTCGACGCCGGCAACGAATACCACAAGTTTGAGGTGCTCGACACCGACCATCCCACGTTGGGCATCGAGCGTATACGCTGGGATGGCAAGCGTTTCCATGCCTACGTCACGGTCGACGAGCCCCGGCCCAACTATCTTTACGACGAGGATGCCAACGGCGCCTTCTATATCCGCAACAGCGACAACATCGAGAACGACCGTCTGACCGACTACGTAGTGGTACATTTCGAACTATTGTGCAACAGCCCCATCGAGACCCCAGTCTATCTCAATGGCGTGTGGACCAACAACCAGTTGTTGCCCCAGTATGAGATGGAGTACGATGAAGCGACGAAAAGCTACAAGAGTGCCATACCACTTAAAATGGGCTACTACTCCTATCAGTATATCACCGTCGATGGCGACGGCTATACCCACAACATGCCGACGGAGGGTAATTTCTTCCAGACAGAGAATGCCTACCAAGCCCTCGTCTATTACAGGGAGAACGGCGGTCGTGCCGACCGTCTCGTAGGATACCAGCAGGTGCGCACGAAACAGTGAGCACCTGCTTTCGTTTTGTCAAAAATCACATAAAACAGGGTTATTCATGCCTTTTTATCTATTAAAAAGGCAAAAAAGTGACTTTTTTCCATGTTTTTCGAATTTTTTCTTTCATTTTGTTTGGTGAATAAGATAATATGCTTACCTTTGCACACAGATAATCGGAGCAACATCATTATTACATCAAACAACCCATAAAAAAAGTAAAAAGATTATGATTGCATCAAAAGTTGTAGAGAATCTTCAACAGAGATTTCCAAACGAGCCTGAATACATCCAGGCAGTGAGCCAGGTATTGGGCAGCATCGAGGAAGAGTACAACAAGCACCCCGAGTTTGAGCGTGCGAACCTCATCGAGCGTCTTTGCATCCCCGACCGTATCATTTCTTTCCGTGTGACATGGACAGACGACAAGGGCAATGTA
Source organism: uncultured Prevotellaceae bacterium (assembly GCA_946184125.1). Lineage (GTDB taxonomy): Bacteria > Bacteroidota > Bacteroidia > Bacteroidales > Bacteroidaceae > Prevotella. Next base: position 11,445 of record CAMHEL010000128.1, read on the forward strand.
CAGACCAACATGGGCTACCGCATTCAGCACAACAACGTGATTGGCCCGTACAAAGGCGGTATCCGCTACCATGCCTCCGTCAATCTCTCCATTTTGAAGTTCCTTGCTTTTGAGCAGACATTCAAGAACTCCCTGACCACGCTTCCTATGGGTGGTGCCAAGGGTGGCAGCGACTTCTCCCCCCGTGGGAAGAGCAACGCCGAGGTGATGCGTTTCTGCCAGGCCTTCATGACCGAGCTTTACCGCCACGTTGGTCCCGATGAGGACGTTCCCGCAGGTGACATCGGCGTTGGTGGCCGTGAGGTAGGCTTCCTTTTCGGCATGTACAAGAAACTTACCCATCAGTTCACCGGCATGCTCACCGGCAAGGGTCTGGAATTCGGTGGCTCTCTCATCCGTCCTGAGGCAACAGGTTATGGAAACGTCTATTTCCTCCAGAACATGCTGAAGACCCGTGGTCTCGACCTGAAGGGCAAGACCGTTCTGGTATCGGGTGCCGGCAACGTTGCCCAGTACACCGTTCAGAAATGTATCGAGCTTGGCGCGAAGGTTCTCACCATGTCCGACTCCGACGGTTATGTTTACGACCCAGCAGGTATCGACGCCGAGAAGCTTGCTTGGATTATGGAGCTGAAGAATGTGGAGCGTGGCCGTATCCGCGAGTACGCCGAGGAGTTCGAAGGCGTGAAATATGTGCCGGGTGCCAAGCCTTGGGCTGAGAAGGCCGACATCGCCCTTCCCTCTGCCACACAGAACGAGATTGACGGCGAAGCCGCTCAGACATTGGTAGACAATGGTGTGATAGCCGTGAGCGAGGGAGCCAACATGCCCTCGACCCCCGAGGCCATCAAGATATTCCAGGGTGCCAAGATACTTTACTCTCCGGGCAAGGCAGCCAACGCCGGTGGTGTGGCCGTGTCGGGTCTTGAGATGAGCCAGAACTCCGAGCGTCTGCGCTGGAGCCGTGAGGAAGTCGATGCCAAACTGCACGACATCATGAACGACATCCATGCCAACTGCGTCAAGTACGGCACGGAGCCCGACGGATACATCAACTATGTCAAGGGCGCCAACGTGGCCGGCTTCCTGAAAGTGGCCAAAGCCATGATGGCACAGGGAATCGTATAAGAACAATCAAAAACAATACTCAAATAACCGCCGGTGGCAATTGCCATCGGCGGTTATTTTATTTGAGTCATATATGGAATGAGGAATGAGGAATGAGGAATGAGGAATGAGGAATGAGGAATGGGGAATATCGTTTCTTCAGTTTTCCCTCCTGTTTTAGTTTTTCCGTATGCTGCGGTTTTGCCGCAACAAACAACCATG
>CAMHEL010000129.1 GCA_946184125.1 uncultured Prevotellaceae bacterium
ATTAAAAATGCTTATACTCCATGCAGGTGGATTGCAAATCCACCTGAGCGTAAGATGAGCGTAAGAATTGCTGAAGAGTTACATATCTTAGAAAGAGTCTCAAAAAAACCTCAAAACTTTTAGACTTTAAATCAAATAGTTAGGGTGAAACGAGTTTTTTACATGTATTTTTGCAAAGTGTTAGGCAAGTCGTATATGGCTGCCAGCATCCTTTTCTACAGGCTTAACCTTAAAGCCCTAAAAATCAAATCAATAGAATACACTTAACAATCATGGACAAGCAATTCTTTTTCGCAGTTGATCTCGGTGCCACCAGTGGAAGAACCATCGTGGGTACAATCTCTTCAGGAACATTGGAGATGGAGGAGCTCACCCGCTTCGACAATAACCTCATCCAGACAGGAGGGCATTTCTACTGGGACATCTTCGCACTCTATCATGAGGTAATCAAAGGGCTGCGCGTGGCTGCACAGCGGCAGCTTCCCATCACCTCCATCGGCATCGATACATGGGGTGTCGATTTCGTATGCATCGGCGCCGACGGAGCCATCCTGCGCAATCCACTGGCTTACCGCGACCCCCATACCATGGGCGTCATGGAAGAGTATTTCAACAATGTCATCGACAGCAAAACGGTCTATGACATCACCGGCATACAGTTCATGAACTTCAACTCGCTGTTCCAGCTCTATGCCATGCGGCGGAATGGTGACAGCGCACTGAAAAACGCAGAGAAAATCCTCTTTGTGCCCGACTGCCTGAGCTACATGCTCACTGGCAAGATGGTGTGTGAGTACACCATCGCCTCCACCTCGCAGATGCTTGACCCACGCACCAAAGAGCTCGACGCTCAGTTGCTCGGCAGTGTCGGGCTGTCGGTAGATAAGTTTGGCAGCATGGTGGCCCCCTCCACCGTCATCGGCACCCTTACCGACGAGGTGCAGGCCATCACCGGCATGGGCCCCGTTCCCGTCATCGCCGTGGCAGGTCACGACACCGGCAGCGCTGTGGCTGCTGTTCCCGCCCGCGATGCCCATTTCGCCTATCTCAGCAGCGGCACGTGGAGCCTTATGGGCATCGAGACCCAGGATGCCGTCATCAATGAGCGGAGCTTCGAGCGCAACTTCACCAACGAGGGCGGCGTAGAGGGCACCACCCGTTTCCTCAAGAACATCTGCGGCATGTGGCTTTATGAGCGCTGCCGGAAGGAATGGACCGACGCTCCCAAGTCGCATGCCGAGTTGCAGGCCGAGGCGATGAAGGTGACCCCCTTCCAGAGCATTATCAACCCCGACGATGCCGCCTTTGCCAATCCCGCCTCCATGGTGACCGCCATACAGGACTACTGCCGGAAGACCGGCCAGCATGTGCCCGAAGGATATGCCGAAATCTGCCGTTGCATCTTCGACAGCCTCGCACTGCGCTACCGCCAGGTCTTCGGTTGGCTCAGAGACTTCGCCGATTTCCCCATCGAGACGCTCCACATCATCGGCGGCGGCTCGCTCAACGAATACCTCGACCAGTTCACCGCCAATGCCACCGGCGTGGAGGTGCTCGCAGGGCCACAAGAGGGAACCGCCATCGGAAACATCATGCTGCAAGCCAAAGCCTGTGGAGCAGTGGGCGACATCTGGGAGATGCGCCGCATCATCGCCGACAGCATCAAGCTGAAGCGCTTCGTGCCGCAGGATAAAGAGATATGGGATAAGGCTTACGAGAAGTATCTCGAAATCGTGCTTTGAGGGAAATAGGAATATCGGAATATCGCCTCATAAGCCAAAGGACTAAACAAAACTCTCAACCTTTAAATATAAACTTATTCATTCATACAATGTGGGTCTTGCCTGCTCCTTTCGGAGGCGTGCCTGGCTCACCTAAAACAAAAAACCTAAAAAAATGAAAGCAGAACTGATTGAAAGAGCGTATGCCGTAGCCAAAGAGCGCTACGCAGCCATCGGAGTGGACACCGACAAGGCCATCGCCGAACTGGAAAAACAGCAAATCTCCCTCCACTGCTGGCAGAGCGACGACGTGGTGGGCTTCGAGCGCAATGAGGCGCTGTCGGGCGGTATTCAGACCACCGGCAACTATCCCGGCCGTGCACGCAACATCGATGAGGTGCGTCAGGACATCGAGTTTGTCAAGACCCTTATCGCCGGCAACCACCGCCTCAATCTCCATGAAATCTACGGTGACTTCGGGGGCAAGTTCGTCGACCGCGACGAGGTCGGCGTGGAGCACTTCCAAAGCTGGATAGAGTGGGCAAAGGAGAACAAGATGATGCTCGACTTCAATTCCACCTCTTTCTCCCATCCCAAGAGTGGCAATCTCACCCTCTCCAACCCTGACAAGAGCATCCGCGATTTCTGGATTGAGCACACCAAGAGGTGCCGCCGCATCGCCGATGCCATGGGCAAGGCACAGGGCGACCCCTGCATTATGAACATCTGGGTGCACGATGGTTCGAAGGATGTGCCCGTGCAGCGTAAGAAATACCGTGAGATTCTCGCCGCCTCGCTCGACGAAATCATGGAGGAGAACCTGCCCGACATGAAGGCCTGCTTCGAAGCCAAGCTCTTCGGCATCGGCCTCGAGAGCTACACCGTGGGTTCTCACGACTTCTACACCGCCTACTGCGCTACACGCAAGCAGATGTACACCCTCGACACCGGCCACTACGAGCAGACCGAGAACGTCAGCGACTTCGTCTCCACCCTCCTCATGTATGTGCCCGAGCTCATGCTCCATGTCAGCCGTCCCGTGAGATGGGACTCCGACCATGTCACCATCATGAACGATCAGACCCTCGACCTCTTCAAGGAGCTCGTACGCTCGGAAGGCCTGAAGCGCGCTCACGTCGGCCTCGACTACTTCGATGCCAGCATCAACCGCATCGGCGCCTACATCATCGGCACCAGGGCCACACAGAAATGCATCCTCCAGGCACTGCTCGAGCCGGTAGCCAAACTGCGTGAGTATGAGGACAACGGACAGTTCTTCGAGCGCCTCGCCCTCATGGAAGAAGCCAAGTCGATGCCCTTCGGCGCTGTCTTCGACTACTTCAACCTGAAGAACAACGTGCCGGTGGGTGAGGAGTTTATCCCCGCCATCCAGCTTTATGAGAAAGATGTCACCTCGAAAAGATAATCGGTAAGCACTGCGTTATGTCAAACAGCAAAGGAAGTCTGAGAAGCACGATTGCCGTGTCTCTCACCAATTATCTTGATGCGGGTGCCATCGTGGCGGGTGCCAGCGGACTGACGTTGTGGCAGAATTATCTCGGACTGTCGGAGGTGCATCTCGGATGGCTCAACTTCATCAGCGCCAACTGCCTTGGAGCAGCCATTGGAGCCATCATCGGCGGTTTCCTTGCCGACAAGTACGGGCGTAAATTCATCTACACCTACAACCTCCTCGTCTATATGCTGGGTGTGGCGCTCATCATCTGCAGTGTCAATTTCCCCATGCTGCTCTGTGGGTTCCTCGTCACTGGCATATCGGTGGGTATCGGTGTGCCAGCCTCATGGACCTACATCTCGGAAAGTTCGGAGGTGAACAACCGCGGCCGCAACATCTGCATCTCGCAGATGTCGTGGGGTGTGGGTCCGATGATGATACTCCTCTTGGGCATGCTCTTCGCACCTGGCGGTTATCTCTTTGGATGGGTGGAGCAAGTGGCGCACACCTTCGGTGGTGCCACACTCTCTCAGGAGGCCGTCCATGTCTTCAGTTCCAGAATAGTCTTCATCTCGCTCTTCATCGTGGCGTTCATCGCCTGGAACCTGCAGCGCAAGCTCGATGAGAGCAGTGAGTGGAAGGCCGCCAAGGCTGCTGCCAAGGAGAGAGGCGAGGACACCGGACTGTTTCATGCTTTCGGTGTGCTCTTCTCCAACAAGACGGCGGTCAAGACGGTGTGCTTTCTCGCCACCATCTATCTGACATGGAACCTGGTGGCTTCGGTGATGGGATTCTTCCAGCCGCATATCTACGAGACGGCCGGCGGCGTGAGCAATGAGCAGGCCAACTGGATGAACTGCATCCAATGGGCCATCATCGTCGGCGTGACGTTCATCGTGTCGAAAATGATTGACAAGACCAGCCACAAGGCCATTTACACCTTCGGACTGTTGGTGGCCATCAGCGCCTGGCTGGTCATCGTCACCATCGGCGTCAACGGGCGTGCCGGACTGTGGCTCTTCGCCGTGCTGTGGGGTATTCAGGGTGGTTCCTCGCCACAGATATTCTATGCCTTGTGGGGCTCGGAGCTGTTCCCCGCCAAATTCCGCGCCGGGGCGCAGGGACTGATGTTCTTCATCGTGCGTGGCCTCTCGGCAGTATGGGGACTCGTCTTCACTGTCATCTACGGAGAGAATGGTGAGGGCTTCACCATTGCCGCCTACTGCATGATACTCTTGCTTCTTATCTCCCTCGTCGTCGGCTTCATCGGATGCCCCAAGACAAGAGGAAGGACTCTCGACAGCATCGCCAAGGAGCGATATGGAGAGAATTATTGATTATCGAGAGGAGTTGTTTGAAGGAGTTTAGGAGTTCTTTGAAGGAGTTTAGGAGTTTAGTAGTTTAGGAGTTTAGACGTATGATTTGCGGGCACACGGCCAAAAGTCCTTTGCCTAAAACTAAGGCCTAAATCTAAGGTCTAAGGCCTAAAGTCTAAGGTCTAAGGTCTAAAGTCTAAGGCCAAAAGCCCTATGCCAAAAGCCCCAAAACTTATCACAACTCTCAACCCTCAATTCTCAACCCTCAACTCTATACTAACGCACTAAATAAAAGGAAAGTAAAACACAATCCAGTGTTTTGCTTTCCTTTGTTTTTAGTGTTTTGCTTTCCTTTGTTATTGAAGAACTTGATTGTAGAGGGAAGCGGTGATTGACTGCTGGTTTCAGCTACAAACAAGGATGGGGTTAGATTTCAAATCTCAAATTTCAAGCCTCAAATCTCAAGCCTCAAACCTCAAGTCTCAAATCTCAAGCCTCAAATCTCAAGCCTCAAACCTCAAGCCTCAAACCTCAAACCTGAAACCTCAAGCATCAAATCTCAAACCTCAAATCTCAAACCTCAAATCATTTCAATATCTCACTTCGGCAGATTGAAGGCGATGCTCATTTCTTTCATCTGCTCCTGGCTCATTCCTTGTGGCTCGAAGCCCATGGCTTTGGCGTTGAAGTAGATTTTGGCGCTCTTCACCAGCACGTCGATTTGGTCGAAGGCATCCATGACGTCGAGACCTTGTGCGAAGACGCCGTGCTTCTCCCAGAGAACCACGTCGTAGTCGTCGAGCTCCTTCAGCGTCGCGTTGGCCAGTTCTACGCTACCGGGTAGGGTGTAGGGTATGATGCCCAGGCCTAAGGGGCAGAAAGCCTTCGTCTCGGGTATCATGCTCCAGAGCAGGTTGCTGAGCACATCCTTCTCCAGGAATGCGGGGTTGTGGCTCATTGCCACCAGTTCGATGGGATGGGTATGTACTGTTGCGGTGTAGGGTGAGCCTTTTTCAATAAGGTGGTTATGTACGGTGAGGTGTGAAGGCAGTTCTGAGGTGGGCTGCACCACGTTGTCGGCGATGATGACATAGCTGGCGCAGTCGTCGAGGATTCGGATGACGCTGCCGTTGTCCATGGGCCATCTGGCGAGGTCGCGCATGCGCTTTCCCGTTCCCTTGCAGTAGAAGTAGCAGCCCTTCAGATGGGGCAGGGTGGTGCCGATAGCCTTCACCTCGCTGATGGCAGGCATCTGCTCGATGTCGCTGTCGATGAAACGGGTGATGTTCACGGTGATGTTGCCGCCATTGCGCTCAGCCCAACCGTTCTGCCAAAGATAGCCAGCCACTTCTGCGATTTTCTCTATTTCCTGTTTGAGGGCCGGCCGGCCATTAAGTAAACTTTTCATAATGTCTGTATTTTTAATGATTTGTAGAAGAATTTTTATTTGGAGATTCTTGAGGGAGTTTGGGAGTTTTTTGGAGTTTAGGAGATTCTTGGAGTTTAGGAGTTTGGGAGATTCTTGAGGGAGTTTAGGAGTTTAGTAGTTTAGGAGTTTAGACGTATGTTCGATGGATTCGGGTATAAAATCTACAGCTAATCATAAATCTCAAATCTCAAACTAATCTCAAATCTCAAATCTCAAATCTACGACTAATCATAAGTCTCAAACCTCAAATCTCAAACCTCAAATCTACAGTTAATCTCAAACCTCAAATCTCAAATCTCATTTCAACTATTGTGCTCTCTGAATTCGCTTGGTTTCATTCCCGTTTTTGTTCGGAATTTAGCAGAGAAATAGTCGGGAGATTCGAAATTGAGTCGATAGGCGATTTCCTTGATGCTCATTTTTGTGGTGGAGAGTAGTTCTTTTGCACGCTGAAGTCGAAGGTCCTGCTGGTAGAGTGCCGGCGAGATGCCCGTGTGCTGTTTGAATAGTTTCCGGAAGTTGGAGTAGCTTACTCCGAGTTCTTCCGCCAGTTGTTGTATGGTCAGGTCGCTTTCGAGCGATTGTCTGATACGCAGGCGTGATTCGCTGATCATCTCCACATGTGAGTGGTTCTTGCTCAGTTCCCGGGTTCTCTCCAGGAAGTACATCAGGCCTATAAGATGATTGACGATGCCCGAGAGGAGTTGCTGCGAATATGCCGCCTCTTCCTGTGCCACTCGGAGCGCGGTGTTGTAGAGTTCGACAATCTCTGCCGAATATCCTACATGATAGATGGGTTTTTCAGCGCTGAGGAAGCCATTTGCCACGCGGCTGTCCATGTTGAGTCCTTTGAACCCAATCCAGTAACTCTTCCATTTAGAATTGGGCAATGGCCCGTAGGTGTGCCATTCCCCTGGGAACAACAGGAAGATGTCGCCCGCCTTGATGGATGTCTCACTCATGTGTGAGGAGCGGAACGTACCCTCGCCTTCTATCAGGTAGAGCATCTGGTATTCGTTGAGCTCGCGCCCTTTTTCCATATCGAAATAATAACCATCGGCATGTCCATGGGTGGGGTATACCTCATTGGGTTCCACCATATCCATACCCACCGTGCTCACCGCCATACCCCATTGGGCATCCCGGTCGTTGGTCACAAGATATTTGCTGTTTTGCATAGCTTTATTTGTTAGGTTGGTGTTCGGAAGGAATCGTATCTATCATCAAGCAGGCGAGCCACCAAAACAATGGGCACCTGCTTATCTTTGCAAAAATAGCAAAACTATGTGAATTTGCCAAATTATTGGCGTTTTTTTTCTCATTTGCCTTTTTTTGCACGATAAGTTTGAGCATCCGCCCACTTTTTCGTAACTTTACACCCGATTTCGAACAATTCACCCATTATGGACAAGAAGACGATACTGCATATCCTTTTTCTGTTCGCCATCTCGGCGGCACTCATCTATCTCACCGGTTCGCTGCTGATGTCGATAGGCATCATGATGCTTCTCCTTCTCATCGACGTATACCTCAGGCAATACGACAGCCGCAAGCGTAAGGAATGGGAGGAGCGCAAACTGGCCCAGGGCAAGCAGGAGGACGACAAGAAGGAGGATTGATATCACATTGTTCTTTTTATTATGCAGCTACTGCAACAACTTTATCTCAGCCATTTTGGTCATCTCCCCATCGCGATGACCCCCATTACCGGTGCTGGAAGCAACAGGGGCTACTACCGCATGGAAGCCCCCGATGGAAAGACCGTCATCGGTGTGGTGGGAACCAGTATCGATGAGAACCATGCGTTCATCTATCTATCCAAACATTTCCGCAAGCGCCAGTTGCCCGTCCCCGAGGTTTTTGCCGTCAGCGACGACGGCATGCGCTATCTGCAGCAGGACTTAGGACCCACCTCGCTCTTCGATGCCCTCAAGGGAGGTCGTGATGCCGGTGGGCGGTACAATCTCCACGAGCAGCAACTGCTCATCGAGACCATCCGTCAACTGCCCAACATACAGGTGCGAGGCGCAAGAGAACTCAACTGGGAGTATTGCTATCCCCAGCCAGAGTTCAATGATGAGAATGTGCTCTTCGACCTCAACTACTTCAAATACTGTTTCCTCAAGCCCTCTGGCCTCGACTTCCACGAGCTCAAGTTGGAGGCCAATTTCCGTCTCTTCGCCAAGGACCTGCTTGCCGAACCCACCGAGAGTTTCATGTACCGCGACTTCCAGGCCCGCAATGTGATGCTCGATGCCGACGGTCATCCCTCGTTCATCGACTTCCAGGGCGGCCGCAAGGGTCCCTACTATTACGACCTCGCCTCCTTCCTCTGGCAGGCCTCGGCGCGCTATCCCGACAAATTGCGCTGGCGGCTCATCTATGAATACTACCGTTCGCTCAAGAACTTCACCGAGGTGCCTTCGAAGCGGCATTTCATCGACCGCCTCGCACTCTTCGTCCTCTTCCGCACGCTCCAGGTACTCGGAGCCTATGGCTACAGGGGCTATTTCGAGCGGAAGCAGCATTTCATCGACTCCATCCCGCCCGCCATCGACAATCTGAGGCAGATGCTCAAGAACGGCGACTTCCACTATCCCTATCTCGTCGATATGCTCACTCGGCTCACCGAACTGCCGCAGTTTGAGAGCAAGGAGCCGGAGCCCAAGACACGTGCCGATGGCTTCCGCACCACGGAGCGCAACGTCTATCAGGCCCACCGTAACGACGGACCTGCCACGTTCTCGAAATACGACGGCCGTGGCCCCCTCGTCGTCAGGGTGTTCAGTTTCTCCTACCGCAAGGGGATACCCGAAGACACCTCAGGCAACGGCGGAGGATACGTCTTCGACTGCCGCAGCACGCACAACCCCGGGCGCTATGAGCCTTACAAGATGATTACCGGTCTCGACGAGCCCGTCATCCGTTTCCTCGAGGACGACGGCGAGATACTCACATTCCTCGAGAGCGTCTATCGGCTGGCCGATGCCCATGTCGAGCGCTACCTGCAGCGTGGCTTCACCGACCTGATGTTCTCCTTCGGCTGCACTGGCGGCCAGCACCGCAGCGTCTATTCCGCGCAGCACCTTGCCGAGCACCTCAACCGCAAATATGGCATCGAGGTGCATATCTGCCACAGAGAACAGAACATCACCCAAATCCTTCCTGCCCAATGAGACAAGCCATGATATTCGCCGCCGGCCTCGGCACCCGCCTCCGTCCGCTCACCGACACCATGCCCAAGGCATTGGTGAGGGTAGGGGGCGAACCTCTGCTCTGGCATGTCGTCATGCGGTTGCGTGCGGCGGGGTTCGACCGTCTTGTCATCAATGTGCACCATTTCGCCGACCAAATCGTGGAATACCTCGAGGCAAACGGCAACTTCGGCCTCGACATCAGGGTGAGCGACGAGCGGGCATGCCTGCTCGAGACGGGTGGGGGAATACGCCACGCCCTCCCGCTGCTCGATGCCAGCGCACCAGTCCTCATACATAATGTCGACATCCTGAGCAATATCGACCTCACTGCCTTCTACGAATCGGCGGAGGCGGGCACCGATGCCCTCCTGCTCGTCAGCCAGCGTACGACGAAGCGCTACCTGCTCTTCGACCAGCAGCGACTCGTGGGCTGGACCAACGTGGAGACGGGGGAGGTGAGGACCCCCCTCGGCACCATCCCCGGCGAAGCAGAGCAACTCGCCTTCAGCGGCGTGCATCTCCTCATGCCCACGATGTTCCCCCTGTTGATGGAAGAGCCCGACCGCTTCCCCATCATCGATTTCTACCTCAGGCATTGCGGCGAGAAGCGGATAATGGCTCACATCGGGCACGGTCTGCAACTGCTCGACGTGGGGAAACTCGACTCGCTGGAGCAGGCTGAGCAGTTTCTCAGGCATTTCCCCACCTGATGTGGCGGAACCCCCTAATAAAGCACACATTAAACACCACATAGATGTTACAGAAAATTATCATCCTCGATTTCGGCTCACAGACCACGCAGCTCATCGGCCGCCGTGTGCGTGAGCTTGACACGTTCTGCGAGATTTTGCCCTACAACAAGTTTCCCGTCGGCGACCCGTCGGTCATCGGCGTCATCCTCAGCGGCTCTCCTTTCTCCGTCCATGACCCCGAGGCGTTCCGCGTCGACCTGGAGCAACTGATAGGCCGTGTGCCCGTGCTCGGCATCTGCTACGGGGCACAGCTCATCGCCAACACCCTTGGCGGGAAAGTGGAGAAGGCCGACTCGCGCGAATACGGCCGTGCTCACCTGCAGACCGTCGACACCACCAATGCGCTTTTCAAGGGCTTTGAGCAGCACTCTCAGGTGTGGATGTCGCACGGCGACACCATCACCGCCATTCCCGAAGGTTTCTCCACCATCGCCTCCACTGCCGATGTGCGCCAGGCCGCCTATGCCTCCGACAGCCAACCCGTGTGGGCCGTGCAGTTCCACCCCGAGGTCTATCACACCGTGCAGGGCCTGCAGCTGTTGCGCAACTTCGTCGTCGACATCTGCGGCTCGCGCCAGGAGTGGAGCGCCGCTTCGTTCGTCGATACCACGGTGGCCGAGCTGCGAGAGCAGTTGGGCACCGACCGTGTCATCCTCGGCCTGTCGGGTGGCGTCGACTCCAGCGTTGTCGCCGTGCTTCTCAACAAGGCCATCGGCGACCGTCTCACCTGCATCTTCGTCGACCATGGCATGCTGCGGAAGAATGAGTTCCAGAAAGTGATGGAGGCTTACCAGGGTCTCGGTCTCCATGTCATCGGCGTCGATGCCAGCGAGAAATTCTTCGCCGACCTGAAAGGCATCGACGACCCCGAGCAGAAGCGCAAAATCATCGGCCGCGACTTCGTGGAGGTGTTCAATGCCGAAGCCAAGAAGATCACCGATGCCAAATGGCTGGCCCAGGGCACCATCTACCCTGACCGCATCGAGTCGCTCAATATCACCGGCAAGGTCATCAAGAGCCACCACAATGTGGGTGGACTGCCCAAGGAGATGCACCTCAAGCTCTGCGAGCCCTTGAAATGGCTGTTCAAGGACGAGGTTCGCCGTGTGGGTAAGCAACTGGGCATGCCCGAGCGGCTCATCAAGCGTCATCCCTTCCCCGGCCCCGGCCTCGCCGTGCGCATCCTCGGCGATATCACCCGTGAGAAGGTGCGCATCCTCCAGGAGGCCGACGACATCTATATCGAGGCCATGCTTCAGTATGTCTGCGACGACGGCCAGATTCTCTACGATAAGATCTGGCAGGCGGGGGCAGTGCTCCTTTCCACAGTCAGGAGCGTGGGTGTGATGGGTGACGAGCGCACCTACGAGCACCCTGTCGCCCTCAGGGCTGTCACCAGCACCGATGCCATGACCGCCGACTGGGCACACCTGCCTTACGACTTCATGGCACGTGTCTCCAACGAGATAATAAATAAGGTGAGAGGCGTCAACCGCGTCTGCTACGACATCTCCTCGAAGCCACCAGCAACCATTGAGTGGGAGTGAGAAGCGGCTTACGCTTCAGCGGCAATATTTTTTGCGATGCGCTTGGCCAGCGCCATGATGGTGAGTATGGGCGGCAGTCCTAACGACTGGGGCAGGATGGTGGCATCGCTCACATAGAGGTTGTCGGGCAGCTGCGGTGAATGCAGCGTCGCGGCATCGGCTTTCGTGAGTGGCAGCATTCCGCCGGGATGGCCAGCATTCAGTATGCCGAGGGCGATGTCCTGCTTCTTGGCACCCATCCTCATGAGGATTTCCCTGCAATCGTTCACCCCCTGCTGCAGCAGTTGGTGGTCGAGCGGTGTCAGCACTTTCCGCATCCTGTTGTGGCATACATCGCCTTGCTCCACATCGGCCAGTTTGATCATCAGGCTGGCCATGCCGTCCATCGGTTGTCGCCATGAGCGTTTGAAGAAGAAACTGAGCCAGTCCATATAGGGCGAGATGATGTATTTGCCGCGTTGGCTCACGAAAGGCATGAGCAGTTGGCGGTTCTGCCGTGCGTTCTCCATGGGTGCCGCCACGCATAGCACAGGGTCGACGAAGAGCGTTGGTTGGCAGTCGATGCCCGATGCCCTCAGGATGTCGGGCGTGCCATAGCCTCCTGCCGCCACGACGATGAAGTCGGCTTCGAATGTCAGGTGCTGCAAGCCCTTTGTGGCCCTCACCCGTCGTGCTCGCCGGTCGTCGATGTCGATGCTCGTCACCCTGCATCCCGTTATCACGTTGAGTCCCTCGAGCAGTTCGCGGGTGTCCCATTTCGCACGTGTGGGACAGCCGATGGAGCAGTGCCCACACATTCGACATTTGGCAGGGCGTAGGAATTTGGGCATGGGCTGCGGGTCCATGCCCATTTCCTGCATCACCTTGAAGGTTTGTCGTGTGATGGGCGACCATTGACGCTGGTGGTCGGTGGTGATGGGCACCGTTGTAGCCCACGAGGAGAATCTTCAGCGGCTGCCCCTCGGTATATGTCTCGTAACGGCACAGTCCCAGGCGCGACAATGGCTTTGCCAAGCCCGAGAGCCACACCACTGGACTAAGTTTTTTGGGAGTTTGGAAGTTTAGGAGTTTAGGAGTTTAGACGTATGATTTGCGGGCACACGGACTAAGTTTTTTTGAGTTTTGGAGTTTAGGAGTTTTTTGAGGGAGTTTAGGAGTTTTTTGAGGGAGTTTGGGAGTTTGGTAGTTTAGGAGTTTTATATTTTATTTTTGAATCTTTTTTCTTCAAAGTTGTGTATTTCTTTTTACTTTCCATTTTATTTATTATTTTAATTATTTTTTCAAAAA
>CAMHEL010000130.1 GCA_946184125.1 uncultured Prevotellaceae bacterium
TAGACATATGTTCGTTGGATTCGGGCCGATGGCTTCGTCTAAAGTCTAGCGTCTATTCTTTGGAGTTTAGGAGTTTGGGAGTTTAGACATATGTTCGTTAGATTCGGGCCGATGGCTTCGTCTAACGTCTAAAGTCTAGCGTCTAAAGTCTAGCGTCTAAAGTCTAGCGTCTAAAGTCTAGCGTCTAGCGTCTAAAGTCTAGCGTCTAAAGTGCCCCTCCCCTGTGTGGTTGAGGTAGGGGAGGGGCAATGGCAGCTTGGCGCTGTTGCCATGTCATGGTTTGACGCTGTTGCAGAGGTCGGTGTAGTACTGGCGGAAGTCTGTCCACTTGTAGTAGGGGAATTGCTGTGTAGGCACAGGCAGGCTTGCCTCAGCCCCGTTGAGGAGGCATTTCAGCAGGATGTCGCCGCCCTTCTTGCTCTTATAGAAGATGAGCTGGATGTTGCTGGCCTTGCAGGTCTGCCAGTTCTGGTAGCAGTCTTTCACATCGTAGGGGTTCTCTGGGTCGCGGTCGGCGCCATTGATGCCCATCAGGACGGTGAGCGGACCGAGGCATGTGTCGTGCCCGAATCGAAGGTCGGAGATGTGGTCGCTGGTGCCGTTGATGACGGCCTCTGCTTTCTTGAGGATGTCCTGAAGGATGGGAATCATCTGGTATTTGGGACCGAATACCCAGGAATAGGAACCAAGGTTGGAGTCTTCCCACTCCTTGGCCAACTCCTCGTCGGTGAGGATGTTGCCCATCATCCCCTCATGGTTGATGCTGGGAAGGGTGGTGTAGAGGTCGACAAGATAGTTGCCTATGCGGTTCGGGTCGCCGGGAAGGCCTTCTGTGCTGAGGAAAACGCGGGGGACGACACGCTTGCGCAGGCTGTTGTCGGCATGAAACTGGTCGCGGTTTTTCTCGTAGCGGGGTTTGGAGCGGGGGTAGTTGTGCTTCACGGGGTTCTGCCGGTCGGTGGGCACCACACCGTCGAGCGTGAAGCGCGACGACTGTTCGCGGACCTCAATTTTGGGATTGCACTGCACGAGTTCCTGGCAGAAAGCCGACATGCTGAGCACGCAGCGGCCGGTGAGCGAGGAGATGGCATATACGTTGCCGCCCTTCTTGAACACTTCGGGGAAGCGGTTGTACATGTCGCGCGCGATGTTCTGGTGCTGCTCCCATCCCAACTGTGTGAGTTCGCTGACTCCGGTCATCAGCTCTTGCTTGGAGTCCATGAATTTCTTGTAGAATGCTTCGCCCTCGGCTGTGAGCTGGTGCTTCTGGTGGGCTGCTTTGAGCAGTGTGTCCAAATCGATGTATAGGCGGTCGGTCCAGTAATAGCGCGAGCCGTGACGGGCGTAGTGGCTGATGTAGAATGGCTTGTAGCCCTTGGGAGCCTTCGTCAACTTGCCGGTAAAGAGCTTGTAGGGATAATCGTTGCCGTAGGCTTTTCTCGGGTCTGCCTTGAGTTGGTCAAGGACAGCGTTGCTCTGCGCCCATGCCATGGTGGCGATGAGCACGAGAAGCAGTGTGGTGAACAATTTTCTCATGGTTATTGATGATTGGTGGGTTCGCTTTGTTGGATGGCTTCCTCGGTCAGTCCTGTGAGCTCGATGATGAGGGCGAGGGGCATGCCGGCAGCTTTCATCTTTTTTGCCATTTCCAGTTTCTCTTTCATCATGCCTTTGGCCATCCCCTCCTCCATGCCAATGGCTTTCCCTTCCTCCAAACCAATGGCTTTTCCTTCCTCCAGTCCTTTGGCATGTTGGCGACGGGCTGCATTGACAAGGGTCTTCTCCCTGCTGACGATATCCCAGAACTTGTCATAACCTTCCATCTCTTCACGAGTGTAGGCCGATTCCTCAACCAACTCCAAGGCACAGCGAACGTGCTCGTCCTCCATCAGTTCGGCAGGCACCTCCTGGGTCTTCTCGTTGATTTCGGTGAGAAAGCGGAGCCACAGCACCATCATGCGGCGGTCGGCTACCGTCTGGGGCTTGAACTTGGGCAATTCCACGAAGACCAGATGCAGTCCATCAATCACCTTGAACGAGTAGCGGTCGTGCACCAGGCGGTAGTAGTGGTAGAAATCCTCCACGTCGTTCTCGAAAGTGTCGTTCACCAAGTTGAGGGAATAGACGGGCTGCAGCAGGTCATAGTCTTCGCCTGTGTCCAACTGTCCGACATACGCCTTGGCGGCATTGAAGACGACCCGCTGCTTGAACTCCTCCGACCACGACATCTGCATCTCGACGATGAACTGCCGCTTCCGTTGGTCGGTGCATTTCACATCCACGATGCTGTCTTTCCGGGTAGGTGTGCGGGGCACCTGCTCTGCAGGCAGATACTCCACGCTCTCTATCTGGCTGTCAGCCTCAAGTGGCAGCAAGGCGTTGAGGAAGCTGATGACCAAGTCGGGGTGCTCGCCGAAAATCTTCTTGAAAGTGAGGTCGGCTTTGGGATCAAGGTATCTTTTCATGGGTTTTCGTGATTTCCAACTGCAAATTTAGCAATAATATGTGAACGTGCCAAAAATGCGAACATTTTTCTCGTCAACTTTTCATCGTCATTTTATTCGCTTAACGGGAATTTTTGCTAAATTTGCAGCGCAAAACGGCAGGCGCCGTTTGCGTATCTTTTCAGGCGGGAAATATTCCCCCATACAATCAAAACATTTAAAGACATTATGGCAAAGAAAGCACTTCTGATGATACTCGACGGATGGGGTATCGGCAAGCACGACAAGGGTGACGTCATCTTCAACACCCCGACTCCTTATCTCGACTATCTCAATGCGGTAAGTCCCCATGCACAGCTGAATGCATCGGGCGAGGATGTCGGTCTGCCCGACGGACAGATGGGCAACTCCGAGGTGGGGCATCTCAACATCGGCGCGGGACGTGTGGTCTATCAGGACCTGGTGAAGATCAACCGCGCATGCCGTGACAATTCCATCATGCAGAACGCCGAGATTGTGGCCGCCTACAGCTACGCTCAGCAGACGGGCAAACGTATCCACCTGATGGGACTCACATCGGATGGTGGCGTTCACTCCTCACTTGAACATTTGGTCAAACTGGTGGAAATCTCCCACGAATATGGTTTGAAAAACACCTTCGTGCATTGCTTCATGGACGGCCGCGACACCGACCCCAAGAGCGGTATCGGATTCATCAAGCAGGTCACCGAGGTGTGTGCCGCCAACGATGCCGCCATCGCATCCATCGTGGGCAGGTTCTATGCTATGGACCGCGACAAGCGATGGGAGCGTGTCAAGGAAGCCTACGACCTGCTCGTGGAGGGCAAGGGCAAGCAGGCTAACGACATGGTGGCTGCCATGCAGGAAAGCTACGACGAAGGGGTGACCGATGAGTTCATCAAACCCATCAACAATGCCACCGTCGACGGTACCATCCAGGAGGGCGACGTGGTGATTTTCTTCAACTTCCGCAACGACCGTGCCAAGGAGCTCACCATCGTGCTCACACAGCAGGACATGCCCGAGCAGGGGATGCAGACCATCCCCGGACTGCAGTATTTCTGCATGACTCCCTACGACGCCAGCTTCAAGGGCCTACACGTGCTCTTCCCCAAAGAGAATGTGGACAACACCCTCGGCGAATATCTCTCCTCGCTCGGCAAGCGCCAGCTCCACACCGCCGAGACCGAGAAATATGCCCATGTCACCTTCTTCTTCAATGGCGGGCGTGAGCAGCCATTTGCTGGTGAGGACCGCATTCTGGTGCCCTCGCCCAAGGTGCCTGTCTATAACCTCAAGCCCGAGATGAGCGCTTACGAGGTGAAAGACCGCCTGGTGGGGGCCATCCACACGGGTCAGTACGACTTCATCGTGGTCAACTTCGCCAATGGCGACATGGTGGGGCATACGGGCGTCTATTTCGCCATCGCCAAGGCGGTGCATGCCGTCGACGAGTGCGTATGCGAGGTGGTGGAGGCTGCCAAAGCCGAGGATTACGAGGTGATTATCATCGCCGACCATGGCAATGCCGACAATGCCATCAACGAAGACGGCACCCCCAATACGGCACACTCGCTCAATCCCGTGCCCATCATCTATGTCACCAACGACAACAGCCGTCAAATCAAGAACGGCAGGCTGGCCGACGTGGCTCCCACCATTCTCCATATCATGGGCCTGGAGAAGCCGCAGGATATGACCGGCGACTGCCTCATCTACTGATTTTAGAGCATGGCTGTCAAGATTGAGCCTTCATGGAAACAACGGCTGGAGGGTGAGTTCGCTCAGCCTTACTTCAACCAGCTGACGACCTTGGTGCGGCAGGAGTACAGACAGTACTCCTGCTACCCACCGGGGCCGCTGATTTTCAATGCCTTCAACCTCTGTCCCTTCGACAAGGTGAAGGTGGTGATTATCGGTCAGGACCCTTATCACGAGCCAGGACAAGCCATGGGGCTGAGCTTCTCGGTGCCCGACGGGATACCGATGCCTCCCTCGCTCATCAATATCTTCAGGGAAATCAGTTCGGACCTAGGCAAGGCGATGCCCACCACAGGCAACCTCACGCGGTGGGCGCAGCAGGGCGTGATGCTCCTCAATGCCACCCTCACCGTGCGGGCCCATCAGGCCGGTAGCCATCAGCGGATGGGGTGGGAGACGTTCACCGATGCAGTCATCCGCTCCCTCAATGCTGGGCGCGACCACCTCGTCTTCATCCTCTGGGGCAGTTATGCCCGCAGCAAGGCAGCCTTCATCGACCGCTCGAGGCATCTCGTCCTTGAGTCGGTGCATCCCTCGCCCCTCTCCGCCAACCGCGGCGGGTGGTTCGGCAACCATCATTTCTCACGCGCCAATGCCTTCCTTGCCGCTCACGGCCTGGAACCTATCGACTGGTAAACGATGTCCATCCACGACCGTATCCCCATCATTCAAGTAGGCGACGTGCTGCTCTCCACCGAGATTATCACGCAGTGCTTCTGCTGCGACCTTGATGCTTGCCACGGGCAGTGCTGTGTGGAGGGCGATGCCGGCGCTCCCGTCACCCTCGACGAGACAGCCGAGATAGAGGAGTGCCTCGATGTGGTGTGGCCTCAGCTGTCGGCATCGGCGCAGACCGTCATCGACCGTCAGGGCGTGGCTTATGTGGACCGCGACGGCGACCTGGTGACGAGCATCGTGGCTGGGCGCGACTGCGTGTTCACCTGCTACGACGGCGACAACTGCTTATGCGCCCTCGAACGGGCCTTCCGTGCCGGACAGACCCGTTTCTGCAAACCCATCAGTTGTGCCCTCTATCCCATTCGCGAGAAGACCTTCTCTGATGGCACCGTGGGACTGAATTATAATGAGTGGGACGTCTGCCGTCCCGCGGTAGAACTGGGCCGGAGGCTCCAGCTGCCCGTCTACCGCTTTCTTAAGGCACCCCTCGTGCAGCGTTTCGGCGAGGAATGGTATGCCGAACTGGAGCAGATAGCCGAAGAACTCACGGCGAGCGATAATCAATAATATATAGCGCAGCCTCCATGTGATGAGCATGGAGGCTGCGCCATATAATTGTTGATTATTGATTATTGTCTAAGCCCCTTAATCTTCAATTTTCAATTTTCAATCTTCAATCACATATACCCCAGCCAGCGCAGGATGTCGTTGAGATTGGCGACAATCATCAGGAGGAGCAAGATGCCGATGCCGATGTACTCGGCGATGACGAGGAAACGCTCACTCGGTTTGCGGCCAGTAATCATCTCATAGAGGAGGAAGAGCACATGGCCACCGTCGAGGGCGGGGATGGGAAGGATGTTCATGAAGGCGAGGATGATGCTCAGGAAGGCGGTCATGCGCCAGAACATCATCCAGTCCCATACGGGTGGGAACAGGCTGCCGATGGCTCCGAAACCACCAAGCGACTTGGCACCATCGGCGGTGAAGACATACTTCATGTCGTCGACATAGCCCCTGAGCACGTCGATGCCATAGCGGATGCCGGCAGGGAAACTCTCGAAGAACCCATATTCCACTTTGGTGGGCTCATACATACTGTAAAGGCTCTTCTGAATGACTCCCAGTTTCATTTCCTCGTCGAGCATGACGGTCACCGTATCGATGTCGCCTGTGGCGGCATGTGCGAAAGCAAGGTTGATGGTGCGCCCCTTGATGCTGTCGTTATGTGTGGCACGGGCAGTCACCACATCGTTGAGTTTGCTCACCTCGAGCGTGAAGGTGCCCCATGAGTTGATGGGTGTGTTGTTGAGCGCCACGATTTTGTCGCCTTTGCCCATCCCGGCTTTCTCTGCGCCAGTGCCTGGCAGCACGCTGTCGACCACGGCGGGGATAAGCGGTGTGACGAAGGGCGGCTGCTTCTTGATCATGTCGAGCATGTTGATTTCCCCGGGAAGGGTGATGGACATCTCCTTGCCGCCGCGCTTGATGTCGGCGCGCTGTGCCTTCGACAAGTCGCGGTAAAGGTCGGTGCCAAAATAGGTGAAGGCGCCTTTGTCGGTGCCCAAGAGGATGTCGCCATCCTGGAATCCGAGGCGTTTGGCGTCGGCGTTGAACTGCATGCCCATCGTCATGTCCTTTGTTTGGATGTATGACTCTCCCCAGTAGTAGAGCACCATGGAGTAGATGAACAGGGCAAGGAGGAAGTTGACAAGCACGCCACCAATCATGATGAGAAGGCGCTGCCAGGTGGGTTTGGTGCGGAACTCATAGGGCTGTGGCTCTTCGCTGAGCTCTTGGTTGGTCTCGTCGATCATGCCCGAGATTTCGCAGTAGCCGCCCAGGGGCAGCCAGCCGATGCCGTACTCAGTGCCCACATACTCCTTTTTCTTGTATTCTTTTCCGTCTTTGTCTTTCTTTGTTATCACGGGCACCTCGACCGGGTTTTTCTTGAACAGCCGGCGGAACCAGGTGTCGTAGGTGCTGAAAAGATGGAATTTGGGGTTGAAGAAGACGTAGAAACGGTTCACCCTCACGCCGAAGAGTTTTGCAAAGAAGAAGTGTCCGCCCTCATGGAGCAGCACCAGAAGCGAGATAGACAGGATGAACTGTACAAGCCTGATGAGAAAAACGTTATCCATTTTTTATGTTTTGTCGGTAATATGTTATTTGTTGTTGTTGGGATGGCGGTGTGTCAAAGCATTTCGGATGCGATTCGCCTTGCGGCGTTGTCGGTCTCCACGTAAATGTCGTAAGAGGGGCTTGCATCGTACTCTACCCGCTGCATGGTGCGCTCGATGATGTCGGCCATGTCGAGGAAGCCGCAGCGGTCGTCGAGGAAGGCGCGGTTGACCACTTCGTTGGCTGCGTTGACGATGCAGGGCATGTTGCCGCCCCTGCGGATGGCCTCGAAGGCCAGTGCGAGGCATTTGAACTTCACGGGGTCGGGCTCGAAGAACTCCAGCGGATGCTGGAAGAGGTTGAGCCTCTGACCGCTGAGGGAGAGTCGTTGTGGGAAGGAGAAAGCATACTGGATGGGCAGGCGCATGTCGGGCACGCCGAGCTGTGCTTTCACCGAGCCGTCGTGGAACTGCACGGCGCTGTGCACCACCGACTGTGGATGGATGAGCACCTGTATGCGCTCTGCGGGCACGCCGAAGAGCCATTTCGCCTCGATGACCTCGAAGCCCTTGTTCATCATCGTCGCGCTGTCGATGGTGATTTTCGCCCCCATGTCCCATGTGGGATGGCGTAGGGCGTCGGCTTTCGTCACCGTAGCCAGTTGTTCCATGGTTTTCGTGCGGAAGGGACCTCCGCTCGCCGTGAGGAGTATTTTCTCTATCTCGTTGCAGTCCTCGCCGACGAGGCTTTGGAAGATAGCCGAATGCTCGCTGTCGACAGGGATGATGGGTGCGTGGTGGCGTGTGGCCAGTTGGCAGATGAGTTCACCTGCCACCACGAGGGTCTCTTTGTTGGCCAGGCATATCTTCTTGCCGGCCTTGATGGCGTGAATGGTGGGCGATAGGCCTGCGAATCCAACCATGGCGGTGAGCACCATGTCGATGGGTCCGGCCTCCACAATCTCGTCGATGGCGCGTGCTCCGCCATACACCTTGATGTCGGGCAGGTCGGCCAGCAGGTCACGAAGAGTGCCGAGGTGCGCTTCGTTGGCAATCACCACGGCGGCAGGACGGTGCTTGCGGGCCTGGGCGGCCAGTTCGGCAACACGGTTGTTCGCCGTCAGGCAATACACCTCATAGAGGTCGGAGTGCTCCTCTATCACCTGGAGCGCCTGTGTGCCAATCGAACCAGTCGAACCAAGGATGCATATCTGTTGTTTCTCTTTCATTCTTGAGTTGATGAGTTCTTGCGTCTTGGGTTCTTGAATCCTTGAAATCTTTGATATCCAGAAGATCAATCCCCCATTTTTTATTATTTATATGATTGAAAAATTTTCAATTTTCAATCTTCAATCTTCAATTTTCAATTTTCAATATTTAAAATTCCCTCCGGCAGATGCATGGCGATGGTTCGCTTGTTCCGGTCGATGTCCTCGACGAGGTCGTCATTGGCCGGGATGAGGTGAGAGGTGCCATCGGGTGTGAGAATGTCGAATAGTGTGTTGATGGTGCTCAGGTCGATGGCCCTCACTTCGCCAATGGTCTCGCCGCTGTCGGCATCGGTGATGGTGAAGCCCACAAGTTCGGCCCAGGTGAGTTCGCCGTCGCCGCTGTCGAACATGTCGCGTGGAAAGAACACCTCGCAGCCGGTGAGTTCGGCGGCGCGTGTGGCGTCGTCGATGCCGGCGAATTTCACCAATGCCGTCTCCTCGCTTCGGAAACGGTATTCCTCGAAGAAGAAAGGCACAGGCAGGCCGTCGGTCTCGATGAAGACAAAGTCGGCATCGACGCGGTCGAACACGTCGTCGGTGAAATGGAAGGACACCTCGCCCTTCACGCCATGAGTCTTGCCGATGCGGCCGATGTGGATGAGGTCGTCCATGTCGTGCTGTGTTATCCCACCCTTTCGATATGTGCGCCGAGCTGTCTCAGTCGGCCTTCGATGTTCTCATAGCCACGGTCAATCTGCTCGATGTTGGCGATGCGGCTGGTGCCGTCGGCACTGAGGGCTGCGATGAGCAGTGCGATGCCCGCGCGGATGTCGGGGCTGGTCATGCGTCCTGCCCTGAGGCGGATGCTGTGGTCGTGGCCCACCACGACGGCGCGGTGTGGGTCGCAGAGGATAATCTGAGCGCCCATGTCGATGAGTTTGTCGACAAAGAACAGTCGGCTTTCGAACATCTTCTGGTGGATAAGCACGCTGCCCTTGGCTTGTGTCGCCACAACGATGAGCACCGAGATGAGGTCGGGCGTGAGTCCGGGCCATGGTGCGTCGGCGATGGTCATGATGGTGCCGTCGATGAAGGTGTCGACTTGGTAGCTGTCGTGGCGTGGGATGAAGATGCCGTTGTCCACGGTCTGCACCCTCACCCCGAGGCGTCGGTAGATGTCGGGGATGATGCCCAGGTCGCTGAGTTTCACCCCGCTGATGGTGATGCCGTCGCCCACCATGGCCGCCATGCCGATGAACGAGCCGACCTCGATCATGTCGGGCTGTATGCGGTGTGTGGCGCCATGGAGGCTTTTCACCCCCACGATGGTGAGCAGGTTGGATGCGATGCCGCTGATTTGTGCCCCCATGGCGTTAAGCAGGTGGCATAGTTGCTGGATGTAGGGTTCGCAGGCCGCGTTGTAGATGGTTGTGGTGCCCTCGGCCAGGACAGATGCCATGATGATGTTGGCCGTTCCCGTCACCGACGCCTCGTCGAGCAGCATGTGGCACCCCGTCAGGCGGTCGGCCCTGAGCTGGTAGACCTCGCGGCCCTTTATCGGACTGGAATAAGCTCCTAAGTAGCTGAATCCCAAGAAGTGCGTGTCGAGTCGGCGGCGCCCTATTTTGTCGCCGCCGGGCTTAGCCACCACAGCGCGGTGGAAACGGGCGAGCAGGGGGCCGATGAGCAGCACACTGCCGCGGAGCGAGGAGCATTTCCTCACGAACTCATCACTCTCCAGGTAGTCGAGGTGAAGGTCTTCGGCAACGAACGAATAGTCGCCGACTGCATGGCGTGTCACTTTCACGCCCATGTCCTTGAGCAGCAGGATGAGGTTGTTGACGTCGAGGATGTTGGGCACATTGCTGATGCGCACCTCCTCGCTGGTGAGCAGACAGGCACTGATGACCTGCAGTGCTTCGTTTTTGGCACCTTGCGGGATGATGGTGCCCCTGAGCGGATGGCCGCCCTCAATGACAAACGACTGCATGGTTAGGGTTATTTCTTTTTCTTGCTGCGTTGTTTCTCGGTGAACTCACGCTCGTTGACTTTCTCGAAGACGAACTTCTTGGGGTCGAGCTGTATGACGCCGTCGGTGAAACGGGCCAGGTCGGAGATGATTTTCTCGTCGTCGGCCGACCCATGGCTCCACTGCAGCAGGCAGCGCTTCATGTAGTTGGCGGTGAGGCGGGCGAGCTCGTCGCGCTCGGCGCCGTCAGGCATCGACTTGAGCTTATCGAAAAGCTCCGAAGTGATATATCCGTAGTGGCGCACGGGGATGTCTTTCATCGGATACTCCATGGGTTCCGGACGTGTGGTGATTTTCACGGCCTGGCTTACGTCGCAGGGCCAGTCGATGTCGAGCTGGAAATTGCTCATCAGTGCCAGGTGGTCCCACAGTTTGTGGCGGTGGTCCTCGGCGGTGCTGGCATTGGGGAACATGCGCTCCATGATGGCGATGATGGTCTCGGCGCAGCGCTGCCTCTCCTCACGGGTGGGGAGCGACACGGCATGGTCGACCATCTTCTGCACCTCGCGGCCATATTCTGGCAGCAGCAGGTGCTCACGCTGGGTGTTGTAGTCTAATCCTTCTATTTTCATCTCTTTAATGTTTCTAAAGGAGGGACTTGGGCATTTTAGCCACGAAGTCCTTCAGGTAATATGGGGTGAAGTATGCCACGTCCTCGTACTGCTCCAGTGCGACCCGCTTCTCGGCCAAGGGGAACATGTTGCGGGCCAGTGGGCGGATGCCCTCGATGAGGTGGGCGTTGGGGTGGCTGATAGTCGTCATGCACTTCGCCGCTCCATTGCCGAAGAAGTACACGGGGTGGTCGTCGAGCCAAGGGCGGTAGGTGTCGGCATCCACGATGTCGGCCTGTATGCCCCGAACCGGGTGCAGTGCGCGGTCGTAGATGGCGGCATAGACCTCCATGCGCCGGGCATCAAGCATAGGGCACAGCAGTGCGTTGTCCTCCAACTCATGCCCCAGCAGCACGGGGACGGTGAGCAGTTCGAGTGTGGGGATGGCTATCAGCCGCAAGCCCTGGCCGTAGCAGATGCCCTTCGCCATCGACACGCCGATGCGCAAACCCGTATAGGAACCAGGGCCGCTGCTCACCGCCACAGCATCGAAAGGGATGCCATGACTGTCGGTGAACGACATCGCCTCGTCGACGAACGTGCCGAGGCGCTCGGCATGGTTGGGACCGGTGAGGTCCTCGTCGTGGTAGATGCACGCGCCATCCTCGCTCACGGCTACGGAGCAGGCGTCGGTGCTGGTCTCAATATGCAAAATGCAAGACATCTCGGTGGGAAATATCAGTTATATTCTAAAATAAAATGCAAAATTACGCTTTTTTCCCCAATAAAGTTGTATTTTTGCATGAAATTCTATTTCGGCATGGGGATTTTAAAGTTTCCTTTGCAATAGATAAGCCTTTTTTTCAATATATTAACAGGGTGAATCCTTCGGACAGGACAACGCAAGGTTTCTTGGTCGGGAAAGCACCAGAAAAGTCAATTCTTTATTCTGTATAAAAAATGATTAAGTCGATGACAGGCTACGGCAAGGCTGTAGTAACCTATAAGGAGAAGAAAGTCAGTGTGGAAGTGAAGTCGCTCAACAGCAAGTCGCTCGACATCTCCACACGCATCGCACCCCTTTACCGTGAGAAGGAGATGGAAATCCGACAGATGGTGGCAAAGGCCGTGGTGAGGGGGAAGGTCGATTTCTCGCTTTGGATAGAGCACGACACTGGCGTGGAGGCCACTCCCATCAATGGCGCTCTCGTCGAGAATTACTACCATCAGATTAAGGACATCGCCGCCTCGACAGGCATTCCCGAGCCAGCCGACTGGTTCTACACCCTCCTCCGCATGCCCGATGTCACCATGAGGACTGATGTGGAGACACTCTCCGACGAGGAGTGGGCGGTGGTGAGTGGAGCCATCTCCACCGCTTTGGAGCAACTTGATGCCTTCCGCTGCCAGGAGGGCACGGCGCTGCAAGGCCGTTTCGAACAGAATATAGACACCATCGCCAACCTACTCGTCAGCATCGAAAGCTATGAGACCCTCAGGGTGGAGAAAATACGTTCACGCATCATCGAGGGGCTGGAGGCCATCCCCGAGGTGGAATACGACAAGAACCGACTGGAGCAGGAACTCATCTACTACATCGAGAAACTCGACATCAGCGAGGAGAAACAGCGGCTCGCCAATCACCTGCGGTATTTCCGTCAGACGATGGAGGAGGAGGTGAGCCAGGGAAAGAAACTGGGCTTCATCGCTCAGGAGATGGGCCGCGAAATCAACACCACAGGCTCGAAGAGCAACATGGCAGAGATGCAGAACATCGTGGTGCAGATGAAAGACCAGTTGGAGCAAATCAAGGAGCAGGTGCTCAATGTGCTTTGACGCTTAACCGACAAAAGATATGGAAAACAAAGAACAAG
>CAMHEL010000131.1 GCA_946184125.1 uncultured Prevotellaceae bacterium
TCGACATGAGCGAATACACCGAGAAGCACACCGTGGCCAAGCTCATCGGCTCGCCAGCAGGCTATGTGGGCTATGAGGACGGCGGACTGCTCACCGACGCCATACGCAAGACACCCAACTGCGTGCTGCTGCTCGACGAGATAGAGAAGGCGCACCCCGACATCTACAATATCCTTCTCCAGGTGATGGACTATGCACGACTGACGGACAACAAGGGGCGTAAGGCCGACTTCCGCAACGTGGTGCTCATCATGACCTCGAATGCGGGAGCTCAGTTCGCCTCGCAGGCCTCCGTCGGCTTCGGCGGGCATGTGCCTGCTGGCGAGGCGATGATGCGGCAGGTGAAGCGAACCTTCAAACCTGAGTTCATCAACCGCCTCTCAGCAACTGTCGTCTTCAACGACATGGACCGCAAAATGGCGGGCATGATTCTCGACAAGAAACTGAGGGAACTGCATGCACGCCTCGCCGCACGACAGGTGGAGATGACGGTCACCGAAGAGGCCCGCGAGCAGCTCCTCAACAAAGGCTTCACACGTGAGTATGGTGCCAGGGAAATCGACCGTGTCATCGCTCACGACATCAAACCACTGCTCATGCGCGAAATCCTCTTCGGATGGCTCAAGAATGGTGGCAAGGCCATACTCAACCTTAAAGACGAGCACTTCGTTCTCAACGAGAATTAGCCCCGTTCCCGTGGTTGAGAAATAACAAATAAATAGCATCAGAATGCCGTGTGCAGCGGTTTCCCGTCATAATGCCGAGCACACAACGGTTTCCTATCAGATGCCGTGTACAACGGCGCCCTATCATAATGCCGTGTGCAACGGTTTCCTATCAGATGCCGTGTACAACGGCGCCCTATCATAATGCCGTGTACAACGGCGCCCTATCATAATGCCGTGTGCAACGGCGCCCTATCAGATGCCGTGTGCAACGGTTTCCTATCAGATGCCGTGTACAACGGCGCCCTATCATAATGCCGTGTGCAACGGTTTCCCGTCATAATGCCGAGCACAACGGTTTCCTATCAGATGCCGTGTGCAACGGCGCCCCAAAGGGGCAACCTGCTCTCAGCCCAGGGCAACGCCCTGGGTTTTCATTCGCACGCTAACTATTCGCCCTGAAAGGGCATAAGCATTTGATATTCAGGCTTTTGTTCCGTCGTGGTGACATTGTTTCTCTTGATTAGAATCCTTCGGACTGAGAGCATGTTGACCTTTCTGCCGCCGTAGTTTTCGGTCAAAATCTCTCGACGAAAACCCATTTCCCATAAAAAAGCCGCGTCAATCGACGCGGCTTTTTTTATGAGAGTTGGTGTATTAGCTACCGATGACGATACCAACGATGGCCATGACATCAGCGATGTTGATGTCGTTGTCGCCGTTGATGTCGGCATTTTCCTTGATGAAGCCCTGCGGTTTTCCGCCGATGATATAGCTCACGGTCATGGTGACATCAGCGATACTCACCGACTTGTCGCCATTGACATCACCCTTGAGTCCGGCGGGAGCCACAACCTTGCGGTAGATTTTGGGCAGCGTCATCGTTGAGTTCTCACCATAGGCGGCGAACAGCGGCGTCCCGTTGTTGTAGTTGAAGCGCAGGTGGTTGCGGGTGTTCGTACCCTGGAAGATGATGGTGGCATCCTCGCCATCGATGGCGATGGTGGCTTCGGCGTTGGCGTCGGCCTCAGCTTCTGTTCTCAGCCAGTTGGAGTTTGAGCTGGCGGCGTAGAGATAGCCGTCGCCTACATTGAACAGCCATGTGCTCTCTGCGGCCTCGAGGGTAATCTCCTGCAGGCGGTTGTTGCCCTGGATGGTGCCATCCTCGTTGTAGGTGACAGCCACTGCTTCACGGTTGTTGGCTTTCTGGGTCATGCTGAGTCCGTAGTAGTTGAAGGTGTCCTCTTCGCCGTCCTCTTCAGCCTCCTCGATGTTGAGACCCACGAGGATGATGGCATCACCCTCGGCGAGAGTCGTGGCGTCGGTGACCAGCTCATAGACGTTGTCGTTGTCGGTCTGTGGCACTTCGGGTTCAATGACGGTCAGCGTATAGGAGGCGGAGCCAGCTTTGTACTCATCGGTCTCCTCCGACGTAGCGCTGATGGTGGTCGTTCCGGCAGCGACGAGGGTCACATTGCCGTCCTCATCGATGGTGGCCACGCCCTCATTGCTCGAAGAGTAGGTGATATCCAGGTCGTTGGGGTTGTCGAGTGTGGGGAAGGCATTGTCGGCGCCGACCGTGGCGGTGAAGGAGGTCTCGGAGTAGGAGAGACCGGCGGGCAACTTGCCATTGGTGTTGCGGTAGATGCGTACCAAGGAGCCAATGGTGGAGGTGGCGCCGTAGCAGCTGAAGATGGGGTTGCTACCATTGGGGTTGTACCTCAACACGTTGCGCAAGTCTTTGACAGATGGGTTGAACTGTACTTTAGCGACACCGTCAGCATCGATAGTGATGGTGGCATATGCATTGGCTTCTGGGTTGACTTGGCTCTTCAGTTGGTTGGCGGTGGTGCTTGGTGCATAGAGGTAGCCTAAAGCGCCCACGTTGAGCAGCCAACTGTCCTCCTCGCCCTCAAGCGTGATGACCTGAACGAGGTTGGAGGGGATGATGGTGCCGTCGCTCTCCTGCGCCACTTCTGTTGCAGTGCGGTTGCTGGTGGCCTGCGTGGTGGAGAGGGCGTAGGTGTTGTCCTCGTTGACAATGATGATTTCATCGCCTGCGGCGAGGTCGGAGGCATCGGTGACGAGCTCAAAGACCTCTGTTCCGGCAATGGCCTTCTCCTTCACGATGAGCTGATAGGATGCAGAGCCGGCGAGGAAGTTGTCGTTCTCCTCGGAAGTGACCTTGATGGTGGTGCTGCCGGGGGCGACGAGGGTGATGGTGCCGTCGGAGGCAACGGTGGCGACATCCTCATGGCTCGAAGACCAGGCGACGGTCAGGTTGTTGGGGTTCTCGAGGGTGGGGAAGGTGTTGTCCTCGCCGATGACGGCGGTGAAGTTGTTCTCAGCGAATTTCAGACCGGCTTCCTGCTTCTCGATGACGGTCTCGGCGACGACCTTGAAACTCTTGATTTCATAGGTGCCGGCAGTGGCTTCCTTTCCGATGTAACGTAATCCGACTTGGATTTTCGAACCCACAAAGGCACTGAGGTCCACGTTGTGCTCCTCCCATCCGCTCCATCCGCTGGAGGGTTTCTCGTAGATGAGGCTGAGGTCTTCCCAGTCACCATCCTCCTCGCGGACGTTGACGGAGAACTCCTCATTGATGTTGCCAAAGTATGCGTTTACCTGGTCATTGAGGGTGAGTGTGGCTTCGCTGGCTTCGGTGAGGTCGATGATGGGTGATACGAGCCATGACTCTCCGTCGTGGTTGGTCTTTCCGCTTTCACCTTCGAGCTTCACGTAGGTGGTGGCGGTCATGCCATATCTTTCGCTCTGGGTCCAGATGGGAATGCCGAGGTCGTTGGTCTCGTCCTCGATGACGAACTGGCCCTGAGATTTGGTGAAATCGACTTCGTAGGGCACGGAGACAGTGGCGTAGGAGCCTGGCTCGATGTATTCCGTGACGGTGACCGTGAACGATGTCTCGGCTGCGAAGAAGTTGTCGGTTTCTGCCTGCTTGACGGTGATGGTGGCGGTGCCGGGAGCCACAGCGGTGACGGTGCCGTTGGCACTCACGGTGGCTACAGACGTGTTGTCGCTGTCGAAGGAGAGTGCACCGTCCGACTCAGTGGTGATGACTGCATCTTTGGTCTCACCCTCGGTGATGGTCAGGTCGCTGGCACTGAGGTTGGCGTTCTGCTTGGTGACCGTGCCGTCGTCCACCATCTTGTAGAAAGCGGTGGAGCAACCCTTGATGTTGTTGTTGATAGAGGTGTAGCTGCGCCAGTCCTGGTTGTTATAGACACCGACGTAGCGGCTCTGACCTTCGTTGAAAAGGAAGTCGGCGCCAGTGTCCTCCGACTGTTTGATGGTGAAGGTAGGGTTTTCGCCTGTACCTACACGAAGACCATTGTTGGCATTGGTGCAGTAGAGGTAGTTGGTTCCGTCTGCATTGAAGGTGAACGAACCGTCGCTGACGGTCACTTTCCAGACGAGGTTGTTGCCAGGAGCGGCGGTAAGTTTGGCTTGGTCGTTGCTGATGCTGACGGCAACGGCTTTGGGAGCCGCGGAGGTGCCGTTGTCGTTGCTCATGGCGGTGGCTGATGTGAGGTCGACGATGGCGACCACATCGCCCGTGGCGAGGTCGGCAGGTGCGGTCTTCAACCACGATCCGGCCCAGGTGAGGGATGTGATGGTACTGAGTACCATGAGCATCCAAAAACGTAGAATTTTGTTCATAGACTGCTATAGATTTTAGTGATTATGCATTTGGCGACAAATATACAAAAAAATCCCCAACTTGTGTCTTTTTTCCCCGAAAAAATGGGACGAGGAGGTGGTTTTTTAGAAAAAGCACGGGCCACGTCCCTTGATGTGTAAAAGTCGTGGCCCGTGCGGGTATTCAAAATAGTTTCTCAGTCGTCGAAGAAACTGTCGTGCTCGTCATCATCGTCATCGTCGAAGAAACCACCGTTGCTCTCGATGGGGTTATCATTTTCTGTGCTCCAATGGACGGGTACGTCCTCTGTCTGGATGGGCTCAAGCCAGGGAATTAAGATTTCTGTTACAGGTGCTGTATAGATATTCTTTCTCATAACGGTTTTCCTCCTTTCAACTTATCTGATGACGACCTTCCGGCCACTGATGATATACAAGCCTTTTGGCAGATGTGTCATGCCCTCTGCCACTTTCCTTCCGCTGAGGTCATAGACGGCGGCGTTGGGGTCGAAGGCTTTGGGCTGCTGGGCTGTGAGGTCCACGATGCCAGAGGTGTCCTTTCCGAGGTCCTCGAGCAGGTAGATGCCGTTGGTGGGATTGGAGTTGGGGATGCTGGTTGCCTCTACGACATCGTTGCCGTTGAGGTAGGCCTTGCGGTTGGGGATGGTCCTTCCGGTAGCGAGACGGTAGAAGGCGTAGTGCTCGTAGGGGTTGGCGGCGCTCCACTCCGGCTCTTTCTGGAAGACCAGGAGGCGTTGGTCGGCGCTTGCGGTGACATCACCATAGGAAGGCTTGAGCAGGTTGCCCACGGGTTTGGAGATGACGTCATCGTGCTTGGCAATGACGAGGTTGTTGTCGCCCTGTGTGCCTTTGAGGATGATGGGTGTCTCGGCGGGAATCATGTCCTCGCTGTACCATTTGTCGTGGGTTGTTCCGTTGCCGCCCACGCCGAACTCCACGAATACAGCGGTCTCCTTGCTGAATTCCACCACTTTGTAGCCGTGGATGTTGATGTTGTTGCCATTCTCAGTGTTGTTCTTGGCGCGGGTCTTCACCCAGTCGATGTCGTTCTGCACAACATAGGTGACGTAGCCATCGGTAGTCATCGTGACGGTTTCGTAACTCTCTTCGGGCTTGGTCCCAGTGACAGCGAACTTGAGCACATTCCATGTACCGCTTTGTGAGGCGGTGGAGGTGAAGTAGAAGCAAATCTGGACTTTGTTGCCCACAAAGTCGCTGAGGTTGATGTCACCGGAGTTGACGCGTTCATACATGTTATGGTTACCCTCTTGACGTTGCACGAACCAGTTGCTGATGCTGTCGGTGATATCGACCCAATCGCCGTTCTCTGTCTTAATCTGCAGGTGGCAACTGGCCTTCTTGGCTGCCAAGTTGTTGTTCTCATCATCATCGATTCCTGTGCCGAACCAGTGGCCGGCATGGATGAAGTTCAACGTGGCATTATCAAGATCGCTGAGATCGATGACTGGCGAAATGAGGCGGTCGCTGCCTACATAAGTGCCAGCGGTGTTGTTGGTACCGCCAGAAATGTATGCATATTTGCGCTCCTCGCCGTAGGTTGCTACATCGTGGTTGACTTGGAATTCCCATGCCACGTCGCGAGAGCCGCTGTTCTGAGGATTGGTGGTGAAGTTGCCCAGACCCTCGTCGAAATTCTCGTAATAGGGCACTTGAACAGTGCCAGAGTATTTATAGTTTGCCGTGACTGTTTCGCTGATATTCCCTCCATTATCTACAGCCACAGCGGTAATGGTGATGGCTTTAGTGAGGTCTTTAAAACTGGTAGAGGAATTATAGGCGATAGCAGAACTTGTCAGATTGCCACTATTGTCGACTGGACTTTCTCCACCAAGAGAATAGTATATCGTGCAACCAGTCTCTGCTGTTAAATTGATGGTATAAGGCTCTGTGAACGAAGAGCCAGAGGCTTCCGAGAAGACAGGCGGTAAAACCGTATGGTTGATGGTGATGGTGGCGGTTGTGACCATACTGCTGCCCTCACTGCTGATGGCTATGGCCTTGATGGTATATGTGCCGTTTTTCTTCAGCACAAAAGGTGCTGTATAAGGTGTGCTGGATTCCGTCGGTGTCGTTCCATCAAGAGTATAATAGACGGTAGTTCCCTCAGCGTTGTTGGTGATGGTAATGGTCTGAGCTTCGGTGAAAGTGCCCGAGTCAGGAGTGATGGTGGGCTTGGCAATCGAAGATACTGGTTGATAATAAATCTGAACATCTTGCTGACCAGAAGAATAGCAAGAGAACAATGAATTTTGGCTATTGTATTTAAGTTTATTATGTGAGTTCGAACCTTGGAATGTAATGCTTGCATTGCCATTACTGAAAGTGATGGCCGCCTTGGCATTATTGTCTGCTGTTGCTTCTGTCTTTAAATAATTGTTGCTTGAACTTGCAGCATACAAGTAACCATTTCCTGTATTGAAATACCAGGCACCAGAAGAGCCCTCAAGCGTTATAATTGTCACATTATCTTCAGGAATTGCCGTATAAGGACTTGTTGAAGTGTCAAAAGTCGCACCTGTGGCAGAAAAATTATTTGCTTGGGCAGCACCCATTGCCTTGCCTGCACTTTCATTGACAATAATAATAGACATGCCTTCTGTAAGATCACTCTCTGAAGTTGCCTTGAAGAATGTTCCGCTGGTTATTTCCTTGATGGTATAGGTGGCAGAAGCCACTTCGCTCGCATCCATTTCGCCAAAGACAGCAATGGCTTTGATGGTGGTTGTTGTACTAACTGAAATAGGTCCGGAATAAGGGCTGCTGGATGTAGTTGGCGTTGTGCCATCAGTCGTATAATAAATCGTAGCCCCTTCTGTACTACAAGCTATTGACACATTCTGGGAGGAGGCATAGGTTCCTCCTGCTGGGGTAAATGTTGGTGTAGCCACCTTCAGTTCAACAACATTCTCTGCTATCTCACTACCATCCATCTCACCATAAACAGCATAAGCCTTCACTGTAGCTGATTTGCTTAAGGTGAAAGGACCTGTGTATTCTATCCGCGTGCTGCTTGAGGAGGGATCGGAACCATCGATGGTGTAATAGATGGTGGCTCTAGGTGTATTGCTGCAATAGATGGAAATGTTTTTTGAGGTAGTTGAGGCATCAGTCACTCCAATATATGGTGTAGCTACTTTGAGAGTATATGCTGCTTCAGCCACATTGCTGTTGTCCATCCCTGTTTTCGTAGCAATTGCTTTGATGGTCATGGTCTTGCCCACTTCTATAGCACCACTATATAGCGTGCTATTCGTTGTTGGAGTTGTACCA
This sequence comes from uncultured Prevotellaceae bacterium, assembly GCA_946184125.1. Taxonomy (GTDB): domain Bacteria; phylum Bacteroidota; class Bacteroidia; order Bacteroidales; family Bacteroidaceae; genus Prevotella. The sequence goes on from CAMHEL010000131.1 coordinate 7,638, forward strand.
TCAGTGGTATAATAGATTGATGCTCCGGAAGTGGATGAAGAGATGGTTACACTTTGGGGAGTACTGTAAGTTCCTTCAGTTGGAGAAAAAGTAGGCGAGGATACTATGGGTATAGTGTTCGTCGTGTAAGTAATTTCAAAATGATTACAATAGACTGAATTTGCAGAACATGTTAATAAAATAACCAAATTGCCTGGTGCTGTTAAAGAAGTCTCTGTTATACTCATAGATTTGGACTGGTATGTGTTGCCTAAACCTGTAACAGACATACTTCCAATTTGTGTACCTCCAAAGGTAGCGGTGACAGTTCCGTTACCAGAGCTTTTGTTATTATGCAGATTCAGTGTGATTCCCGTAATCTTGTCACCTGCTTGAAATCCGCTCAAGGTAAGTGTCATAGTATTACCACTCGTAATCTGTTCCTTATTATTAGTATAGGTGTTTGAAAAGGTATAGGTAATACCACTATTTGCAGTTAAAGTACCTGCACTTGAAGAGGTTTGAACAAATGTTATCGTTTCTCCCCATAAGCTCAGTTGACTGATGAGCATGGTCATCAGCATCAAGAAAAGTTTTGTTTTTTGCTTCATATAATAATTGTTGTTTAGTAATATCTCGAGTATAGTATTTTTTGGTTGTTCAGTCGTTGGACCAAGTGGATTGTAGTTGGTCGTCAGCATGAGAGGAGCCTTTCGCAGGCATAGCATTTTTTTCAACTATTAGGCGACAAAAGTAGATAAAAAAAGCGAGACGAAGAAGAAAACCACACATTATTTTAATATAAATGACTTGAAAGAATGTTTTTTATGGGCTTTGAAAAATGACATAAAGAACAGAAAAGGTAATAAAATGTATAGAAAAATTGCACTCTGGAAGTTTCCAAAAAACTTCCAGAGTGCATGAGTAGGCTAAATGCCTTAGGGTTGATGAAGGGGTCGGAACGAAAAGGTGTGTTCAAATATTTCAGATTCGCACCTGTTTGGATCCTGCGTTATCCCTTCTTGAGGATGATATCCACGATCATCATAATATCAGTCACATCGACTATACCGTCGCCGCTGACTTCAGCGTTTTTGAAGTTGAAGTTGGCGGGGTTCTTCTTGAGGACATAGTCGACGGCTATCATCACATCGACCACATCGACCACGCCGTCGCCGTTGATGTCACCCCTGATGCCAGCAGCGCTCTTGCCCTTGCGGTAAATCTTGGGGAGCGGCATGGTAGAGGTCTCGGCATAGGCGGAGAAGATGGGCGCACCGTTGTTGAAGTTGAAGCGCAGGTGGTTGCGGGTGTTCTCGCCTTGGAAGATGATGGTGGCGCCGTCCTCGGCGATGGCGATGGTGGCCTTGGCGTTGTCGTCGGCCTCATCTTCGGTCTTCATCTGGTTGGCTTTCGAACTGGCGGCGAAGAGGTAGCCCGTGCCCACATTGAACAGCCAGGTGCTCTCTGCTTCCTCGAGGGTGATTTCCTGCAGGAAGTTGTTGCCGGTGAAGGTACCGTCGTTGTTGTGGGTGACGGTCACTGCCTCACGGTTGTTGGACTTCTGGTTGGTGCCAAGACCGTAGTAGGTCAATTGGTCCTCGGTGCCCTGCTCTGGGTCGCCGGGGATGACGTTCTCGCCCACGAGGATGATGACGTCGCCGGCAGCAAGTGAGGCGGCGTCGGTGACCAACGAGTAGATGATGTCGTTGTCGACTTGTTTCTCTACCACGGTGAGGGTGTAGAAGGCATAGCCGGCCTTGAACTGCTCGTTCTCAGCTGTCGAGGCTGAAATCTTGGCGGTTCCGGCAGCGACGAGGGTCACGGCGCCGGAGGCATTCACCGTGGCGACCTGCTCATTGTCGGAGGCATAGGTGACGGCGAGCTTGTTGGGGTTGGAGAGGGTGGGGAAGGTGTTCTCCTCGCCGATGGTGGCGGTGCATGTCTCCTCGGAGAACTCGATGCCGGCGGCCTGCTTCACAGGGGCGCTGCTGGTGTTGCGATAGACGCGCAGCAGCGTGCCGGTGGTGGAGGTGGTGGCATAGCAGCTGAAGATGGGGTTGCCGCTGTTGGGGTTGAACCTCACGAGCGTGCGGGCCTTCTCGTCCCACTGGTTGAACTGAACGGTGGCGATGGCGTCGGCGTCGATAGCGATGGCGGCAGACGCCTTCTCGTCGGGTGTGGTCTCGCTCTTCAACTGGTTGGCGGTGGTGCTTGGTGCGTAAAGGTAACCCTTCTCACCCACGTTGAGCAGCCAGCTGCCCGCCTCACCCTCAAGGGTGATGACCTGCACCAGGTTGGAGGGGATGATGGTGCCATTGCTCTCGAGTGCCACGTCGGCTGCCGAGCGGTTGTTGGTGGCCTGTGTGGTGGAGAGGGCGTAGGTGTTTTCCTCGTTGACAAGGATGATCTGGTCGCCCTCGGCGAGTGTTGAGGCATCGGTGACGAGCTCATAGACATCGGTTCCGGCGATGGCTTTCTCCTTGACGACGAGTTGGTAGGAGGCTGAGCCGGCGAGGAAATTGTCGGTCTCCTCGGAGACGACCTTGATGGTGGTGCTGCCGGGAGCGACGAGGGTGATGGCGCCAGTGGCATCGACGGTGGCAACATCCTCATGCGATGACGACCAGACGACGGTCAGGTTGTTGGGGTTGATGAGGGTGGGGAAGGTGTTCGACTCGCCGATGGTGGCGGTGAAGGTGCTCGCTTCGAATGTCAGCCCTGCCTCCTGCTTGACGACAGCGGCCTCGGCAGTGACGCTGAACGACCGCACCTCGTAGGTGCCGGCTGTCGTTGACGAGCCGCAGTAGTAGAAGCCCACCTGCACTTTCTTGCCGATGAAGTCGGCAAGGTTGATGACCTCGTCGCGCCATCCGTTGAAACTCTTCTCGGGCTTCTCGTAGGTGATGTTGAGGCGCTGCCATCTGCCGCCCTCCTCATGGATGAACACACCGAAATCGCTGGTGTAGTCGCTGAAGTAGGCGTTCCAGTTGTCGGAGAACGTCAGGGTGGCGGTGGTGACCGATGTGAGGTCGATGAGGGGCGAGACGAGCCATGACTCGCCATCGTGGTTGGTCTTGGCTTCCTCACCGTCAAGTTTCAGGTAGGTGGTGGCGGTCATGCCATAGGAACTGCTCTGGGTCCAGATGGGGGTGCCGAGGTCGTTGTCGATGTCCTCGATGACGAAGAGGTCCTGCGACTTGGTGAAATCCACTTCATAGGGAACGGAAACCGTGGCGTAGGAGCCTGGGGCGACATACTGGAGCACTTTGACTTCGAAGGTGGTCTCAGCGGCAATGTAGTTGGCTGTCTCGGCCTGCTTGACGGTGATGGTGGCGGTGCCGGGGGTCTTGGCAGAGATGGTGCCGGTGGTGCTGATGGTGGCGACGGAAGCATCGCTGGTGCTGAAGGTCAGACTGCCGTCAGACTTGGTGGTGATGTTGGCGGCTGCGGTCTCGCCCTCGGTGAGGGTGATGTCGGTGGCGGTGAGGCCTGGGCTTTGCTTGGTCACCGTGCCGTCGTTCACTTTCTTGTAGAAAGCGGTGACACAACCCTTGATGTTGTTGTTGACGGTGGTGTAGCAGCGCCAGTCCTGGTTGTTGTAGACTCCGACGAAGCGCGATGTGCCATCGTTTTGGAGGAAGTCGGCGCCCGTCTCCTCATATGTTGAGATGGAGTAGGTGCCGTTCTCGCCAGTACCCACGCGCATGCCGTTGTTGGCATTGGTGCTGTAGAGGTAGTTGTCGGTGCCGGGAACGGTGAAGGTGAATTTACCGTCGCTGACAGAGACACTCCACATGAGGTTGTCGTCGGGTGCTGTGGTTAGTTTGGCCTGGTCGTCGGAGATGTCGACAGCCACGGCATCAGGTGCCTTGGTGGTGCCATTGTTGTTGCTCATGGCGGTGCCGGAGGTGAGGTCGACGATGGCGACGATGTCGCCGGTGGTGAGGCTGCCCGGGGCGGTCTTCACCCACGAGTCGGCCCAAGTGAGGGATGTCATGGCGCAAAGCAGCATGAGCATCCATAGACGTAGATTTCTGTTCATAGATTTAAAAGTTTTGGCAATTACACATTATGCCGACAAATTTACAACTTTTTTTCGTTGTGGTGTCCGATATTGAGCATTTTTTTGGGGGCGGGCTCAAAAATTCATAAAAAAAGGAGGAAAAGAGTGCACTATCGGTGGTTGTGCAAAGGAAAATGACCTTATATGGCAGCCCTTCAAGAAAAAAAACGCCAATCGTTTGTGGAATTGCCATTTATTGAGTAACTTTGCCCGATTTATTTTTTCGATGTACAAAAAACACATTAAATTTTAGATGAACGTAATCACGAAGACAGTATCATTGCCTGATGGAAGAACCATCAGCATTGAGACCGGGAAAGTGGCAAAGCAGGCCGACGGGAGTGTGATGCTCCGAATGGGCAACACGGTGCTCCTCGCCACTGTTTGTGCCGCAAAAGATGCAGTTCCCGGAACAGATTTCATGCCCCTTCAGGTCGACTACAGGGAGTTGTATGCCTCTGCGGGCCGTTTCCCCGGTGGGTTCACCCGTCGAGAGGGCAAGCCCGGCGACAATGAGATCCTCACATCTCGACTTGTCGACCGAGTGCTCCGCCCGCTGTTCCCCTCCAACTACCATGCGGAGGTCTATGTGAACATCCTTCTCTTCTCCGCCGATGGTGTCGACCAGCCTGACGCTTTGGCCGGTTTCGCCGCTTCCGCCGCTCTGGCCTGCTCAGATATACCCTTTGAGTGCCCCATCTCTGAGGTGCGTGTGGCCCGTATCAACGGTGAGTATGTCATCAACCCGACATTTGCACAGATGAAGGAAGCCGACATGGACATCATGGTCGGTGCTTCTGCCGACAACATCATGATGGTGGAGGGTGAGATGAAGGAGGTCAGCGAGCAGGACCTGCTCGGAGCTCTGAAGGCTGCCATGGATGCCATACGCCCCATGTGCGAACTGCAGAGCGAACTCTCGAAGGAACTCGGCACCGACGTGAAGCGCGAGTACGACCACGAGGTGAACGACG
>CAMHEL010000132.1 GCA_946184125.1 uncultured Prevotellaceae bacterium
TCACTTCCCATACGTCGCCGGTCTGCACGTCTTTGATGGTGTAGCTGGTGGCAGTTCCCGGGAGTGTCTCGTTGATGGTCTGCTTGCCGTTGGTGGCATAGAACTTGATGCTTGAAGCGTCGGCAGCCCTGTTCCACTCCACGAGAGCGTCATAGCCTCCGGCCTTGTCGACCTGCGACATCTGCACGCCGCTGATGCTTGTGGCACCTTCGCGTGTGTAGTTCTTGATGACGCCTTTTGAGAAGTTGGTGCCGTCGGTGACCTTGAATACATACTCAAAAGGCACGTTGGTAGGCACATTCTTCTGGGTGTAGCTGTTGCCGTTGACGGTTTCGCTTGCCGATAGTGTCCCGTTGCGGTAAGTGATGACCTGCATTTGGCCATTTTGTGCTGGCCAGGTCCAAGTATAGTCATCGCCATTGAGTGCGCCTGTGATTTGTGCGGGGTCGGGAGCCGACAGTTTCATTGCCTCGCGGTCGATGTCCTTATCCTGACAAGCAGTCAGGATAAGAGCGAACATCGCCATTATAATGATTGAAATTTTTTTCATAACGCTTTATACTTAACGCTTAATACATTACAGATAACTTATCAATTGTATCCCTTGTTCTGGGTGTAAAGGCCAGGTACGTAGTAGAGCTGGATGTATGGCAGTGGGAAGTACTCGTTCTTAGCGGGTGTAAAGTGCGCGTCTTTGTAGTACTGTGCATAGGTCTGCCCGTCGTAGATGGCATCCTTCTCTTTCTCGAAGAAGTTGTTGAGAGTCTGTGAGGCAACACCCCATCTGCGCAGGTCGAAGAATCGCTCGTTCTCCATGGCCAGTTCCAGTCTGCGCTCCCACTGCAAGCATCTGCGTGCCTGGTCCTTTGAGCTGAAGTAGCTGGCGGGATAGAGTGCTATTTCGCACTGGTCGGCAGCGTAGCCGATGTGCTTGGCGACACTGTTCTTAGCCCTCTGGCGAATGTCGTTGATGATGGTGCGGGCCTCTTCGAGCTGGTTGATTTCGATGAGAGCCTCGGCACGCATGAGCATGACGTCGGTATAGCGCAGCACGTAGTCGTTCATGGCGAAGGCCTGCCATGGGTTGTCGAAAGTCTCTCCCTTTGAGCGCTGCGGCACTTCCTTGAGCGAAGCGTAGTAGCCGTAGGTGTTCGGTGTGCGTGAGTTGTCCTTAGTCATGGTGTATGCTGTCTCATACTTGTAGGGGAAAGTCGGCATTCCTACGGTGTGGAAGAGGCGCGGGTCCCACTTCTGAGCGTTGGGCACTCCGTTGGTAGGATAAGCAATCTCGTTGTTGTAGTCGTCGAACATGGGCAGTCCGTCGCGAGTCTTGAAAGCGTTGACAAGGTTCTGGGTGGGCTTGTGGAAGTCCCATCCGCACGACCAAATACCCCAGCATCCGTTGAGCATGTTGCTCCAGTTGCCACGTCCGAAGAGCGTGTTGTCGTCCTGGTAGTCGCTGTGCTGCACAGCGAAGACGCTCTCCTTGGAGTTCTTGTACTCGGGCAGGAAGATGTCGCCAAAGTCCTCGAGATATCCATAGCTTGAGTTCTTCACCACTTCGGTGTACTCCACCACCTTCCTCATATACTCCTGGTTGATGTGCGACACGCCGGTGCTGGCCTCGTATCCGTCGCCCCATGCGATGGTGAGGTAGCATTTTGCGAGATAAGCAGCAGCCGCAATTTTGTTGGCACGTCCGCCTTCAGCCTGTTTGGCAGGCAGGACATCGTAAGCTGTTTTGAAGTCGGCGATAATCTTGTCCATGAGTTCCTGGTGTGTGAACTGGTTGTTGGGCGTCTGCTCCTCGGTGTGGTTTTTGTACACTTCCTCGTCGATCCAGGGCACTTGGTTCCAGAGTTGCACGAGTTTGAAGTAGAAGTGTGCACGGAGGAAACGGATTTCTCCCTCGCGGATGGCCTTGGTAGCGGCCCCCAGTTTGCTTTCACCATAATTCTCCAGTGATACGAGAGCACGGTTGCAGCGGCTGATAGAGCAGTAGAGGTGGTACCACATCTCGTCCATATGGTCGGGTGTTGATGCAGTCAGTGTGGACCATACTTCCACGGGATGATAGTTGGTGTCGGTCGTTCCAGATCCCCCCTTCATGGCATTGTCGCTGCTGACGTCGCCATAAGGCCACATATTGAATGGGTAGGTATACCAGTCATCGCCCAGTTTGGCGTAAGCAGCGGTTACCATCTCTTCGGGCTGGCTCAGGGCCAGGTCCTCACTGATGACTCCCTGAGGTTTTACGTCGATGAAGTCGTCGCAAGAAGCCAGCGTCGCGCAAATGATAAGACCAGCACAGAGTGTTTTATATATTGCTTTCATAATGTTGTTTCTGTTTTTATATAGTGCTTAAAAATCCTTGTATCCTTAACTTAGAATGAAGTTTGAATACCAAATGAGAATGACGTACTGTTAGGATAAGCCCAGTTGGGGTTCTCAGGATCGGGGCATGTCAGTGAGCTGCTCTTGATGGTGAGCAGGTTGTGGCCAGAGATATAGACTCTTGCACTGCTCATCTTGAGCTTACTGAGAATACTCTCGGGCAGGTTGTAGCCAATCTGAACCTGGCGTAGTTTACCATATGAGCCGTTTTCTACGAAGTAGGTGCTGGCACGGTTCTCGTTGCCCACGTTATTGGTTGTCAGAGCAGGAATGGAGCTGCCTGTGTTGCCTGTTGTCCATGCGTCGAGCATGCGGTTTCCTTTGTTGCTTCCTGCATCGGTGATGCTGTAGAAGTCGGTCTGGAATTTCTGGTTGTTATAGACATCCTGTCCTGCAACGCCTTGCCAGAACATCGAGAAGTCGAAGTCCTTGTAGCCCAGTTCCACGTTCAGACCCCAAGAGAAGTTGGGTATTGGGTTGAAAATCCAGGTTTGGTCTTGCTCGTTGATGATGCCGTTGCCGTCGAGGTCGGCGTATTTCAGACCGCCGATGCGTGCGTTCTCCTGTCCGCTTGCGAGGACTTCCTCACGGTTCTGGAAGAGTCCGTCGACCACATATCCCACGATGGATGCATAAGGTCTTTCTGATTCCACGAGGTTTTCTTTTGCAGTGTGTACGTAGCTGCCGGTTGTTGTCTCGGGCAGATAGGTCACTTTCTGGCGGAAGAAGTCGAGGTTTCCGTTGATGTTATAGCGCATTCCGAAGTCGGTGGTTCCGCGATAGCCGAGTGCGAACTCCATACCCCAGTTGCGGAGGCTTGGACCGTTGAGCCAAGATGCTCCACCCTCACCCATTGAGCCGAGGTATGCGGGATTGATAAGCATGTCTTTCACGTTCTTGATATATGCATCGACAGAACCGTAGACAGCGCTTCGGAAGAGGTTGAAGTCGATACCGGCGTTCCACTGCTCTGTGGTCTCCCACTTGAGGTTGTTGTTCTGCGACTGTGTGGCGCGGAATCCCGAGGGGAAGATGCCGCTGCCCTGCAGTGCGAGGTCGTAGGCAGTCGACTCGTTTCGTCCGCCGCCATAGGTTGCAGCGTAGAGTCCGTAGCGTGCGTAGTTGGAGATGGCCTGGTTACCGGTCTCACCCCATGAGGCACGTAGTTTCAGATCGTTGATCCAGTCCTGGTGGAGGTTCTCTGAGAGACGGTATCCGAGGGTGAATGCGGGGAAGGTACCATAGCGGTTGTTCTCGCCGAAGCGTGAGGAGCCGTCGTGACGGATGGTGAAGGATGCGAGCAAGAGGTCTTTCCAGTTGTAGTCCACCTTGCCGAAGAACGACACCAGGTTGTATCCCTCACGAATACCTGTTGCGCGCTGTGTTCCTGTGGAAGCATCGGGCCACATGTAGTCGTATTTCTCCAGGGCGTACATCTGTGCGTAGGCCGAGGAACGCTCTTCGGCGTCCTTATGTAGCTCGATACCTCCGAGGAGAATGAAGGAGTGGTTGGTGGCGACGGTGAAGGTATAGTTGGCCGTGTTCGACCATGTCCACTTAATTGAGTTCTTAGAGCCAAGGTTCGATGCCGGTGTGTTGTTGTTCACCACGTCGGAGTGCCATGTGTAAGTGACGCTGTGGATGAATTCTGACCAGTAGTCGAGACCAAAGTTTGAGCGTAGTGTGAGGCCTTTGATGGGCTTGATGTCGACGTATGCATTTCCGAAGATACGCCACATTTTGAGTCGGTTGTCGCGGTTATGGTAGAGTTCGCGCAGCGGGTTCTGTCGGTCGCTCATACCTCCCACGGGTCCCGAGAAGGTCTCTCCGTCCTCTTCAAAAACAGGGAGCGTGGGCGACATCTTCAGTGCGTTCTCGAGTGGCTGGCAGTCCACCTGGTCGCTATAGGTGATGGTGGCATTCTCGCCGATGGTGACAAGCTTGTTCACCTTGTAGCTGGTGTTGATACGTCCGGAGAAGCTTTCGAAGTCGGTGTATTTCAGGATACCATTGTTTTTCTTGTATCCGAAGGAGAAGAGTGCGGACGACTTGTCGTTGGCATTCGAGATGGAGAGGTCGTAGTTCTGGGAGAAGCCCGTGCGTGAGATTTCATCGAGCCAGTCGGTGTCGCTGTATCGCATGGTCTTCTTTGCGTTCACGAATCCGTCGTAGAGTCCGTTGACGGTGAACTGTCGCATCTGTCCTGTAGCGGGGTCGTATGCCGAGATGGGCGTTCCTGCAGTGGCGTTGAGTGTCAGTCCGTAGTTGTTGGCATACTGCTCTGGGTCGAGTCCGTCGTTCATGGCTGCCTGTGCCATGGCTGTGGCATACTCAGCGCTGTTTGACAGCTTCATCATGGTCTGCTTGTTGTAGAACTGAGCAGTGAGGTTGGCCGAGAAGTCCACCTTGACTTTTTCGCCTTTCTTTCCCGAGCGTGTGGTGATGATGATGACGCCGTTTGCAGCGCGGCTACCATAGATAGATGCCGATGCGGCATCCTTAAGCACCTGCATGGACTCGATGTCGTTCATGTTCAGCGTGTTGAGGTTCGTTGTTGTGGGTACACCATCGATGATGAACAGCGGGTCCTGCGAGGAGTTGAACGACCCACCACCACGTATTCTTACGGTACCGACTCCCACAGGCGAGCCATTGGTTGTGATGGTCATTCCAGGCACCTTACCTTGCAGTGCACGCATGGGGTCGGTGTCCGACGATGTCTTGAGTTCTGCGGTTTTCACGACAGCCACCGAACCGGTCAGGTCGGCCTTGCGCTGTGTCTGATAACCTGTCACCACCAACTCAGCCAGTTCGCTGGCATTCTCTTTCAGTTGGACTTTCAGTCCGTTGGCAGCTGCGATTTCCACTGGGTCGTAACCGATGTAGGTGATGACGAGAGTGGCTCCTGCGTTGACTTTCAAGGTGAAATTTCCGTCGAAATCGGTTACGGCACCGTTCGACGTTCCTTTCTCCATCACGGTAGCCCCGATGACGCCTTCTCCGGTCTCATCGATGACTGTTCCCGTGACTTCTGTTTGCGCGTACATTATAGTACATGCAAAGATGAGCAAGGTGCTCAACAGTAATCTCTTTAGTTCTTTCATTTCTTTTGGTTTTTGTTGGATAGGTTATGAATAATGATTTCATGAATGCAAATTTAAGGTTGTATTCACTGGTGCGATACAACATATCGTTCTTCGGCTACTAAAAATGTTGCGATGCAACAATTTTGCGATTGTATGAACGATTATTGCGAGTGTATTGCATCAGTTTGTACTACTTTTGCAATGTCAATCATCGGGTTGGCATAGTTAGGTTGATATAATTATTAGGTTTTCGGTTAACAGTAAAAAGCATGGTGTGGACAATGAGCGTTTCACTTTCGAACCAGGTCTGCGACAACCTCAGAATAGATGAAACGCCAGTCCACACCATTATTATTTATGGCAAGGCTCTATACTCTCTATTCTATTCCCAAGGTCGCAGTTTGGTTCGGAAAGAGTAAGTAACTCAGTAAATCCGCAATGTCTTATCCCCCCATTTGGGAGAACTTTTGGCAAATATAGTGCTTTTTTTTGATATACGCAATATAAAAGGGCAATAATTGTTATTATTTTCTTGTTTCACCAGGTACTTTGCCAAATTCTTCCTTGAAACATTTTGTGAAATAAGATGGTGAGGTGAACCCCACTTTGTATGCGATTTCACTGACAGTCAGTTCGCTTTCCGTGAGCAGGCGGTAGGCTTCAGCCAGCCGTGCCTTTCTCAGCAGGTCGACGGGCGAGCATCCCGTCAGTGCTTTTACCTTTCGGTAGAGTTGCACACGGCTGAGGTTCATTTCCGCTCCGATGTCCTCCACGCTGAGGTCGCTGTTGTCCATATTCTCCTCGACGATGGACTTGAATCGCTGTATGAAGGCACTTTCTTTCACCTCGGCCTTGGGCTCTTCGGCCTTTTTCTCTTTTTGGTCGCTGCTGCTCCATAGGTTGCGCAGCTGTAGACGGCTTTTCAGCAAGTTGCTGATGCGTGCAAGCAGCAAGTCGGCCTGGAAGGGCTTGGTGATGTAGGCATCGGCCCCGCTTTCGTAACCCTCTATCTGATGTTTGTTCAGTGCGCGTGCGGTGAGGAGTATGACGGGGATATGGCTTGTGACGATGTCATTTTTGATGTGCTGGCAGAACTCCAGTCCATTCATCACGGGCATCATCACATCGCTCACGATAAGGTCGGGCACCTGTTCGTGTGCCACGCGCAGCCCCTCTTGCCCGTCGGCTGCTTCGAGCAGTTGGTAGTGGGGCTGGAGGATTGTCTTGAGCAAGGTTCGAATGTCGGCATTGTCGTCGACAATCAGCAGGGTGGGGGGCTCTCCTTCTGTTGCCGTGGCTGCAGGGTCATTGCTTTGATCCTCGTTAGCGGCCATGGTTGCCATCTCGTCTGTCATGTCCGAAGCGAGGTCCTGTGGTGGAATGCCGGTTTGCACGTCAAGGATTTTGTTGACCAGTTTCGACAGGTTGGCCGTGTTGCGTCTGACGATGGAAAACAACTCGGTCGTTTTGTCGTCGGACTGCTTGATGGCTGCCGTATCGGCAAGATGGGTGAGCGGGCCCTCTATCAGCGTTAGCGGGGTGCGCAATTCATGGGCTGCCTTGGTGTAGAAGTCGAGCTGCTCGTGCTCCATCTTGGTGTGCTCTTCGTGCAATCGTAGTTCCTGGATGTGATAGCGGTAGAGCAGGATGGCCAATATCATCAGGAGGGCAACAAGAGCGATGGACATCAGCATGACGATGCGCTGGGTGTCGAGTTGCTGAAGGTATTTGTCGGCTCTGCTGTGAAGTTGGTCGAGATACTTCGACTGCCTGACGACCTCTTCATTCTGCATGAGCAGCACGTTGGCATTCTCCTTGGTGACGAGCGCCGACATCAGTCTGACTTCCTTCTCGTAGGGTTTTCCTTCGAGGATGCTGACCGCCATTTCCAGTAGCTGGTCGCCGTGAGTGGGATAGATATAGGTGGCGTCGAGGATGGAGTCGCGCACCAGTCTGATGCCTCCATCCTGGCCGGGCAGGCCGTCAATGCCGCAATACTTGGTGCCGGCAGATGCGAGCGCTTTCCGTGCGCCCATCGCCATGCGGTCGTTCTGCCCGAAGACGAAATCTATATGCGACAAGTCGCCTTTATAGTCTTTGATGGCCTTGATGGCGCTCTCCTCAGTCCAGTCGCCCTGAAGTGTGGCCACGAACTCAATGCCGGGGTGGTCTTTCAGCGCCTCGGTGAAGCCATTGTGGCGCTCAATGGCCGGCGACGAGCCTTTGAGGCCCATCACTTCGAGCACTCTGCCTTTCCCATGCAGTCTTCCGGAGATATACTCCCCCATGACGCGGCCCATTTCATAGTTGTCGGCGCTCATGAAGGCGGTGAATTTCTGTGAGCTGGTTTTCCGCTCGAACACGATGACGGGAATGCCCTTGTCGAAAGCCCTGTCGATGGCGGGTGTGATGGTGGCCATCTGGTTGGGGGCCACAATCAGCAGGTCGATACCTGTGGCGACGAGGCTGTCAATCTGCTGCACCTGCCGCTCATCGCTGTCGTAGGCAGCAGCAAACCGCAGTTCCACATCGTCGTGGAAATAAGCCCCCATCCGCAGTTCGGCGTTCTGTTTCTCGCGCCAAATATCCTCCGAACATTGTGAGATACCTATCTTATATCGCTTGGAGCCTGTGGTGCATGAGGTGAATAAGGCAATGAACAGTATGGCAAAAAGTATGATGTATTTTCGCATATCTCCAATTTTTTTGCAAAGATAGTGCAAAATGGTCGTAAACAGAAAAGACAAAAGTGATTTTTTTGAGGTGGGCTCGAGATACAGAGGGGACAGAGATTCTTTCTGAGATTCTGAGATTCAGAGATTCAACACAGAGGCACAGAGACACGGAGAAACACAGAGTTTTATTCTTGGGAAGGTAAAGAGAGGGGACAGAGGAGGACAAAGGAGGGGTTGAGATGATTTCTGAGATTCTGAGGTTCTTTTTTGAGATTCTGAGATTCAGAGATTCAACACAGAGGCACAGAGACACAGAGAAACACAGAGTTTTACTCTTGGGGAGGTAAAGAGAGGGGACAGAGGAGGGCTGAGGAGGGAAGAAGAGTTTCATGCAAGTGTTTCTCCATCTGGTCTTAGACGGGCTTAGATGCCACAAGTATTGTGAAAAGCAGGTGTTTAGGGCCAAAAGAAATTTTGCGATGACTGAACAGAGTTACGGTGATAGTATAATTGTTATTCTGGTGTTTGAATGTATTGTGCATTTAGATTTTCTCGGTATATACCTCAAAAACACCGTCGTCCCAGTCGCTGCCGATGGCGAAATTTTTCTGTCGTTCGCGGATTATCGGGCTGCACCAGTAATCCTTGCAATAGAATTTGATCATGTTGTGGTACTTCTTCAACACCCGTCGGTAGGTTCTCATGTTGGTCTTAACCCAACTTCCGCAGCGGTCGATGACCTCCTCGTCGGGTACGAGTCTGATTTTCCTTTGTTCCCATTTTTCGGTATCATAACCGTTGAAGACAATGAAGGCGTACTCTGGGCCTTTTTTTCAGGGGCTTTTTGTTGCGTTGGCAACGCAACAGACGGGACGGAAGCTCTTCCAAGTACAAGTTCGCGGTAATGACGGTTGCAACTTTGCTTAAACCCACGAAGGACGATGCCAAGTGGTTTTTCCATTTTTTTCTTTGACGAAAAGGATGCCATGCAAATGGTCGGGCATCATCTGAAGAGCAATCACCTCAATCTCAGGATGGTACGATGGCGTTGCTCTCCATTCGTCAGATACTCGCTGTCCCAATTCCGAGAGAATGATGCGCGGTTTATCGGTACTGTTTTCTGGTGCGTCACTTCTGCCTACGACATGACCAAAGAGAGGGCGACGGCCCTCCGTCACCATTGTAATCATGTAAATCTGACGATTCGTGTAGTCGTGATTCGTGTAGTCGTGGCCAACACAACGACGAAGCATTGAAGGCTTCCTTTCGCCTGCGAAGGCTTTCTGTGCTTCGTATGTTTCTTTCTTCATCGTTTTTGATGGTTTTTGGGTTCTGTTTGTTGCGTTGGCAACGCAACAGACGGGACGGATGGGACAAACGGGACGGATGGGCCCTCCTTCGTTTCCATTGATTTTTTCTTCAGTTTCCGGCGATTTTTGCTTCAGTTTCCTCCGATTTTGGGTTTCAGTTCATCGGGGGAGCTGACGGTGAACATATTGACGGGAGGCGCCTCGCGCTCGTAGAGGTGGGTGATGACCTGCGGGTCGAGGGTGATGGCGGGGCGGAAGTTGTCGGACTGCATGTAGCGGAGGACGGAGTAGCGCAGTTGGCGTGCCACGGGTCTTTGGTCGAGGTGGTTGCTGAGGTCGATGGTGGTCATGAGCAGGCGTCCTCCGAGGACATTGGCCTCCACCATCATGCCCAGTTTTCGCGAGACATGCCAGGTGTCGATGGGCTGGATGATGGGTTGGTAGGTGCTGGGGAATTCCGATAGGTTGATGACCTGCGTGCGGTTGACCAGTTCCCACCAGTTGAGGTTCTGCCAGTCGTCGGTGGGGAAGTCGGCGAAGACGGGGTGCTGGCGGTCGATGTAGGAGCCGGTGGTGTGCGGCGGCCGCATTTTGAACCAGCTGGTGTTCCAGAACACCGGCAGGTAGGTGTGTCGCACGTCATTGCCGAATTTCACTTTCCCGGCGGCGCAGAGCAGCACTTTCCCTCCTTCTCTGAGGATGTCGAGGGCATGAGCGTCGAGCGTGTCGGTGATGAGGATGCCATCGGTCTTGGCCTCGGGCAGTTGGGCGGGATAGACCCACAGCTGATAATGGTTGGTATGCCCCTGTGCAGAGAGGGCGAGGGTGAGGCATGCCGGTGCGGCGATGCCACTGGCACTGACGCTGAAAGAGCCCTCGACGGGGCACTGTCCGGCGGCTATGGTGGTGCTGCCATTGGTGAGTCGGTAGTCGAGCGAGGTGCATCCGCTGCCGGTGGTGTCGTAGAGCATGGTGCCGATACGTATGGTGTCGTCGGTGGTATAGACAAATCTCGGTATGCGTGCCAAGGGGACGATGGGTGCGCAGAACTCCCTCCATTGTTCGGCGTTGCAGTATCCCTTCTCGCGCCAGTGCGTGTTGAGCACGCCGACGAGAGCCGAGCCCTGGCCGCTGTAGTCGTTGAGACTGAGCAGTTGGAATCCCGCGTAGTTCTTTGTGCGCATGTTGCGCTCCATCTCATATTTGTAGGCGAGCGTCTGCAGTTTTCCGCTGGCCATGAGGAAGCGTTCGGCCTGCTGCTGCATGCCGTTGTCGCGCAGCAGGTCGGCGAAGATTTCGAAGTTGGCTGCTTTGTAAGCGCCCGTGTATTCACTGACCTCCTTCAGGTCGGGGAAGGCGCACCACTGCCCCTGTTCGTGGCTGATGTAGGGCTGGTTGTTCTCAGGCGTCTCAGCCGTGGGTTTGAAGTTGCGTGGCATTTTGATGTCTTTGGCGAAGTCGTCGGTGCTCTGCGGTGCGTGGCGGTCCCAGTCGAGTCCCCTTGCCCCTCCTTTGACATGGTATTCCGAGCCGTCGTCCCAAGCCCATCCTCCTCCTACGCTTGCCGTGCAGTAGATGCGTGATGGGTCGTAGTTCTTCATGGTCTTGACGAACGAGCGTCCCCATGCCACCCAGTCGCCGGCGGGTTCGTTGCCTGCTGCGAGCATGACGAGCGACGGATGGCTGCCGTAGGTGTCGATGATGCGCTGGCACTCCTGGGTGAGGTATTGGTCGATGGCCATGCCTCGGTTCAGGCGTACGCCGTGGTTGGGCCACGAGGGCCCTTCGGGCTGCAGGTACAGGCCCAGTTCGTCGGCGGCGGTGAAGGCAGCCTCGGGAGGGCAGTAGCTGTGGAAGCGGATATGGTTGAGGCCATACTCCTTGCACTTGCCAAAGATGCGTCGCCACGATTCCACGTCGGTGGGAGGAAAGCCCGTCTCGGGGAAGCAGCAGTTCTCCACCGTTCCTCGCAGATGAACGGGCTGCCCGTTGAGCATGATGTTCATGCCCTCGGTGCGCACCTCACGCACGCCGAAGTCGACGGGGATGGCGGCGCCCTGGTAGTTGACTTCCACATGATAGAGCTGTGGGTCGCTCTCACTCCACAGTCGGAGCGGTTTTTCGAGAGGTATGGTGTAGGTGGAGTCGTTGACAAAGATGCGAGCTGTGGCCGTGGCGATGTCGGTCACCACCCGTTTTCGCCAGATGAGCGGTTCCTGTCGCAGTTCGATTCGCCCTGCGATGCCGTTCCAGTCGCCTTGTGTCTGGTCGGTGACGCTGTGCGAGTCCATTCCCACGCAGACATTCTCAATGCCGTTGTAGACCTTGATGGTGATGGTGTTGGTTTTCCCGAAGCGTACGAACGGCGTGAGGTCGTATTGGTGTGGCGCGCTGAGCGACATCTGGTGTCCCACCTCCTTGCCGTTGACATAGACGGTGGTCTCGATGTGTGGGCGCTCCAGGTAGAGAGTGACCGGCCTTCGTTTCCAAGAGCGAGGCACGACGACGGTGCGCTCATACCAAGCGTTGCCCACATAGTGGCGTGCGGGAGTGAGGAAGAAGGGGAACTTCATCTTGCCCGGCTGGCGGTAACGCTCCATGTAGGGGTTGAAATAATAAGAGGAGTCGTAGATGGAGCCCACCCAGGGCGTGGTGGGTGTCACCTCGTCGCCTTTGCCTGCGGTGAGCATCGATGCTGGCAGGTTGATGGCATCGTGGTAGGCACCGGGGCGTATTCCTTCGCTGCTGCGGTCGATGGCGAAGCGCCACTCACCGCTGAGGTCGATGGACTGCTGGGCGTAGGTGCTGAGGGCGAAAACGCACGCTGTGAGGGTGAGGAGATATTTCATTAGCTTTTGTTTTTTTTTGGATTTTTTGACAGCGGCGGAGCCGCTGTATGCGGAGAAGAGGGGCTGCGGAG
>CAMHEL010000133.1 GCA_946184125.1 uncultured Prevotellaceae bacterium
CCTCGAACAGCGCGCAGGTGGCCTCTGCCTGCCAGGTGTGAGAGTAACTGTCGCCGTTTTTCCTACACGCCATGTTTTGAAAGCATCTGTACGCTGCTCTTCAGCAGATTGTCCTACAGCAGCCAACCTACCCCCAAAAACTGCTTATCGCTCGTGAAAAGTGAACATTGCATGGGCTAATGGATGTTTTTCGCCACCTTTTCTTTGCCACCCGACAAAAAATGAGTACTTTTGCGCTCTCAAACGAAACGTGAAACACTGATATATTATTTTTTATGAGTTTGAAAATTGTAGTTCTTGCAAAGCAAGTACCCGACACAAGAAATGTGGGAAAGGACGCAATGACCGCTGAAGGCACGGTGAACCGTGCTGCACTTCCCGCTATTTTCAATCCCGATGATCTGAACGCACTTGAACAGGCCTTGCGCCTGAAGGAACAGAACCCCGGTTCTACCGTGGGAGTGCTGACTATGGGACCTCCACGAGCTGGCGAAATCATCCGCCAAGGACTCTACAGAGGGGCTGATACAGGATGGCTGCTCACCGACCGACTCTTCGCCGGGGCTGACACCCTCGCTACATCCTATGCCCTCGCAACGGCAATACGAAAAATCGGCGACGTGGACATCGTCATCGGAGGACGACAGGCCATCGACGGTGACACCGCACAGGTGGGACCACAGGTGGCTCAGAAACTCGGCCTCAACCAAGTGACCTACGCTGAGGAAATCTTAAACGTGGAAGACGGAAAGGCTACCATACGCCGCCACATCGACGGTGGTGTGGAGACCGTCGTCGCTCCGCTGCCCGTCGTCATCACCGTGAACGGGAGCGCAGCACCCTGCCGCCCATGCAACGCCAAACTGGTGATGAAATACAAATACGCCACATGTCCTATGGAACGTTCGGCAGAACTTGACAGCCGCATGGAGAAGCTTTATGCCGACCGCGACTACCTCACTCTCAACCAATGGTCAGTTGCTGACGTTGACGGTGATGCCAGCCAATGCGGTCTTGCCGGTTCACCCACCAAGGTGAAGGCAGTGCAGAACATCGTGTTCCAGGCCAAGGAAGCCAAGACGCTGACTGCATCGGATGCTGACGTGGAGAGTTTGATAAAGGAATTGTTGGAAGAAAAAATTATAGGATAATGGAGGCAGTATTTGTATATGTTGAAATAGAAGGCACCAAGGTGCAGGAAGTTTCACAGGAATTGCTCACCAAAGGCCGCAAATTGGCCAACGAACTTGGAGTGGAGCTGCATGCAGTGGTGATAGGCACCGGCATAAAAGAGAAAGTTGAAGACCAGATACTGCCCTACGGTGTTGACAAGCTTTTTGTCTTCGATGGCGAAGGACTGTTCCCCTACACCTCAGCACCCCACACCGATATCATGGTGAACCTCTTTAAGGAGGAGAAGCCGCAGATATGCTTGATGGGCGCCACTGTGATAGGACGCGACCTCGGTCCACGTGTGTCGTCATCACTCACCAGCGGACTGACCGCCGACTGTACACAACTTGAGATTGGCGAATATGAGGACAAGAAGAGCGGCAAGACATACAAGAACCTGCTCTACCAGATTCGTCCAGCATTCGGCGGCAACATTGTCGCAACCATCGTCAACCCCGACCACCGTCCGCAGATGGCAACCGTACGCTCCGGCGTGATGCAGAAAGCCATCTATGAAGGCGACTGCAAGAAAGAGGTTGTCTATCCTGAGGTTTCCAAATATGTGTCAGAAGAGGCGTTTGTGGTGAAGGTGCTCGACCACCATGTGGAGGCAGCCAAGCACAACCTCAAAGGTGCACAGATAGTGGTAGCCGGCGGTTATGGCATGGGTTCGAAAGAAGGATTCGACCTGCTCTTCGACCTTGCCAAGGTGCTTCACGCTGAAGTGGGTGCCAGCCGTGCCGCTGTGGATGCAGGATTCTGCGACCACGACCGCCAAATTGGTCAGACCGGTGTCACCGTACACCCGAAAGTATATATCGCTTGCGGCATTTCCGGACAGATACAGCACATCGCCGGTATGCAGGACTCTGGTATCATCATCTCGGTGAACAGCGACCCCGACGCTCCCATCAACCGCATTGCCGACTATGTCATCAACGGCACCGTGGAGGAAGTCGTGCCGAAGTTGATCAAATACTACAAGCAGAATTCGAAATAAATGAAAAAAGAAGTCTTATATCTGGTTCTCTATGCTGTATGCGTTGTGGTCTTGATGATTTTCTCATTGAGAACAGACCACCCGTTGTGGCACAGAATATTGGATGAGGTATTTGCAATCTTCTTTGCAATACGTTTTTACGACACCTTGAAGGACTTCATCAATAAAAAATAAGAATCATGGCAAACTATTATAGTGACCACCCAGAAATCGCGTTCCATCTCGACCATCCACTGATGAAGCGCATCGTTGACCTGAAAGAGCGCGGCTATGCCGACGCAGCACAATATCCCGATGCCCCTGTCGACTATGAGGACGCCATCGAGAACTACAAGCGCATCCTCGACATCACCGGCGACGTGGCTGCCAACATCCTGGAGCCCAACTCGGAGAGCGTGGACCTCGAGGGACCGCACCTCGAGAACGGGCGCATGATCTACGCCTCGAAGACCTTCGAGAATATCGATGCCACCCGCAAGGCCGGGCTCCACGGCGTGTCAATGCCCCGCCGCTACGGCGGTCTGAACCTGCCCAACGTCACCTTCTCCATGCTCAGCGAGGTCATCTCGGCTGCCGATGCCGGATTCCAGAACATCTGGAGCCTGCAGTCATGCATCGACACGCTCTATGAGTTCGGCTCCGAGGAGCAGCGACAGAAATACATCCCCCGCGTGTGCGCAGGCGAGACTATGTCTATGGATCTCACCGAGCCCGATGCCGGATCTGACCTACAGCGTGTGATGCTGAAGGCCACCTACGACGAAGAGGCAGGATGCTGGCGTCTGAACGGTGTGAAACGCTTCATCACCAACGGCGACAGCGACATACACCTCGTGCTCGCACGCTCTGAGGAGGGCACACGCGACGGACGCGGATTGTCGATGTTCATCTACGACAAGCGCAACGGAGGCGTCGATGTCAGGCACATCGAGCACAAACTGGGCATCCACGGCTCTCCAACTTGCGAACTGACCTATAAGAACGCACCGGCGGAACTCTGCGGTTCCACTCGCCTCGGTCTCATCAAGTATGTCATGGCACTGATGAACGGCGCACGACTCGGCATCGCTGCACAGAGCGTGGGCGTAGAACAGGAAGCCTACAACGAGGGACTGAAATATGCCCAGGAGCGTATGCAGTTCGGCAAGAAAATCATCGAGTTCCCCGCTGTCTACGACATGCTCTCACGCATGAAGGCCAAACTCGATGCCGGGCGCTCACTGCTCTACCAGACCGCTCGCTACGTGGATATCTACAAAGCACTTGAGGACATACAGCGCGACACCAAACTGAGCCTCGAGGAGCGGCAGGAACTGAAGAAATACTCGCGACTGGCCGATGCCTTCACACCGCTCGCCAAGGGCATGAACTCAGAATATGCCAACCAGAATGCCTACGATGCCATCTCCATCCACGGCGGTTCGGGCTTCATCATGGAGTACAAGAGCCAGCGGCTCTACCGCGACGCACGCATCTTCTCCATCTATGAGGGCACCACACAACTCCAGGTGGTGGCGGCACTGCGCTACATCACCAACGGCACCTACATCAACATCATCAAGGAAATGCTGCAGAGCGAGGTGGCAGAGGAACTGAAACCACTCAAGGAGCGCGTGGAGACCATGACCGGACGATATGAGGAGGTGCTCGGCGAGGTGAAGACCGAGGACAATCAGGAGAAGACCGACTTCGTGGCTCGACGCCTCTACGAGATGACTGCCGACATCATCATGTCGCTCCTCATCCTCGACGATGCCACTCGTGCTCCCGAACTCTTCGCCAAGAGCGCCAACGTATATGTACGCCACGCCGAGGCTGAGTGCGCTGCTCACTACGAATTCATCAAGAATTTCTCGGCCGAGGACCTGGAGAGCTATAGAGCATAGCCCCACAAGCCTCGGACATACAGCAACCGACATCCTATATTTATAGGTAATAGAACACACTTATATAGCACGGCGGCCGCTCATAAAAGGAGCGGCCGCCGTGATTTTTTATCAGTAGGCTGACGGATAACCTCAAGGGCGGGTGGTTTCTTCCTCGTCCCAGAGGTTCACTTTATTGCTGCCGAGTTCCACACCGTCGGCCGCCTCCTGTGCATCGGCGGCATCGGTGCTCTGCTTGTAAGGCGAATCGTTGAGAAACGCAAGGGGAACCATGCCTATGGCCATTGCCTTGGGGATGATGTATGCTCTTCTTTTCATGGCCGGCTGCTTACTTCACGATGACCTTCTTTCCATTTCTTACCACAATGCCCTTGTAGCCTTTGCCTGCCCTGGTGCCCATGAGCGAATAGCCGGCGGCTTGAGAGGATGGGCAGACGGATGAGGGCTGCGCGATGCCCTCGCTGCCAGTGAGCACCACGCCCAGCGTGCTCACATTGGCTGAAGCCGACTGGGGAAGAGTGATGTATGCCCTGAAGGGATTGACATGGGCCGACTTCACCTTGACGAACTGCCCGTCGTCCTCGAGATAACCATAGACCGACACGTCGTCGCCCGACGCCACATCGGTACGCTCCATCACGCCATACATGCCCACATCGCCTTTCACGACAGGCACCAGCTCTGTGTACTTGATTTCTTTCTCGCCCAGGTCGGCGAAAAGCATACCCGACGACGAGGGGACGAAAAGATATGGGGTGTAGGCTTCGGTTGCCGTGACTGGCACGAAAGAGATGTCGTGGCCGTCCCAGGAATCGAGGACATAGAATGAGCCGGCGGCACTGACCTCCTGAGCGGTGAGTGCGAAGGGCAGGCAGATGGTGACAGGCTGGTTGGCGGTGAACACACGCTGATAGCTTACATGCTTGGGCGTCACATCCCAGAGGCACCAGAAGTCGGAGGAATGGTCGGTCTTTCCCGCTCCATCGGCAATGTCGACCTTGTAGCACTCACTCACATAACTGCCACCACTCTGATAGTAGCGGTAGTAGCCACCGTTGAGGAAGCCGACGAGGTCGGACTGGTTGCCGCTTTCCCAGCCGCCGTTGTTGAACTGTATGCGCTGGGGGATGTCGCGTATCGAACTGACATCACAAGTCCATTGATAGGTACTGTAGGAAGAAGAGCCCACAGTCATGGTGCCGTCGGAGCCAATGGTCGTGCCGGGCCAGTCGGCTGTGAACACCTTGCTGAAGTCGTCGCCCCAACTGCCGGCATAGGCCTTCACGGTGCTCCACCCTGGCTCGTTGATGAAATAGGCGCTCACGCTCATCTGCTCGTTCTGGGCATCGGTGATGAAGTTCTTGAGCGAGAAGAGGGCGCTGCAGGGCTTGCCCGTCTGGACGTGCCACAGACCAGCCGCATACCAGTCGGTGGTCACATTGCTGCTGGTGCCATACTCATTCGACTCCAGCCACCACCAGTAAAGGCCATTGACACTTGAATGGTTGTTGAGCATGGTGACCAAGGCGTCGGTGAACTGCTTCTGCCCCGTCTCGCTAACCTCATATTCGGTCGTGGTGCCAGGACCCCACAGATAGTAAGCTCCCACCTCCACAATCTGGATTTTCTTGTCGCCGTTGGTTTGTTCAAGCGATGTGATGACGCTCTCCAAATTGCTGATGGTGCCATGATAGTAGGGATAGTAGCTGAGGCCGATGATATCGTAGTCCACATCATATTTTTTGAGCGTAGGATATAGAGTCTTGGCTCCCCATCCATTGTTGCTGAGCTCGGTATGGACGACGATTCTCGCATTGGGGCACACCTGGCGGCAGGCTTCAGCGCTGCGCTTCAGATAGAGCACGAAATTGGCCATCGAACCGGTTATGTTGCCCTCGGTGATGCCCTGCTCATTGGCGTAGCAGTGACCCGTAGGCCACAACTCGCCGTTGGTCACCTCGTTGCCTATCTGGATGTCATCGGGCTCAGCACCGTAGTTCTTCAGCACGGTAAGGGCTTCTACGGTGTAGTTGTAGATGTAATTGCCAAGGGTCGTCGGGTCGGTGCTGTTCCACGAGGCAGGAGTGGAGTGCTGGCCGGGGTCGGTCCACGTGTCGGAATAATGGAAATCGAGCAGGAAGCAGAGCCCGGCATCCTTGATTTGCTTGCCGAGTTTCTTCACATAGTCCAGGTCCTGGCAGACGCCCTGCCCCTGATGCGCCGAACTGGCTTTCGAGGGGTCGACGAAGAGACGCACGCGCATGCTATTCAGACCTTGTGCCTTGAGATAGGACAGGAAGGCAGGGGCATCGCTGAGAAGGTTGCCGTCGGCATCATAATATTTCTTTCCGGCATCGTAATACTTGGTCAGCATCGAGATGTCGCCGCCCACCACTTTCTTGGGTACTGCGGCTCGAGCCACGCCCACCACAAAGCACAGCGTGACAATTAAAAACAGGTTGTAAAATCTCATATCTTTCGTTTTTAGGTTTGTTTGTCTTGCATCATTCCCCCAAGTCTAAAGACTTTTGGGGAGTTTAGAAGTTTAGACATATGCTTTGTGGGCACACGGCCTAAAGCCTAAAGTCTATAGCCTAGCGCCTAAAGTCTAGCGCCTACCGCCTATCAGCACCGATGGCCGATCTCGGCCGTCGGAAGCCTACCGCCTAGCTAGCGTCTAAAGCCTAGCGTCTAAAGTCTAGCGTCTAAAGCCTAGCGTCTAAAGTCTAAAGCCTAGCGTCTAAAGTCTAGCGTCTAAAGTCTAGCGCCTAAAGTCTAGCGTCTAAAGTCTAAAGCCTAGCGTCTAAAGTCTAAAGCCTAGCGCCTATCGCCTATTTCCCTATCTTGATATCGAAAAGATAGGTGGCGCGGATATATATGCCGTTGAAATTCGAGGTGCCGAAATAGTCGCGCTTGGTCGACTTGTAGATGTTGCCCAGGCCGTAATAGTATCTGCCCTCAAGAAGGAAATGCCCCAATTTCGGGACGGAATACTCCACACCGAGCCCCCCGGCTATGCCATAGTCGAATTTCCGCGCCACGCTCATGCCATACTGCTCGATGGTCTTGTTCGAACGGTCCTGCATGTTGATGGAAGCCAGGTCGAAGTTATACGACGACGACTCGCTGAGCATGTAGCCAAACTGCGGACCGGCCTGGATGAAGAAGTTGAAACCCTGGTGCTCCTTCCCCCATGCCAGATGGGCGAAGATGGGCAACTGCAAATAGTTGATGGTGCGGCTGTATTCCTCGGGTAACCCTGTCACGCTGTTGACCACCGGGACATCGTGCGTGTCGAGAATATCCTCCTTCCAACCCATGCTCGCGAAATTGAACTCGGCAAGGACGGAGCAAATCATGGTGTAGTATTTCTCGCACACATAGCGGGCGGCAACACCACCCGTCACACCACCATGCTGGCCCTGCGACACCTTGGGGATGAAGCCCACCGAGGAGAACACATAGCCGGCACCGCCACCCACAGAGAAGTCGTTGCGGTACTCACCCACCTGGGCGCTTACCGACATGGGCATCAGCGCCATCGCTGCCGCCACCACCCACATCGTCCACTTACGACTCATCGTCATCAAGGCCATGGTATCAATAGTTCACCGACTCGATGGTGCGGTCGGTCTTGTAGTGAACGAACATGAAACTGGTGTTCTTGTGACCCTTGCCGGCCTGTTTGAACTTCAGCGGCGACTGCACGGGCTTGTAGGTCATCTGACCCTTGCCGCCATTGAAGGCCGGACCGAACTGGCTGAAACCGCCGATGAAGAAGCAGGCATGGTCGAAACCAGTCAGAGCGAAACGGGGAAGAGCCTCACCATCCATGTCCTTCTCAAACCATTTCTTGTAGTTGCGCTCCACCCATTTCGTGTCGGCCGAAAGGTCGTTATAATAGAAATAGGTGGGGATGTAGGTGTCGTACTTGAAATAATAGTCGAGATAGACCTTGGTGTACATCAGCCATTCCTTGTAGCCGAAGAGGGAGACGCTGAGGTCGCTGTTCTTCGACGTGAGCGTGTTGAGCTTCGCCAGGGTGGCGTTAAGCGAAGGTGAGTGCTCGGTGTTGACCAGCACCACATTCTGCTGAGAGAGGCTGAAAGCCTTGGCAAAACTCTTCTCATTGGTCTTCAGACTGGTGAGGGAGTATTTCAGGGCGTAGTTGTCGAGCTCGGCACGGAGCTTGCGCATGAAGTCGCCCTTGGTGCTCTTCTCGTCCTCGCAGTCGATAATCACCACATGGTAGTTGTTGAACCACTGGATGAAGTTCTTGATGGTCTGAGTGTCGAAATCGGGCTGCGACTGATAGACCTGGAAGATGTGGGCATTCTCTTCCACATCATTGCCGTTGATGGAGAACGGGATGACCATCATGATGTCGTTCTTCTCGCAGAACTCGGCCAATGGCTTCACCATCTTGGTGTAGAGCGGGCCGATGATGATGTCGCAGTTGGCGGCATCCTTCTCCTTCTCGGTAAGCGTCTTGGTGATGTCGGCGTCGATGGGGACGTTCCATGCCTGCAAGTCGACGGTGATGCCGTCTTTCTTCACCCTGTCGACACCGAGGAGCAGACCACGGTAGTACTCCACCATGCGGCGGCCATCGCCGTCGTTGTCATGCAAAGGGAGCATCACACCCACCTTCACCTCCTTCTTGCCGGCAACAGCGGTGGTGGTGGGCTTCGAGGAGGTGCTCTGTGAAGTCGATGCAGGTGCCTGGTCCTTGGCGTAGGGGATGCGGATGGTGTCGCCACGCTTCAACTCATAACCTTGCTCACGCATCTCGGGGTTGGCCTGGATAAGGTCCTCTATGGTGATGCCATATTTCTTGGCGATACCGAAGATGGTCTCGCTCTTCTCCACCTTGTGGTCTGTGCGGATGCTGGGCGTCTGGGCGGTGATAACGGTGCATACCAACAGCAGCACTGCTGCAAGAAAAAGTCTAATCAGTCTCATTTTATTTCGAGTTTATTTAATTTTTGGGGACTATGGGGTGTGAAATGATAGTGCAAATTTAGCGGAAAAAGGTTTCACTGCAAAACAAAAAAGGCAAAATCTTATCTTCAGACGCGGCTTTTCGGAAAAATATGCGTACATTTGCATGTTAGAAGCCGAACTATTATGGAATACATCGTATCAGCACGCAAATACAGGCCGATGACCTTCTCATCTGTGGTGGGTCAGTCGGCACTTACCACCACCCTGAAAAATGCCGTCAAAAGCGGAAAACTGGCGCACGCCTTCCTCTTCTGCGGCCCAAGAGGCGTGGGGAAAACGACATGCGCACGAATCTTCGCCAAAACCATCAACTGTGAGCACATCACTCCCGACGGAGAGGCATGCAACGAATGCGAGAGCTGCAAGGCATTCAACGAGCAGCGCTCGCTCAACATCTTCGAACTCGACGCCGCCAGCAACAACGGTGTCGACGACATCAGAAAACTCATCGACCAGACACGCATCCCACCGCAGATAGGACACTACAAGGTGTTCATCATCGACGAGGTGCACATGCTCTCGCCGGCGGCATTCAACGCATTCCTCAAAACGCTTGAGGAACCGCCATCATACGTCGTCTTCATCCTCGCCACAACAGAAAAGCATAAACTGCTCCCCACCATCATATCAAGATGCCAAATCTATGACTTCGAGCGCATGGATGTGCCACACACCGTGGGACACCTCAAAATGGTGGCGGCCAAGGAGGGCATCACCTACGAGGAGGAAGCATTGAACCTCATCGCCGAGAAAGCCGACGGGGGCATGCGCGACGCTCTCTCCATCTTCGACCAATGCGTCAGCTTCTGCGGAGGAGACCTCACTTACGACAAGGTGGTGACCAACCTCAACGTGCTACAAAGCGACAACTATTTCAAAATGGTCGATTTGTGCCTCAACAACAAAGTGGCAGACACCATGGTGCTGCTCAACAACATCCTCGCAAGTGGATTTGACGGAGGGCAACTTATCAACGGACTGGCAAAGCACATCCGTAACGTGCTCATGGCTAAAGACCCCGCTACACTCACTCTCCTCGAGGCCAGCGAACAGCAGCGAGAGAAATACAGACTGCAAGCACAGCAGTGCCCGCCGAAATTCCTCTATCAGACCCTGCGCTACTGCAACGACTGCGACATCAACTACCGACAGAGCAGCAACAAGCGGCTACTGGTGGAAATCACACTCATCGAAATCGCACAGGTCACTCAGGACGACGACGGAAGCGCGGCGCGGCGAAGCCGTAAGATATTGAAATCCCTGTTCAGAAAATTGGCAGCAGCCAGCCCAAAGACAGCGGCAGCACAGGTGGCCGTGGCTGGCAAGCAGAACGCACGGAAGACTCCTGCCGTGGCTGCCCCAACCAACACTGCCAGCAACAAGGAGCAAAGCAACACGACAGCACGCACTGCTACACCAGC
Source organism: uncultured Prevotellaceae bacterium (assembly GCA_946184125.1). Classification (GTDB taxonomy): domain Bacteria; phylum Bacteroidota; class Bacteroidia; order Bacteroidales; family Bacteroidaceae; genus Prevotella. Next base: position 10,485 of record CAMHEL010000133.1, read on the forward strand.
AGCACCGACAACACACACTCCGACATCGACCAACGCACCAACGGGTGGCGCACAGCCAACGGGCGGCGCACAGCCAACGGGCGGCATGCAACCTATTGGCGGCCCTCAGCGGCGGCCGGCTATTGGTTCACGACCCAATTTAGGCGGGAAATCGTTGTCGTTCAGAAGCCTCCAAAACCAGCAACAGCAGACCGCACAAGCCGAAGAGCCCGAAATCACCAACAAAGAGGAGCACAAAACGTTCAGCGAAGAGGACTTGCAGAGGGAATGGATGGGGATGTGCAACCGCATGATGAAACCCATGCCCGGACTGGCGGCAAGGATGAAGAACATCACACCGCATATCACCTCATATCCCAATATCGAACTGGTGGTGGACAACCGGCAACTGCTCGACCAAATCGACCAAATCAAGGGGCGAATACGCAAAACCATGGCCATCTATCTGCACAATGGCGACATCGACTTCACTCTACGACTGGCAGAAGCCGAAGAGGTCAAACCCATCATGACGAAAAGGGAACTCTTCGACAGCATGCGCAATGAAAACGACGCCGTCGAACTGCTCAGAGCACTCTTCGACCTGGAACTGGCATAGCACCACAGCGTCACCTCTGAGAAAGCGCCCAAACTCACCTCTTACAAAGCAGAAAAAGCAAGAAACACACTTTTTTCGAAAAAAACAAAGAAAAATTTGGAGGTTTCGCAAAAAGTCGTTACCTTTGCACCCGCATTTCAACGGAAACTGAATTGCAAACTTTTAGGGTATTGGGGTATGGTGTAATGGTAACACTACAGATTCTGGTCCTGTCATTCTTGGTTCGAGTCCGAGTACCCCAACAGATTAATCCGCTAAGTCACTGAAAATCAGTACTTAGCGGATTTTTCGTGGACACAATTGGCGTGTTTTTGGCGTGATAACGGGTCGGCGGACAAATGAGGACCTTATTTTGAAATTCAACGTTTTGCGTCAATTCTAAAGTCTCTTTTAAGTTTCTGAAGTGTATTAGAATGGTTCTTAGCCTTCAAAATAACCTCTCATCGGAACATTCAGAGTTTGGGCAGCCTGCCCTCCCTGATGTTCAGCCAGACTATAAGGGCCAAGCATCCACACATGCCTACAAAAACGAGGAGGGGAAGCCATATTCTCTCCCATATCTCATCCCACAGGCATTGGTTGAAAGCCGTATAGGTTGTGTAGCTGATGCAAACGATGGTCGTTAGGAACATGGCCCAGAAATTCGGCCATGACAGGTATATGCCTCTGCCCACGCCCATTTCCTTTCTGGTCTTTTCTATTTTGGCTTCACAAGTGGCATCGATATTCTTGATTGTAGATTCTTTATGCCGGTTGATGATATTGTTGACATATTCTGCAATCCCAGTCTTGTATCTGCCAAATTCTTTCACCATGTTTTCTGGCATTTCTTCTATTAACTTCTTGTCTTCTTCCGAAAGACTCACCTTGAAATTCTTGCAGGAATCTTGAAGTTGAGCAGACAGCCTTTTCTGTTCAGCCTGTATTTCAATCTGCCGTTGCTGGGTGGTTGCGATTTTCCTCTCCAACTCCAGCAACTTTTGCAGGTAACCGTATGTGTCGGATTTCTCAGTCTCGGCCGATGTGCCTTGCGTGTTTGCAATGCCTTCCTCTTTTTGTTGGCTTGGCATGTATGGCTCGGTGTTGTCAAACATGCTCGCTATGATATTCTTGTTTTTCATAATTCAATAATTAAATAATTAGATATTTGTATTATACATTATCTTCTGAAGCCTCGCCTCACAACCTTCCTCGGACAGCTTCTCGCCACCGTTCGGGCGATGCGCCTGGCCCTGTAGAGCTCGTCATCGTCGTCATCACGCCTTTTCTTGCTTGACACGTCTTTGGCATTGCCTCCTCCGT
>CAMHEL010000134.1 GCA_946184125.1 uncultured Prevotellaceae bacterium
AATACGACCGCCACAACTTCCTCCTGATGCACGCCATGGGTCCCAATGTGGCCGGCGTGATTGGCTCGGCTGTGGCAGCCGGTACGCTGTTGGGATTCTTCTCCTGACAGCACGACGTGGCATGAATTGCCATTTACCAGATAATAGGTGTGTTCTATTAATTCTGCTTTCATGAAGTGGCATTCCTATACGTTAACATTTCTGTCGACATAATTAATAGAACCCACCTTTAAAATTACACTCATGCGACAAGAGAAGCCCCGGATGATAGGCCGGCACTACATGGTGCCGTTCATACTCATCACCACACTGTTTTTCCTTTGGGGGTTTGCCCGTGCCATCCTCGACGTGCTCAACAAGCACTTCCAGGACGAGCTTCACATCTCCATCACGCAGTCGTCGCTCATTCAGGTGACCACCTACATGGGCTATTTCATCATGGCCATCCCCGCGGGCATATTCATCACCCGCTATGGCTACCGGCGCGGTGTGGTGACAGGTCTTGTGATTTTCGCCATCGGTGCCCTGTCGTTCATCCCCTGCGTGTATATCGGCACTTTCGATGTTTATGTGGCAGCATTATTCGTCATTGGCTGCGGTCTGGTATTCCTCGAGACCGCAGCCAATCCATATGCCACCCAACTGGGCCCTGAAGCCACGGCATCGAGCCGCCTGAACCTCTCGCAGACCTTCAACGGCATGGGTTGCTTCATGGCCACCTTCATCGTGGGCCAGCACCTTTTCCGCGCCGACGGCAGCAGTGGCAGCGTGGCGGTGCCCTATACGGTGATGGGCATCGTGGTGCTGATTGTGGCACTGGTGTTCTCCTTTGTGCCACTTCCCGAACTGCAAGCGGAGAAGAAGACAGGCGACAGTCCGTCGTCACCTCTCTCCTCCCTGTCTTCCCTCTTCCACCACCGTATGTTTGTCTTCGGCCTGCTTGCCCTTCTCGCCTACGAGGTGTCGGAGATTTCCATCAACAGTTATTTTGTGAATTTCGTGACCGATGCGGGCTGGATGAGCAAGAACCGCGCCTCGGTGGTCATCAGTTTCGCCCTGGTCATCTTCATGGTGGGACGTTTCGTGTGCAGCTGGGTCATGCGCTATGTGAGCGCTGAGCGGATGTTGATGCTCTGCGCCCTGGGCACAATGATTTGCATGGGCTTTGTCATCCTCGTCGACAGTCCCTGGGCCATCTATGCCTTGATGCTCAACTACCTGTTCGAGGCGATGATGTTTCCCACGGTGTTCTCGCTGGCGCTCCGCGGCCTTGGTCCTCTCACCAAGAGCGGTTCCTCGCTTCTGATGATGACACCGGTTGGTGGTTGTGGTTTCATGCTGATGGGTCTGTTGGCCGATTCTACGGGAAGCCACACCCTGCCCTTCATTCTTCCGCTTCTCGGCTACGTTGTGGTGTTCTGCTTCGCGTGGTATCTTCTTCGGCAGCGAAAGCCTTCGGCCTGAAGCCTATTCTGTGCTTGAATGGCACATTCTCATGACTTTCTTGCAGTCTTTCTGACGCACACCTCTCCCACGACGTTATCGCCGCGCTGGGCAAGGAAGGCGTAGGCTTCGAGGGGCACTTGTGTGGTGGTGAGCATCTGCCTGAGTTGCTCTTGTGCTCCCTGCAGTTTTCCGATGGTGCACCCATCCTTGACGACATCCACCCCGCTGTCGCCTGCCACCACTTTTGCCCAGAAGAGGCCGAGGTGAGGTTTCAGGTCCACCGCGGTGTTGGGCTCCATCTCATAGTGCATGAAGCCTTTTTTCACGGTCAGCTGAATTTCTCCCTCGTAGGAGGTGAAGGGTGTGTCATCGGCTGGCGGGTTGTCGATGTCGAGTATGCCATTGAACACCCATTTGTGCCCGCTGTGCCTGAATTCAGGCTCCTTGTAGTCGGAGTCGGCATCATTGTGCTTTCTGAGGAAAATGAGAGCAAGGATGACGACCACAGCAACGATGATAATGATTTTTTCCATAGTAAGGTTATTTCCAAGGTTTTCCGTTGACTGTCACGTTTTTATACTTCACAGGCGCGGTGCCTGAGAGTTTCACCACCTCGGGCTCCTGCACGCCCTCGAAACGGCAGTTGGTGAAAGAGATGCCCCGCACCTGTGTCCGGTTTCCCACGCCTTCTACATGGAGCATATAGCGGCTTTTCTGGCTGACGACATTCTCAAATCTGATGTCGTGGAAATAAGGGTAATACTTCCCCTCATCGACGTGCCAGTAGTTGAGTTCTATACCGAGTATGGCAAGGTCGCAGGTGCCCACCTCGACATTTCTTACCGATACGTTGCTCACCACTCCTCCCCGGTTGGGGTTCGACTTGATGCGGATGATGCGGTTGAGGTGCGGGCTGTCCATCTGGCAGTCCTCCACCCACACATTCGAGCATCCTCCGGTAATCTCACTTCCGATGGCGACGCCGGCATGTCCGTCACGCATTTTGCACCTTCTGACGATGATGTTCTCGCTGGGAATCATCCACCGCCGCCCGTCGTCGTCCTTTCCGCTCTTGATGGCGATGCAGTCGTCGCCGGTGTTGAAGAAGCAGTCCTCGATGAGCACATTCCGGCACGACTCCGGGTCCACGCCATCATTGTTGTAGCCGTGGCTGTCGAGGGTGAGGCGTCGCACGGTGATGTTTTCCGACATGAGGGGATGGATGAGCCAGAACGGCGACCTGTTGACGGTGAAGTCCTCGAGGAGGATGTTCTTGCATTTGTAGAAATTGATCATCTGCGGTCTCATGCCATAAGTTCCCTCAAAGACCCTCCTCTCCATGGGCCAATGGTTTTCCAGGGCGGTGTTGAGCAGGTCTTTCTCCTTTCCTTTGGAGCCGTCGGGCATGGTGATGTTCCACAAGGTGTCGGGGTGCAGCCAGTTGTCCGACGTGGCCTGCCCGTCGAGCAGTCCTTTCCCGGTCACGGCGATGTTATTCTCGCCATAGGCATAGATGAGTGGCGAGAGGTTGTAGCAGTCGATGCCCTCGATGCGCGTGAGCACGATGGGATAGAGCCGTCGGTCGGTGGAGAACCTGAGCACAGCGCCCTCCTCCAGATGCAGTTCTACATTCGACCTCATGTGGATGGCCGCCGTAGGGAAGACGCCTTTGGGCACAACGACCCTGCCTCCACCCTGGCTCGAACAAGCGATGATGGCCTTGTCAATGGCGGCGGTGTAGAGCGTGTCGCCTGCTTCGTGGAAGTCGGTGATGAGCAACGTGCGGTCAGGGAACGTGGGGGCCTTAATCTGCGCCTCCACCTTCTTCATCTGTTTCCATGGATTGGCTGCCGACACGGTGGTCGCACACACCAGCAACAGCAATAATAGTAGATATGGTCTGTGTTTCATCATCACGAAAGTTTGAACCCCCCAAAGCTCACTTCAGCAGAAGGAGTATTTGCTTGGCATCCTCGTCGCCCTCTTCAGCGTCTTTCTTGATTTTTTTCTTGATTTCGTCACCATCTTTTTCATTTCTGACAGCCTTTCTCAGCCAGCTGCGTGCCTTTTCCTTATCGGCGGTCACACCTTGCCCTTTGAGGTAACATTTCCCGAGGGCATACTGAGCGTCGGCATTGTCCTGCTTGGCGGCTTTAGTGAACCATTCCACAGCCTTGGCATAATCTTGAGCCGTTCCCTCAGCTTTTTTGTAGCACCTGCCCAACTGATATTGTGCTTTTGCATGTCCTTGCGCAGCCGACTTGGAATACCAGCTGAAGGCTTTTTTGTCGTCTTCTTTCACGCCTCTGCCTTTGTCGTAGCAATAGCCCAAGCGATACTGCGCCTTCTTGTGCCCTTTTTCAGCAGCAGCTTGCAGTTTGGGCACGGCTTCCACATATTTCTTTGCATCATAGAGCGTTTTGCCCTGCTGATAGAGTTTTTCTGCACTCTGGGCCGATGCCATCACACAGACCAGCACCGCCCACAAAATCATCCATGTTCTTTTTACCATTATGTTCATATTTTTTGCATGAAGACCACAAGCCTCTCACGCGGTTCGACATTTGGGGACAAAGTTACGATTAAGCGAGAGAAAAACCAAATGTTTTTGAGTTTTTCCGAGCGGCAGTAACTTAGACGGAGTCAAAGTTGCTACCAAGCGAGAGAAAAACCAAATGTTTTTGAGTTTTTCCGAGCGGCAGTAACTTAGACGAAGTCAAAGTTGATACCAAGCGAGAGAAAAACCAAAAACTTTTTTGAGTTTTTCCTAAATCCCACCTCACAACTTAATCCCATACTTCACGATTCGCTCCTCCATCATTCCCTTTGGCATAAAACGAAGGAGGGTCTTGGTGATGGTGTTGAGCATGCTCTGGCGGATGTAGTCCTCACGGATATAGAGCGAGACGCGCCGTTGCGACAGATAGTCACCCTCTATGCGACGTACGTTCTCACGCTGCCTGTCGGTAAGGAAAGGCAGGTGCATCTCGGGGATGATGGTGAAGCCACCATTCTCATCGACGATGCGTATCAACGTCTCTATACTGCCTGCCTCATAGATGTGCTGTCCTTTGGTCCTCGCCTTGCAGAAACTGAAAGCACTATCGCGAAGGCATTGTGCTTCTTTCATCACCCACATCTTCTCATGCTCCAGGTTCTCGGGCTTGAACACAGGAAGTTTCCTCCAGCAGTTCTCGGCGAGATAGACCATGAAATTCTCCGTGTACAGTGGGATTTCCAATACGCCCTGGCGAATATTCCCACTGATGGCGATGCCTGCGTCAAGATGCCCCAACAGCAATTCACCAAGCATCATGTCGACCTTCAAGTCCTTCACACTGAGTTTGACAGCGGGATAGGACTCCACATAGTGCTTGATGAATTTCGGAAGGATATAAGGGGCGATGGTTGGCCCCACAGAGAGCGACAGTTCGCCAGACACATTGCCCTTCTCCTCATTCACCAGCCAGGTGACGCGCTCAGCCTCGGCAATGGCACGCTCAGCCTGACGAATGACCTTCTCGCCTGTGGCTGTCGGCACGACACTTTTGTTGCTCCGCTCAAAGATGCGCACATCAAGTTCCTCCTCCAATTTCACCAACATGGCACTCAAGGTGGGTTGTGAAATGCCACAGGATTCGGCCGCCTTGGCGAAATTGCGATAACGGTCGATGGCCACAATGTATTTCAGTTGCTGTAATGTCATCTCTATGATAGATTAAACCGATGCAAAGATAGACAAATTCGTTTGTTCATCTATCACTTTCTCTATAAATTTGCAGTCGGAAAAGGAAAAAACCGGATACGATATGGAGCAAAAGAAGAAAAAGACCTTTCACCGTCATCTCAAGACCAAGGGGATGCCCATCTATTTGATACTCTTCATCTACCTCATCCTTGGGTGGTTCTATCCCGTCATCGGTCTCATCGCCATCGTCTGCATGATAGGCCCAGTGCTGACTTCCATCTGGCGGGGACGATACTGGTGCGGCAACATCTGTCCACGTGGGAACATGTACGACCGCCTGGTCGCGCTATACTCGCCCCACAGGCCCATACCGAAATTCGTTCGCACCTTCGGCTTCAGGTTGTTCATGGTGCTCTTCATCTTCACCATGTTCGGCATTCAACTGAGTTACGCCAAGAGCTGGAGCGACGTGGGGCGTGTGTTCTGGACCATCATCCTCATCACCACCATCGTGGGCATAGTGCTTTCGTTCATCTATGCTCCCCGCACCTGGTGCAGTTTCTGCCCCATGGGGACCATCTCACGCTGGGTAGCGCCCAAGAAAGAACCATTGCCAAAAGGATTCAAGTCTGTGCACGTAGGCAATGCCTGTCTGATGAACACCAGGAGCAACGGAAACCATCAAGCAAGTGTAAATGGCGGAGTCGCGACCGGCGAAGTCAAAGCGAAGTGCATGAGTTGTGCCCGCGTCTGCCCCATGCAACTTACGCCCTACGACGCTCGAGGTGAGGACGCAGGCTACCTCCACCCCGACTGCATCAAGTGTGGCAAATGCACTTTGGTATGCCCTAAAAAAATCATCAGCCTTAGTGAATAACAACTTAGTACGATTATCGTTTAAAAAATACACAATAATGGAAAATATCAGCAACTATCAGCAGTATCTCAGAGGATACGACTACACAGGGAAGTTTCCCGTCATCATCGATTTCTACGCCACTTGGTGTGGCCCATGCCAAGGTATGGCACCCATGTTGAAACGACTTGCACAGGAATACGAGGGTCGTGTCAAAGTGCTCAAGGTGGATGTGGACAAGAACCAAGCCTTGGCCATGGCAGCACGCATCCGGTCGATACCTACGCTCTTCTTCATCACCAAGGACGGAAACATCGAGCGACAGGTCGGCGCCCTACCCTATCAGGAGCTCACACGGCTGACAGAAAGGATTATAGACGCTAGACTTTAGACGCTAGACTTTAGACGATAGACTTTAGACGATAGACTTTAGACTTTAGACGATAGGCTTTAGACGCTAGACGATAGACTTTAGAATCCGACGGCCGAGATCGGCCGTCGGTGGGATTATAGGCTTTAGACGCTGGGCTTTAGACATGAGCCACTGTGGGGCGGTCGTTAGGTCGCCCACAAGAGTTTTGGGAGCCAAGAGTTTCGAAAGCCAACGAACTAATGTCTAAACTCCCAAACTCCCAAACTCCTAAACTCCCTCAAAAAACTCCTAAACTCCAAAAACCTATTTCTTGAATACTTTCTTACCGTTGATGATGTAAATGCCACGAGTCTGAGGCTGCGACACCTTGATGCCAGTTAGGGTGTAAATGCCTGTGTCAGTTTTGGCTTCTTCGTTCTCTCTGGTGAAGATGCCGGTGTTGAGACTTCCCAGGGCATCATAAACCGACTTCACTTCATTTTCGGTGAGAGCCTTGGAATACATCCTGGCCAGCACTATTTCACCCTTGAAGGCATACTCGGGACTGCCGCTTCCGCTCACATCACAGCCGACGTATAGTCTCTGGCTACTCCCACTCGGGAGTTTTACGGTCTTGAATGGGGTCGTACCTATCAGTTCTCCATTGACATAGAAACTGATGGAATTGTTTGGCCTCACCACACCAACGGCATGATAATATTTCCCTTCTTTCATCGACTTGTCGGTCACCGACACGTAATTGCTTCCGTCATGTATCAGGAAACTAAGGTCGTTGCTTGAGACCCAGCTGATATCGAAGCCAAATCCGCTCCTGTTTGTCGTGCAGAACGGGGCCTGTTCTTTCGAGAGATTGTCAATCCTCATCAGGCATTCCATGGTGAAGTCACCACTGACCTCGTCGATGAACTCCTTGTCGGCAGAATAGTCGAAATAGTAATAGTCCTTCCCCGTGCCGGTGAATGTGGCTGTATTCAGGTTGTAGGTGTTGTTGAAAGCCACTGTGGGGAGGGGGTTGCTCGATACAATCGGGTGGTTCTTGCCCGACACGTCGGTAGCTGTTCCGTCGGCATTGAACCGGATGTCGAGCAGGTCGGCCTTCAGAACATTGATGCTCGGAGTGATTTCATCGTAAACCGCCTTCACCTCCTTGTCGGTGAGAGGCTTGGAATACATCCTGGCCAGCACGATTTCACCCATAAAGGCAAATTCGGGATTGCCGCTTCCGCTCACATCACAGCCGATGTATAGTTTCTGGCTACTCCCACTCGGGAGTTTTACGGTCTTGAATGGGGTTGTACCTATCAGTTCTCCATTGACATAGAAACTGATGGAATTGTTTGGCCTCACCACACCAACGGCATGATAATATTTCCCTTCTTTCATCGACTTGTCGGTCACCGACACGTAATTGCTTCCGTCATGTATCAGGAAACTAAGGTCGTTGCTTGAGACCCAGCTGATATCGAAGCCAAATCCGCTCCTGTTTGTCGTGCAGAACGGGGCCTGTTCTTTCGAGAGATTGTCAATCCTCATCAGGCATTCCATGGTGAAGTCACCACTGACCTCGTCGATGAACTCCTTGTCGGCAGAATAGTCGAAATAGTAATAGTCCTTCCCCGTGCCGGTGAATGTGGCTGCATTGAGGTTGTACGTACTGTTGAAAGCCACCGAGGGGAGTGTCTGGCTCGACACTATCGGGTGTTTTTTGCCCGACACGTCGGTAGCTGTTCCATCGGCATTGAACCGGATGTTGAGCAAGTCGGCCTTCGGGGTTTGGGCAAATATATTCACAGAAAAGATGGCCATGCCCAAAATGACCAACAGAGAAAAACGATACTTTGTATTCATAACGGTTATTGTATAATTGGTTTAACTTAAGGTGTGTTCGGAAAACGCCAGAACTCCTTGTATCAATACGGTGATATGTTGTTGAGTTCCTCGAGTTGTCGCTCCTGGATGGGTTGTTGCAGCAGTTGGAGGAGTTGCGAACAGCGGTATTGTTGCTGAGGTTGGAAGTTGTCGGATTGCATGTAGTTGAGGAGACTGATGTAGAACTGCTTACCCTCCACCCGAGAGGCAGCCTGTTCCAAGTCGCTCATGCAGACGAGGAGTTTTCCTTTTCCCACGGCGAATTCAAAGACCATGCCCAGGCGGTGGTTGCGCTCGATGTTGTCGACGACCTGGACGATGGGGCGGTAATCCTGTGGCAGATTGTCGAGGATCATCGGACTGCTTGCCTTCACTACGGGGAACCACTGCCAGTTGGTGTGCATCTCAGTGGGGAACAGGTTGAAAAGCGGGTGCTTGGGGTCGGTGAGGATGCCCAGCGTGCCGGGCGACACCGGTTTATGGTTGTTCTCGCTGATGGTCTTGAACATACGGTAGTTCCAGTAGTCGGTCTGGAAGAGTCCCCCCACCACCTGGTTGCGGTATTGGGTGGTGTCGGGCATCCACAGCACTTTTGCACCACGCTCCAAGCGTTTCACCACGTTGCGGTCGAGTTGTCGGGTGACGATGATGCCCTTTTTCAGGCGGTCGATATCGTTGTCGGCGGGATAGACCCAGATGGGCCAGCTGTTTTTATACTCATTGGCCGTCGATGCATTGATGATGGCAATGAGCGAGAGGGTGAGTCGCTGTGGACGTTGGATGTCAGAGAAATCGATGGCGATGTCGCCCACATCCACCAGTCCATCGGCACCTTCCGATAGCGGGAGGATGCCATGCTTGAGGATGGTCTCACGCTCGTCGGTGAGCGTCCACTCCACCTGCCCCATCATATCGTCCATCTCTCCCTCTCCAGAACTGTAGTTGAAGAGTTTCACATGGCCCTTCATCGTTTCGTCGGCGGCATAGCAGAAACGTTCTGTTTCGAGCAGAGGCACCACCTCGCCGCAGAACGACTGCCACACCTGCTTCCCGTTGTTTTCCCTCATGAAAGTCTTCTCCTGCATGAAGGCGTCGAGCACCCCCACGTAGGCGCTGCCCTGTCCGGGATAATCCTGCAGGTCGAGCAACTGGAATCCCGCCATATTGGGCGTGCGCATGTCCATTTCCACATCGGCCTTGTAGAGTTGCAGGCTCCACAGTCCCGATGCGCGGTGGAAGTCCTTGGCCTGGCTTGCCATGCCCGCCTGCACCAGCCGTTTGTAGAACACCTGCAGGTTGTAGGGATAGAGCACGCCGGTGTATTTGCGTATCTCATCGTAGTCGGGATAGGTCTGAAACTGCGCCGTCTCATGGCTGATGACAGGGACTGATGAGCGTGCGCAAGCCTCTTTGAAGTTGAGCAGGGTGCCCGGCACCGAATGGTTGATGATGCCCCCGTCGTAGGTGTCGGCGAAGGAGAACGAGCCACGTGTGTGGGTGTCGAACTCGCCCCATTTCTCGCCTCCCACGCGGCAGGTGGTGAAATAGTCCATCCCAGGTTTCACCCCTTGGTAGCCCAGGTAGTAGTTGGAACCGAAGGTGAACAGTTTCTGTGGTGCCATCTGCCGGAAATCGCCCACGAACTCCGCCATTTTATCGATAGAGCCCCAAAGTTCGTTGCCCAGGGCGAACATGACGAACGAGGGGTGATGGCCGTAGGTGCGGAGGATATGCTCACCCTCCTTGTGGAGGAAGGTCATCAGCCGCTGGTCGTCTTGCTTGAAATCGCCCCAGAAAGGCAGTTCGGGCTGCAAGTAGATGCCCAATTGGTCGGCAGCCTCGAAGGCAGCCTCGGGTGGGCACCAGGAGTGGAAACGGATATGGTTGATGCCATACTCGCGGTTGACCTTGAGATAGTCCAACCATTCGCTGGTGGTCATCGGCACATGGGCATTAAGGGGGAACACACAGGCATCGTGCTTGCCACGGAGGAACACCTCTTTGCCATTGGCCATGAAATGATGGTCGTTCACGCGGAAATCGATGAAACCGAAGGTGGTGGACAGGGCGTCTTTGCTGTCGAGGGTCACTTCCATCGCATAGCGTGCAGAGGGATGGTGCTCGTCCCACAGCACGGCGTCTTTCATGTCGACGACGAGCCGGCAGCATCCGTCGCTGCCTATCTGCAGGTTGCGGCCAACCCAAAAGTCCTGGGTGACGAGGGTGCCATTGTCGTGCAGGGGTGTCACGTCCACCCTCAGGTGGGTGTCTTTCTTCGGTTTCCCGTTCAGCCACACCTTGACTTCCACTTGGCGTGTGTTGGCATCGGCTGCCACTTCCAGGCGTGCAAGGCCGTCTTTCGGTGCCGCTTCCAGATACATCTCGCCTATCACACCATTCCAGTTGGTCTGCGTGTCCTCGGTGTAGGCATGCGAATTGCTCAGCAGTTGGGGCGGCACGCTCTCGCCGTTGTCAATCATCAGGGTGAGCGTGTGGTGGCCTGGCCGCAGAATGTCGGTCAGGTCGTAGCACTGGGGCGTACAGATATCGTCGCATTCACCTGCCTTCACGCCATCGACATACAGCACAGAGGGTTTGGTGCGCTCGAGCACCATACCGATGCGCTGGCCGTCCCAACTCTGCGGGATGTCCACCTCGCGGCTGTACCAAGCCTTGCCCACATAACTGTGCAAGCGAGTGAGATGAGTCGTCTCGCTGGTATTCGTCGGCGCGCTGCCTTTTTTGTTGGTGTCGGTGGTGCCTGGCAGCGACACCTTGTCGGCAAAGGGACTGCCGGCATGCAGCGTTGCCGAGGGGTCGAGGGCGAAGCGCCATTCCCCTCCAAGGAGGATGCGTGGACGGGGGATGTCGGCGGCCGAGATACAAAGAGCCGTCATCAGCATGAGGCAAGCAAGAAGTTTTCGCATGTTCAAAAAATGGTAAGGTAGGTTGAATGTTTTTTAACAGGGCAAAAATAACAAAAAATCGCATAAGAGCAAAGAGAATAGGCACTTTTTGACGGATATTTGTTGATTGCCGTGAAATACCAAGAAATTTACAATAATTATCGCTCAAACTCTATGTGCATTTTGTGTGGATGGTGATTCGGCATTTGACAAGCAAGATGGCCTACGAATAAGTTCGGACCGATACCATTGGGGCCTATTCAGCGAATATTTGGAATAGATAACTGAAGTTTCCCGCCCCACTACAACTGATGAAACGGTATTATTTGTTGCGAAAAAGTGAAATTTCTCTGAATTTTCTTGGTTGCTAACTGGAAAATGACTAATTTTGCGCATGTGAGGTTTATTTTGGATTTTGCACTACAAAAGTAACACTTTTTCCTCTGATTACCAAAGGATTAGCGTTAAAAAACCTCACATTTTTTATTTTAGTATGAAATATTCAGGTTAGGTATAACAAGATGAAAAGATATTACACAAAGCCTATGATAGAGGTTGTGCCCTTGAAAATGGACAGACCTCTGCTCGCGGGGAGCAACGAAGATGGCATCAATGCTACCATTTCTGGCTATCAGTCGTCTGATGATGACGATGATGACAGCGATGGTTTTTCACAAGAATCATTATGGAACTGATACCTTAAAGACAAGGAACTATGAAGCATACTGTTTTTCTTTTACTCTTATTATCAGGCATGGCATTGGCAGCCTGTTCTTCCGACGATGATGAACTGGTGGAAAACAGCAACGACAGAAAACTGCGCCAACTGACTATTGCTGAAGTGCCTGTCACTAAAGACGCACCCACATCCAAGAGGGTTATGATTACCGACAACTCATCGTCGTTGGATGCCTCATGGACCAAGGATGATATAGCCACATTCTTCAATGTGAGTTCATTCAGCCAAGTGACTATGGATTACGGGAAACTGACTGCAGCATCCTCTTCCAGCACTTCGATGTTTCAAGGTTCGGTGAACTGTAAAACCGGCGACAGAGTGGCATTGCTTTACCCCGCCAAGGATCCGGTTCTTTCTGGTGCAAACCGAGGCAAATTCACCATCAGCCTCAACGGACAGAAGGGCACGCTGGAAGATATT
>CAMHEL010000135.1 GCA_946184125.1 uncultured Prevotellaceae bacterium
GATGCTCTGCATCCAGTACAAGGCCAATGCCTTCACCGAGGCCGACAGCCCCATGGCCGACGGCACAATCCTTCAGGAAGAACTGAAATGGTGATGGACCTGCGGGAGTGTCACACCCTCCGGTGAGGATTTGCTGCTTTGGCAAGTCGACCCACCCATCTGAATCCAATAAAATCCCCCACACCCTCAATAGCAGAGGATGTGGGGGTTATCAGTGCATCATGGTTTCCCATGCTGTATATATAGAAGGTATGGCGTCATCTGCGTCCACCGAAATGGCCATGAGGTCTGTTGCCCATGTGGCCTGCGTGCCTGGGGCTGTGGCCCATCGAGGGATTATGACCGACGTGTCCTACAGGAGGGCGGTTGCCATTGTGGGTCCAGTTTCCGTGATGACCGGCATTTCCATGGCCATGAGGAGGAAGCGGCCTGTCGAAGTGGTGTCTGGCATAGAAGCTGGCGCCCCTGTGGCTGTGCCCGCCGCGGAAGGTCACATAGACAGCGGGACGATGCTTGAACATACGGCCCATGGCGTAGCGGCTGTAGATGGGGAATGTCCAGCCGGCAGCCGTCCAGGAGAGAGGACGATAGAACCAGGTGCTGGCTATGTAGCGGTCGTACTGCCAGGGGCTGAGCACAATGCGCAGGTCGCGGTTGCGGATATCCCACCAGTGGCCGAAAACGTCGGAGCGGCTGTCGACATTGAGCAGGTAGTCGAGGTTGATTTCATATACGGTCTCATATTGAGCGTCTGTCAGTCCGAGCTCGTGAGCCATCTTGTCCGAGAGGAAGAGAGCCTCGTTGCGGGCTGCATTGTAGCTCATTGCGGTGGCAGAGATGGCTATCGTCATCATCATTGCCGTGAATAACATCTTCTTCATAGTCGTAATGCTTTTATATGGTTTGAAATAATTCTTTCTTTTATCTGCTGCAAAGGTAAGGCGAAAAACAAGGAAAAAGAAGGGATTATTCCTAAAGCGAAAGGGTGTTTTCCCTAAAGAATTGGGGAAAACACCCTTTCGGCCGAAATGTATAAATAAGGTTCACGCAGCCTTCTTAAGCCTCATGTTGAGTTGGAAGAGGGCTGGGAAGAAGAGCATCAGCGAGAAAACCACGGCGAGAGCCACTTTCGCAGTGCTGCCCCCCATGAGGTCGGTTACACTGCTGTCCACCGTCTGGGGATACAGGTTGCAGGTCACATAGGCCACCGTATTATTGACCCAGTGCATCATGATGCCAGGAATGAGGCTGCTGGTGCGGTAGTACATCCATCCGAGTATCAGTCCTACGCAGAAGGCATGGGGCATCTGTGCAGGATTGAAGTGAACCAGGGCAAAGAGCAGCGCCGACACTGCAATGGCTACCCATGGCCGTCCCGCACCCTTGAGCAGGCAGCGCAGTACGGCACCCCGGAAGACAATCTCCTCGACCACAGGGGCGAAGATGCAGATGGCAAGGAAGCCCCAGCGACTGACCAGCAATTCTTTCATCGTTCCGTTGGAAACATCGGGAAGAGGCACTAATTCGAGGAACACTTCCGAGGGAATGATGGTGCCTAAACTGGCCACGGTGACCCAGAAGAGCACGGCGAAGGGCCATGTCTTCAGATAGGAAGGCGACACACGGCACCAGCCAAATGCGAGGAAAAATATTATTGTGAGTATCCCCGACGCCACTTGTGTAATGACGACCACCTTCGTGGAGAGAGTGTAGTTGCTGTTGGTGAGACCATTCAGGATTTCATTCAGTCCCTGACCTTGAAAGAAGCCCAGGATGATGCTTACCAGCATGGATATCACAAACTGCAAGGTTAAAAAGAAGACGAGATAGAAGAAAACGTCCAAATACTTTTTTCTCATAATCGTAAATTAGAGCGTATGATAATCTATAGGTCTGTTCTATGGGTCTGTGTTGTGAGGCTGCTGTCGCGCGGCTAACGGTCTGATGTCTCAGATGATGAGTCCACCTCTGAGTCAAACCACTCGTTGGCGGCTTTCACATCCTTCCGCATCTGTGCTACCAGGAGGCCTGTGGAGGCGAAGCGGTGCTCCTCGCGAAGGCGGTGACTCAACGTGGCCACCACGCGAAGGCCGTAGAGGTCGCCCTCAAAATTGATGATATGGGCCTCGACCGACTGCGTACCGTCATCGAAAGTGGGATGGCTGCCGATGTTCATCACGGCACGCTTCATCTCCATGCTCCCCTCCACGCGCACACGGGTGGTGTAGACCCCTGGCGCAGGGAGCACCTTGGCGGCATCGTCCACGTCGATATTGGCTGTGGGGAACCCCAGTTGGCGCCCCTGTTGCCGTCCTTTTACCACACGGCCGGTCAGTGCGTAGTCTCTGCCCAGGCAGCGTGCGGCGGTCTCCACGTCGCCCTCATGCAGCTGGCGGCGTATGACCGAACTGCTCACCGTCAGGCTGCCGATGGCCAATGGCGTTCCCAGCATCACTTCCATGCCCATTGATGCGCCATGGCGCACATAATCGTCGAAGCCCTCGGCGCGTCCACAGCCAAAGCGGTTGTCGTAGCCCGTCACCAGCACCTTTACGCCAAGGCGGTCGCGCAGCACATGCTCCATGAACTCGCGTGCCGTGAGTGCAGCCATCGCCGGAGTGAAATGCAGCACGGCGCAACAGTCGATGCCCGTCTTGGCCAGGAGCACCGTCTTCTCCTCGCAGGTGGTGAGCAGCTCAGGCATGAAGGAGGTGTCGACGACCTGGCGGGGGTGGCGGTCGAACGTCACCACAGTGGTTTCGAGCCCCCTCTGGCGGGCTATCTCGGCAACCTGCGCGATGAGGTGCTGATGCCCTAAGTGGACACCATCGAAGAAACCCACCGTGGCCACGCAGGGCTTCGGTGGGAACGCTGTCGTATCATTGACGTGGATGACTCTCATGGAAAGGAAGTGGGTTGTTCGCGTTGTCGTGCCGCCTAAAGAACCACATGCTCCACCTCGATGTCTTGGCTGAGGAAGAGCTTGGCGCTCTCAGAGAATTTTTCCGGGTTCTCCGTGGTGAGATAGCGCACCGAGGCCCCGCGGCTGCAACGCGCCTCCATGTCGGAGTGCCTCGAGAGGTAGTCGCAAAGGCTCGATGCCACGAAGTCGCCTTGGCACACCACTTGCACCCTTTTCGGGACATGCCATTTGATGACAGGCATGAGAATGGGGTAGTGGGTGCATCCGAGGATGATGGTATCGATGTCCATGTCCTTCATTAGGAGCTGGTGGATGCTTTTCTCCACGAAGAAATGCGTGCCAGCATTGTTGGTCTCGTTGTACTCCACCAGAGGCACCCACATCGGGCAAGCCTGGCCGGTGACGACGATGTCGGGATACCGTTTCGCGATTTCCAGTTCATAGCTCCGGCTGCGTATGGTGCCCTCGGTGGCGAGTATGCCCACATGGCGGCTGTGGGTGATAGAGCCCACCACCTCGGCGGTGGGGATGATGATGCCCAATACGCGGCGCTGGGGGTCGAGTAGTGGCAAGTCATTCTGCTGGATGGTGCGCAGTGCTTTCGCCGATGCCGTGTTGCAGCCAAGAATCACCAAGTGGCAGCCAAGCTGGAAAAGCTTGACCACCGCCTGGCGAGTACATTCATAGACGACATCGAACGAACGGGTGCCGTAGGGGGCACGCGCGTTGTCGCCTAAGTAGATATAGTCGTAGCAGGGCAGCTGCTGGCGTATGGCTTGCAGGATGGTGAGCCCACCATATCCTGAGTCGAACACACCGATAGGTCCTGGCAACTGCGGCAGTGCTGTCATCGGAGTGCCTCCTTTACTGTCGCCGACACATCCTCGCCCATTTCGGGGTCGATATAGGGGCAGGCATTGCCGTCAGTGTTGAGGATGAAGGCATATCCATGCTCCGAACCGATGGTGGAGAGCACCTTTCTCAATTTCTCATGGAGAGGTGCGAAAGCCTCTTCCTCGGCCTGCTTCAGCAGTTTCATGCTCTCGGCCTTGAAAGCCACATTGCTCTTCAGCAGTTCCTGAAGTTCTGTCTGCCGCTTCTGCAGGATGGTGGGCGCGAAGTCGCTCTGACCATCGAGAAACTCCTCGTACTTACGGTTGAATTCCTCTTCGGCACGCCGTGTCTCGGCATCATACTTCGAGCGGAGGTCCTTGAGGTTAGCCTGCACGAGAGCATACTCGGGCATGGACTGCAAAGCCTCGTCATAGCTGAAGAAGCCAAACTTCATCTGTGCCATGACAGCCATCGGCAGTGCAAGCAGTAGCATCACGCAGTATCTTCTCATCATCGGGTGCCGTAAGGTTGTGCTTATTTCATTTTAGCCAGCTGAGCCTTCACCTCCGAGGTGAGGTCCTTGCTGATGGTGTCGTTGATATACAGCACGCTGCCAGTCTCCATCACATAGACGTATCCACCGGTCTTGCCGACAGTCTCGATGGCTTGGCGAACCTTGTTGAGGATGGGCTGCAGCTTCTCCTGCTGGGCCTTCTGGAAATCCTGCTGGTTCTGCTGGGCCTGCTGCTGGATGCGGGTGTACATTTCCTGCAGTTTGGCCTCCTGCTCTTGCTGCTGGGTGGCGTTCATCGAACTTTTCTTCTTTTCGTAGTCTTCAGCCTGGCGCTGAAACTCGTCCTGAGAAGCCTTCAGGTCGTTCTCATACTGTTTGCCGATAGCCTCAATCTCGCCATTGGCGCGGCTGAAATCGGGCAGCGACTGGATGATGGACTGTGTGTCTACGTGTCCGAACTTCTGGGCGAAAGTAGCCAGAGGAGCGAACAACATCAACATAAGGATTACTTTTTTCATTTTTTAGAATGGATTGTGTTTAAATTAAAATATTGTCTTTCTATTCACATGTCAGTTGACAGAGTAGCCGAGTTTCTCGAGCACCTCGTTGCTGATATCTATTTTGGGGGAGCCGAAGATGATGCCTCCGTCGCTGGCGCGGTCGAGGACGAGGGAATACCCTCTCAGTTCGGAGATGTCTTTCACGGCAGTGTAGATTTCCTCCTGAATGGGGCTCATGAGGCTCTCACGCTTCTTGAAGAGTTCACCCTCTGGCCCGAAGTACTTGCGCTTGAGGTCGCTGGCGTCCTTCTCCTTCTTCATGATGTCCTCCTGGCGCTTTTTCTTCTGTTCCTGCGAGAGGAAGACCACCTCGTTCTGGTAGTTCTTGTACATCGTAGCAGCCTCGGTATTGAGGGCCTCCACTTCAGCCTGCCATTTCTTCGACACCTGATTGAGCTGCTCGTTGGCACGCTCGTAAGCGGGTATGTTCTTTAGGATATAATCCATGTCTATCAGCGCGAATTTCTGCGCGCTTGCCGTCAGCGCCATCAGCGCCATCAGGCTCATCATGATTACTTTTCTCATATCTTTGTCTGTTTTTAACTAAAGCTTATTTCGAGAGTTTTTTTAAGGGAGTTTCGGAGTTTTTTTTATGGAGTTTCGGAGTTTCGGAGTTTTTTTAAGGGAGTTTAGGAGTTTCGGAGTTTAGGAGTTTAGACAATAGCACTGATGGCTTCGGGCCGACTAATACTAGTGTCTAAAGTCTAGCGTCTAGCGTCTAAAGTCTAAAGTCTAGCGTCTAAAGTCTATCGTCTTAGAACTCCTGTCCGAGGATGAAGTGGAAGTGCGAGCCACCTTTCGAGCCCCACACCTTGTCGAATCCGTATGCCCAGTCGATACCCATCAGTCCGACCATGGGGAGGAAGATACGCACACCGGCTCCTGCCGAGCGTTTCATGCTGAATGGGTTGAACTTCTTCGGGTCGTTCCATGCGTTACCTGCCTCGAGGAAGGTGAGGCCATAGATGGTGGTGTTGCCCAGGAGGAAGGGATAGCGCAGTTCGAGCGACAGGCGGTCGTAGGCATAGCCCGGTGCGCCCGAGGGGGTAAGTGAGCCGTTCTCATATCCTCGTAGTCCGATGGTTTCCTCGGCATAGCCGGTTGAGTAGCCGCTCATGCCGTCGCCACCCACATAGAATGTTTCGAATGGCGATTTCTTGTATTTGTTGTAGTAACCGAGAATACCCATCTCCACACGTGTCATCAGCACGAGGCACTTGGTGCCTCCCGTAAGGGCGGTGAAGGTGCGCGAGCGGAATTTCCACTTATGATACTCCACCCATCTGTATTTCTCCTGCTGCTCTTTGGTGTATGTGGCCGAGCGGTAGTCGGTGGCAAGGTTCTGGTAGTCTTTGTTGTCCCATCTCGACCATGGTGGTGTGATTGAGAGTGAGAGCGAGAACTCGGAGCCCTTGCGGGGGAAGAGCTGGTTGTCGGTCGAGATACGGCTCAGCGAGATGTTGAAGTTGAGGTTGTTGCAGTTACCCGTTGTCACCAGGAAGTAGTTCCAGTTCTTCAGCATATAGCGGGTGAAGCCGAGCGACATCGAGAGGGTGAAGTAGTCGTCGGGCCAGCGGAGGCGCTTTCCCCAGCCAATGGATGCTCCGAGGAGCTCCACGTATTTGTCGGGGTCGTAATAGCTCTCGTAGTTGTTGTAGTAGTTGCTGCCGTAACCGCCATAGAGGTAGTTGTAGTAGCTGTAACGGTAGGCGGAGTTGTAGTAATTGCTCGAGATGTCGGTCTGTTTCGAGAAGAATGCTCCGATATTGAACTGTATGGGTCTTTTCCCGCCGAACCACTGAGTGGAGTATGATGCGTTGTACGACTGGTAGTACCGTCCGTTGGTCTGTGCGCCGATGGAGAGCACCTCGCCGTCGCCGATGGGCAGGATGCCGCGGTGCTCCTTGTTCTTGTTGAACAGGTTGCGCATGGAGAAGTTGTTGAGTTTCAGTCCCACGCGGCCGATGACGCCGGTCTGTCCCCATCCGAGTGAGAACTCGATCTGGTCGTTCGACTTCTGCTCGAGGTTCCAGTTGATGTCCACCGTGCCGTCCTCATAGTTGGGCTCCACCTTGGGGTCGATTTTCTCGGGGTCGAAGTGCCCCATGGATGCGAGTTCGCGTGCGGAGCGGGTGAGTGCGTCTTTCGAGAAGAGGTCGCCGGGCTTGGTGCGCAGCTCGCGTCTGACGACATTCTCATACAGGCGGTCATTGCCGTTGATGCGCACATGGTTGATATGTGCCTGTGTGCCCTCCTGGATGCGCATCTCCACGTCGATGGAGTCGCCCACGATGTTGACGTCGGTGGGGTCAAGGCGGTAGAAGAGGTAACCATTGTTCCAGTAGTTGTTGCCCACGGCGTCTTCGTCCTCCGAGAGGCGCTTGTCCATGAGTTTCTGGTTGTACACGTCGCCCTTCTTCATGCCGAGCACTTCACTGAGGTAGTCGGTGGAATAGACGGTGTTGCCTACCCAGGTGATGTTGCGGATGTAGTATTTGATGCCTTCATCCACCTTCACATAGACGTTGACATGCTTGTCGTCATAGTTCCAAACGCTGTCGCTGACGATGATGGCGTCGCGGTAGCCATACTCATTGTATTTGTCGATGAGTTTCTGCTTGTCCTCTTTCCACCGCTCGGGCGTGAATTTCTTCGACTTGAGGAAGGTGGAGAGCTTGTTGGCCTCGTGTGTTTTCGACAAGGCTCCTTTTCTGAACAAGCCACCCTTGATTTTCCTGTCGGAGAGTTTCTCGTTTCCCTCGATGATGATTTCGTGCACGCGCATCTTCTCTTTCTTGTCGACCTCCACGTCAAGTATGACCTGGTTCTTGTTGGCCACGTCGTCGCGCTGGGTGATGTTGACCTCGGCGTTCTTGTATCCTTTGTCATCGAAGTATTTCTTGGCCAGGATGCGTGCCCTGTCGATGACATTGGGGGTGAGTGGTCCTCCTTTGAGCAGACCGAGCTTGGCCTCCATGTCTTCCTTTTCCGACTTCTTGAGTCCGATGTAGTTGATGGTCGACACCCTTGGCCTGACACTGAGGTTGATGTGCAGGTAGATGCTGTCGCCGACAATGGAATCGGCTGCGATGGCGACGTTCGAGAATAGTCCGTGGCGCCAGTATTTCTTCACGGCATCAGTGATGTCGTTGCCGGGCACTGTGACGGTCTGGCCCACAGCGAGTCCGGAGATGCCTCTGAGCATGAAGTCCTCGTACTCTTCCACCCCCGAGACGTTGATGGCGCCCACGATATACGAGCGTGGCGTGCCGGCGTAGGAGATGTCGGGGTTGACGATTTTCTCCTGTCCTTGTGCAGACATGGCTGCCGTGAGTGTGATGAGCGCGAGTATAGTCCTTATAGATGTCATTTCTTTTCTCCTGTTGTTGATGAGTTTTCCCCGTCTTCCACCTGTGCCTCTGTTTTCCCAAATCGTCTCTGCCTCTGCTGGTAGCACCTGATGGCCTCGTGCAGGTCCTCCTCCATGAAGTCGGGCCAGTAGGTGTCGCAGAAGTAGAGTTCGGCATAGGCAATCTGCCACAGCAGGTAGTTCGACACGCGCACCTCGGCTCCCGTGCGGATGAGCAGGTCGGGGTCGGGCATGAAATTGGTCACCAGGTGCTGGCTGATGAGCTGCTCGTCGATGTCGTCGGTACTCAGTTCGCCGGCTTTCACTTTCTCGGCGATGAGTTTGGTGGCCCGGGTGATTTCCCACCTCGACGAGTAGCTGAGTGCCACCACCATCTGCATGGCGGTGTTGTGCGCGGTGTGGTCCATCGTTTCCTGGAGTTTGTCGCGCACATCCTGTGGCAGCCTCTCTATTTCTCCGATGACGCGGAAGCGCACGTTGTTTTTCATGAAGATTTCATCCTCGAGTGATGAGAGGACGAGGCTCATGAGCGACGCTATTTCGTCGATGGGTCTGTTCCAGTTCTCTGTCGAGAAGGTGTATAGTGTGAGAAACTTCACGCCAAGGCGTGTGCACTCCGATGTGATGCGTCTGACGGCATCGACACCGGCCTGATGGCCGAAGCTCCGGGGTTTCCCTTGCTCCAGTGCCCATCTCCCGTTGCCGTCCATGATGATGGCAATGTGCTGTGGGATGCGGTTTAAGTCCAAGTTATTCATCCTCGTTATGACAGGTTCTACATTTGGCCATGAAGCTGTAAGTGATGGTTGCCTGTATGGCCGTGAAGCAGTCGGTGTTCTTGAAGATGCCGCTGCTCTCGATATGATAGGGGTCGGGCGCTCCGTCGAGCTTGTCGCTCAGCGAGAAATGGGCTCCCCATTCCACGCCGAGGTTGAGACGGTCGGCCAACTTGTATTTCACGCCGAAGCCGATGGGAAGGCTTGCGGTGAAGACGTTTTTGTCGCCTTTGGCGAATGTTGCTCCGAGGCCGAGGAAGATGAATGGCGAGAGCCGCTTCGCTCCTCGGTAGTCCCGGCCGGTGCCGTAAGGCCAGAAGTTGTATTCATAGGTGGCCGAGAGGTCGGCCATGGTGTTGCTGAATTCGTAGGGCTTATCTGCCATGTCGGGATAGTAGGTCTTCACGTCGGCAGAAGAGCCTTTGAGGGTGCCCACGGAGAGGTTGAGCCTGAACCCGTGGTAGGGATTGATGACGCGCCTGATGAGTACCGAGGCCATTGGTGCTGGGTTGGCGAAGACTCCGTCGCTGAAGTCGCCGGTGTATGACATGAGCCCGAGGCCTCCGCCTATCTCCATGCGGTATTCCACGTCGCCCTGGGCATGCAGGGCGGCAGTGGCAAAGAGTAGGATGACGGCAAGTGCCTTTCGCATGGTGCTGGCTGTTGTCACTCGGTAATCACATACGGGCGTTCAGGGTCGATGCCGACCATCTTCCCACGCCACACTTGTCCTGAACCGCCGCAGATGAGCCACAGGTAGCCCTCGTCGTCGGCTGTCATGGTGAAGACGTTGTTGCACTCAATGCCTTCGGGCATGGTGTATTTGTCGCTCGCTGTCCAGTAGATGCCGCCATCGCCGCTGTAATAGAAATGGCTGAATCCCGGGACGTTGCAGTCGCCGAGCCCGAGGCCTCCGGCTGCGATGAGCCCGCCACCGAAGGGCACTGCGGTGAGCGATGAGAGCCTGGGGAGGGCGAACTCGATTTGGTCGGTGTTGACATACATCCATGGCTCGTTGTGTGAGTCGCCGGTGAGCTTCGTCCACACATGTGCCCTGAGGTCAGCGTCAAACTCCGACACGCTGCGGTTGCCGACGAGCACGATGCTGCTGATTGACGGGTTGATGCGTGAGGGAATCAGGCAGGTCGACAGCTCGCTTGTGGGCAGCAGTTCGGTGCCGCTGTCGAGAAGGTCGGGCGTCCAGTTGTAGCCGCCGTCGGTGGAGTACATGAGTGTGCGGTCGGGCGAGAGGGCGTAGAGGGTGTTGGTATCGGCAGCCACCAGCTGTGTCACCGGTACGGGGATGCTCTGCTCCCACACGCTGCCTGTGGTGGTGCGCATGATGTATCCTCCCGCTAAGGTGTAGATGTATTCACCCATGACGACGGCATTCCTACAGGCCTCGGCAGGCAGTGCTGTGCTGTTGACGGAGGTGGCCCACTGTGGGTCGTCGCCCATCTCGCAGGAATGGACGTTGCACTCACCGCCCTCGCTGGCGAAGACGATGATGCGGTCGTTGTGTGCGAAAGCTTTCAGCTGTTGTGCATTGGCGAATGGCAACTGGTCGTGCATGCGGGTCCATTTGAAGGTGCTTTCCTTCTCCTTGTGCACGTTGATGGTTGCGGTGTATGTGGCCGTGCAGCGCCCGTCGAGCGACCTGACGACCAGTGTGCGTGGCGAGGTGAAGTCGATGCTGTCGGAGCTGTTGTAATAGAACAGGGAGTCGCTCGTCAGGCTCTTGATGGTGATGATGCCCGAGTTTCTGCTGGTGATGTTGCACACCACATGTGCCACGTCGGTGCCGTAGGGCAGCGAATCGGGGTTGTAAATCTGGTGGTTGATTTGGTCGATAAAGAATTTGTATGCGTTTGCTGTGTAGACGCCGTTGTAGGTGCTGTCCGCACCCGTTGAACTCTTGGTGGTGAAGGTGCGTTTCAGCGTCCCGAGGGTGAACCCGCTGATGGCGGCATCGCTGGGATATGTGGTCTGAACATCGTCGTCGCCAAGGCATGAGGTGAAGATGATGGAGACCGACAGCATGACGCAACAGGCAAGCAGAAATCTTCTCATTGATTTATTTTTATTGGGTTGATAGCGCACACTCCTTCGGCCTGCGCTAAGCATGCACGATTGGTGTGAAAGGGGCACAATGGCCATTATTGGGTGCAAAATTAATCTAAATTCCTCAAATAAAACGTGTTTTTGGCAGTTTATTATGTAATTTATTGATTTATTGAAGAATTTTTAATATTTGGGCATAAAAAAGAGGACGACATGATCACTCATACCGGCCTCCTGAAAACAACTCAGCGGATGTTGGTCTTCACCAGAGCAATAACGCTTAGGATAGTCGCAATGACGACTTCAACCAGCATGGCCGCTGTTTCGAAATCTAATAACATAATCTTTACCTTAAAATCTATCAAACTACTAACCTAATGAAAAAAGCATTCTCACGAACACCGATGCAAAGGTAAGCATTTCTGTGTGCGCACACAACGTTTCCTTGGCTTTTTTCGCGAAAAGCCTGTTTTATTTGATTTAGGTCAAATGCGGTAAAGCCTCTAAAGCCTCACCTCTCCCATCCGCTCCATGTCGTAGCCGCGGAACTGCAGGATGAGCAGGTGGAGCGGGGTGTCGCCGATGAGCTGTCGCACGCGCGGCCCCTCGGCGTAGCGGCGTATCTGCTCCTCCGCTTCCTGCCATTGCCGCTCCGCCTCCGCCGGTGTGGCGTCCACCTTGAGGTATTTCAGTTCGACGATGTAGCTGTGGCGCACCATCGGGTAGCGGAGGAAGTCGGGCATGAGGAAGAAGTCGCAGTAGCCGTGGTTCAGCTCCACCTCGGGAGCCAGCAGGTAGTAGGGGTTGAGCGAGAGGTACGCGTTCATGAAGCCCTGGACGTTGCGCTCGCCCTCCATCAACTGCCGCACGCTCGTGGTGTCGTGGTAGGCACGGGCAATCTCCTCAAGCATCGGCCGCCACTGACCGTTGAGGGCGGCATCGGCATAGACTTTGTTCAACAGTGCGACATCCACCTTGGCGATATTCTGATATTCCTTCATCAGCCAGTCGTAGTATTGACGGCGCACGTTGTTGTTGGGGATGATGAGTTTCAGCAGGGCGCCTTCCGCATCGCCGATGGTGAGCATGCCGTAATAGAACAGCAGGCTGATGAAATTATCAGTATCGGTGAGCGTGTCGGCGGGGAACGATTCATTGAGCGTGCCGAAGATGTATCCGTTTTCTGCTATCTGGTGGATGATGCCCC
>CAMHEL010000136.1 GCA_946184125.1 uncultured Prevotellaceae bacterium
CACAACTTCTTCCAGGCAGGTGACATGCGCTTTGCCGACACCGACAACAACCATGTCATCAATGAGGCCGACAGATGCGTCATCGGAGACCCCAACCCCGATGTCTATGGCAATATCTTCACCAACTTCACCTGGAAACGCCTCACACTCTCGGCTTTCTTCAACTACTCACTGGGCAACGATGTCTACAACTACCAGCGCTCACTGCTCGAGGGCGGAAACATGTTCATGAACCAGACCACTGCCATGCAGCGCAGATGGAACGCCGACGGACAGGTCACCGACATCCCAAGGGTAACCTATGCCGACCCCATGGGCAACGCACGCTTCAGCGACAGATGGATTGAGGATGGAAGCTACCTGCGACTGAGCAATGTCACTCTCAGCTACCACCTGCCCATCATCAGCACCTATCTGCAGGGCATCACTTTCTGGGGCTCTGCTTCCAATCTCTTCACCATCACACACTACTTGGGATGCGACCCCGACCGCGCTCTGCCTGGCAGCATTCTCTCACAGGGCATCGACGCCGGACAAGTCGCACCGGGTAGGTCTTTCTCCATCGGTGTAAATATCAACCTCTAAACTGTCTGCCACATGAAATACATCTATCAATTCGTTTTCGCCATCTGCTTCTCTGGCGCACTCATCGGATGCGCAGATATGCTGGAAACCGACTCTGAGCTCGTTGAGTTCGAGAAAGACAACACGCTCGACCATCCCACCGACTCCGTTTATAGCGTCATGGGAATCATCGGAAAGATGCAGCTCATCGCCGACAGACTCGTGGTGCTCGGAGAGGTGAGGGGAGACCTCGTCACCACCACCGACGCTGCTTCAGCCGACCTCAAACGCCTGGCTGCATTCGACCAACTCGCCGACAACAAGTACAATCAGGTAAGCGACTACTATGCCGTCATCAATAACTGCAACTACTTCATCGCTCATGTCGATACAGCCATGCAGCGAAGGGGACGCAACATCTTCCTACCCGAGTTCGCCGCTGTCAAGGCCTACAGGGCATGGACCTACCTGCAGCTCGCACTCGCTTACGGGCAGGTGCCCCTCGTCGTCGAGCCCGTCATGACCGAGCAGGCTGCACGCGAAGAGATGAGCAAAGAAAGGGTCGGCATTCAGGCCATCTGCAATTATTTCATCGACGACCTCAAGCCCTACGCCATGACCGAAATGCCACGATATGGCAACATCATGAACGAGGATTCACGGTTCTTCTTCGTGCCCATCAGGGCTCTTCTGGGCGACCTCTGCCTCTGGGCAGGGCGATACCAGGAGGCTGCTGCATGGTATCATGACTACCTGAACGACAAGAACAACCCCATGACCATGAACGTATCGGCACGGTCGACATGGCCAACCGATGTCACCGAGTTCAACATGTCCACACCACGGACAGGCTACGACGTGACCAATACGCGAGAGACCATCAGCTACATACCCATGGAGAACCGCGTCTTCGACGGCGTGGTCAGCGACCTCGGAAATGTGTTCAACTCCACACGCGACAACAACTACTTCTTCCAGGTCACGCCTTCAGCATCGATGCTCAACCTCTCGGCGGCACAGACTTACTGCCTCGAGTTCAAGAACGATGCAGGCTCCGACACCATCTACGTGCCCAAAGAGGGGCTGATGCGCGATATCATGGCTGGAGATCTCAGGCTCTACTCCAATTTCAGCCAGTCGTCGAGAGGCGCTCAGGATGAGTACTCCGAACTCTCGTCCTTACGCCAGGACATCAGGAAAATCACCACACGGTGGGTGCCCATGTACAGGCTCAACATGATTTACCTGCGATATGCCGAGGCGCTCAACCGCGCCGGATTCCCACAGTCGGCTTTCACCATCCTCAAAAACGGACTTTGTGCCGAGAATGCCATCGCTTATGTCGACAGCGTTGAGCGAGTCACTGCCGGCGACCTCATCTCTTTCGACAGCAACATCTTCACACGTGAGACCGTCATCGGCATACATTCAATGGGCTCCGGCGACTCCCAAATCAACGGTACCTATGTGCTGCCTATGCCAGCCAATGCGCTCGCCTCGCGTCAGGACACCATCAGCTACCAGATACCGCTCGTCGAGGATATGATTATCGACGAGATGGCGCTCGAGGGTGCCTTCGAGGGCTACCGCTTCTACGACCTCATGCGCGTAGCGCTCAGGCGTGGCGACCCCGCCTATCTTGCCAATCCCATCGCAAGACGGAATGGCGCACCCGACGAGGGACTCAGAGGACTGCTCATGGAGCAGAGAAACTGGTTCCTCCCACTGCCATAACACCAATCACCGGCAGTGCCCAGAAATGGTGACACTGCCGGTGAACACCAAAACATATCGAAATCATTTTTTTTCATTAATCCCTTATTTACTAACCAATTTCATTGTTTTATGCAAAAGATTTACAAACTCTTGTTTGCCCTGACACTATGTGTGCTGGGAGCAATGAACGCCAATGCCGATGAGACGGTGCCGCTGACAACGGACCTCTTCTTCGCATGGGACGGCTGGGGAGCCGATGCACAGAAAACCGGCCCCGCTGATTGTATTTTTGTGCTCAATGAGAGCACTGGCCAAGTCTATGGCGACGCTTCGGTGATCAACTATGCCGACCTGTCGCTATATTCAAAGCTCATCGTTACATGTACCGAGGGAACACCTCGATTCCTCTTCAACCGCACCGTCTCTGAGGGACAGTACAGCGAGAACGAGGCTGAGTCAAACCTTCTCGAGTACCCCAAAAACGGATGGTCTGACCGCTATTTCACAAAGGACGGCGAAGACTACATCGTCGACCTCAAGCAGATGACCAAGGACAAGGGCTTTGCTCACCTCCACGCCATCAAGGGTGCCAACTGGGCCAACCTCACCGTCACAAACATGGTGCTGGTCAAGCAGGGCAAGGCACAGCAGGTGGGCTGGGTCGACCTCATCACCAATGGTGACCTCGAGGGCGACGATGTCAGCTGCTTCTATTCCAAGGAGAACGCTGGCGCTCCCGAACCGTCGGTCATCACCGATGGCGTTGGCGTCGACGAGAGCCGTGGTATCATGGTGCACTCTGCTGCAGGTGCCGCTCAGGACTGGGACGCTCAGTTCTGGATCAACCTGCCCGAAATCCTCCCCGAGGGTACCAAGTATCGTGTCTCATTCGCCTATCGCGCAAGCATGGATGGCACGGCCGACACACAGGCTCATGCCGACCCCAGCGACTACATCCACTACGAGATGATTGGCTCGCCTGCTTTCACCACCGAATGGCAGGTCTATAGCAAAGAGGGTGAAGTCACTGCACAGCAGGCAGGTCCTAACGGTACAGGCGGACTCTTACACTCTATCGCTTTCAACCTCTCAAAGGACAAGGCAAACGACATCGACTTCTTCTTCGACAACATCCGCTTCGAAGTCTATAAGTATGGAACCATCGCTGAGTTCAGCAACGATGTCATCCAGGTCGACTTCGGCTTCGACACCAACATCTCCGAGCTGGTCAAGAACAGCGGCAAGAAGCGCATCATGTTCCCCGAGGGGACTGCTACTGTGAAAATCAACGGACAGCCCGCAGCGCTCTATTCCATCGAGGGCTTTGAGGACGGACGCTTCTATGTCTTCCTCGAGGAGGCTGCTACAGAGAGCGACGAGGTTGAGGTGACATTCACCAACCCCTCCGACCCAGCATTCCACCTCATATATACCTCCGGACCTGGCGGCGACGTCAACAACTTCACGGGTATTGCTGAGTACAATCCTGAGGTGGAGGACAACGATGGCTATCCTTATGCTTATTTCACTCCGACCATCATGAAGGCTGACCCCGAGGATGGCTCGTTCAACCTGCCCAACAGCATCAAGGAGTTCAAGGTCGTATTCGACAAACTCGTTGACTGCGAGGCCATCGAGGCTAAACTCAACAACGAGGTGCTCAGCGTCAACCCCGCAACCGGATTCGCTGAGGAAATCACGCTCGTTCGTACTTCTGAGGGCGACCTCGTCGATGGTGAATACACCATCAGCGTCAGCAAGATTTATCCTGAGCTGAGACTTGATGACACCATCTTCGGCGACTCCATCTGGACCATCAACGTGGGTAAGGTCAACCTCGACCCGAACGACGTGCCCGAGGACATCCTGCCCGACTATTTTGCTACTGCACCTGCAAATAGCATTCCTGAGGGATATCTCGTGGTCTTTGGAGAGGAGTATCGTCAGGCTCCCGACAACTACACCTCTGGCTCACGTATGTTCGACTTTGCAGCTGGTGGCGACTTCACCAAGGGCCTCTATTTCCGCAGCGACTATGTGGAGTATGGTGGCTTCGAGGACTACAGACTGCCGCTCAAGGCTGGTAAGAGATACAACATCCACTTCAACGCTGCTGCATGGAAAGACAACGGCACGTACATGAAGTTCGAAATCCTCAACGAGAGCGACGAAATCGTCTATGAGACCGTCGTCAGGACAACTCCTAATGTCAATGGTAACACAAGCGCTGCTGTCAATGGCTCCACAAGCTTCGACGGCAAGTTCTTCCCCGAGGCTGACGGAAACTACAGACTCCGCTGGCGTCCCGCAACCAACGAGAATGGCGACCAGGGTGGCTTCAACGAGGTGCTCCTCGCCAACCCACGCGTAAGGTACGTGCCCAATGTCGCCGGCGTCGAGGAGACACAGCTCCTCGCTACGGCTCTCGAGAATGCCAAGAGCACGCTCCAGGCCAACTCCGACCCACGCTTCGACGGTCCTGCTTACGACGCTCTGAAGGCTGCCATCGAGAAGTATGAGGCCGAAGGTCCCAACTACACCGCTCCCTCTGCTTACAGAGATGCTGCCGCTGTGCTCGATGAGGCTTCGCAGGCTCTCAAAGACCACCGCGCACTCTGCGACACTTACGACCCACTGCCACGCAGGGCACAGGAAATCATCGACAACAATGCTGAGAAGAAGTTTGCCAACACTTCTCTCTACTCCGACCTGAAGAATGTCGCCATCAAGTATGTGACTAAGGAAGAGAGCACTGTCGTCGACCCCGAGACCGGCGAGAGCAGCGTCGTCGTCGACTACAAGATCAAGGAAATCAAGGACGATGCAGAGCTCCAGGCTGCTATCGATGAGCTCAGCTACCTCGTCAACACCACTGGACTCCTCTTCACCGAGGGTGAGTCGAAGACTTCCGACACTGGCGTGAAGGTGCTCGTCGAGCGTCTCCGCCTGGGTGCTGAAGCACTCAAGAGCCTTGGCGTTGCTGAGGATGACGAACTCATCGTCGCCGCCAACAACGCACTCTTCGATGATGATGAACTCGCCGAGGGCATCCAGAAGCGACTCAAGGTCATCCTCTACGAGCAGCTCAAGAATGCTGACAATACCCTCTTCGAAACGCAGATTGATGATGCTACCGCAGAGGAGTTCACTCCGACCTACGACATGACCGTCTTCGTGAAGAACCCCAACATCTACAAGCAGCAAGACCACACCAACTTCACTGCCGACAATGTTCCCGGATGGGATACTCCCGAGGGTTACAGCCGTCCTGGTCTGAGCGTTGGATGGGGACAGCCAAGAGGTACCAACGAAATCGCCGAGGACTGCATGTTCCAGACTTGGGGCAGCAGCTTCAGGGTCGAGCAGACCGTCACCAACGCTCCTGTCGGTGTCTATACGCTTAAGCTCGGCTTCGGTGAGCGCATGAACGACGACGAGGCTAACTTCGAAGGAAGCTTCATCTATGCCAAGACCTCTGAGACTCCTGAGGGCGAAGACGGACAGACAGGCGAGTGCCCAGGCATCGGCCAGTCATTCCCCTATGCTAACGCCGTCATCGAGAACATCGTCGTACTCGACGGTGTCATCACCATCGGTGTCAACGCCGGACCAAGCTCGCACACCTTCTTCAATGACGTCAGACTCCTCTTGTCGGGCGCTGCCTCTGGCTTCGACTACGGACAGGCCTACAACGAGGCCGTCGATGTCATCGACGAGAAAGTGGCCAAGTCGGCTACAGTGCGTGCCGTCGAACTCTACGACCTCAACGGACGGAGAATCGCTACTGCAAGAAAGGGCGTGATGATCGTCAAGAAGTACATGAGCGACGGAACAGTCAGAATCGAGAAAGTGATCAAGAAGTAATCTTTCAACATCAGCTTAGGGCGGACAGGTGCGCAGGACGCAGCCTGTCCGCTTTTTCAAGGTGGGTTCAATTCCATCTTTAACAAATCACACACTCAACATAATGAAAACCAAACACCGACTTTTTCAAGGACTCTTGCTGTTGCTTCTCATCTGCAGCGCTCAGCAACTCATGGCTCAGGCACGTAGGCCTATCGATGCACAACACCCTCTCTGGCTCATCCACGTCGATGTGTGGAACAAAGCCGACCCACAGAAAATCATCAATCTCATACCCGATGAGATTAAACCATACGTCTGCATGAACCTCTCGCTCTCATGTCAGTACGACACCGAGAAAAACGTCTACAAAATGCCTCAGAGTGCTGTGCGAACCTATAAGTCGTGGGCTACGGTGTGCCAGCACAACGGCTTGTGGTTCACATGCCAGCCGGCAAGTGGAGGACACACACACATTCAGGACGACGACCTCGAAACTTTCGAATATTTCTACAAACGATATCCCAACTTCCTCGGATGGAACTACGCCGAGCAGTTCTGGGGCTTCGATGAACCAAACGACAGAAGTTCCAGCACGCAGGCTTCAAGAATAGCGCTCTTCGCAAAACTCGTCAACATGGCGCACCAGTACGGGGGATTCCTCACCGTCTCTTTCTGCGGAAACATCTGGTCGCACCTGCTCAACCCCATGGGAATGATGAAGAGAAACAAAGACCTGCTCAACGCATGCAAGAACTATCCCGAAGCCATTCTCTGGCTCTATAAATACACCACATCTTCCTGTTTCTACAATAACGAGAGCGTCACATTCGGACCATTCTTCTCCGGACTCGCCAATAACTATGGCGTGAGATACGATAACTGCGGATGGAACGGGGCGCTCTCTTCTCTTCTCGGCGAAAACCACGGAAAGAAATATCCCGTCGCTGCAGGAATAGGTACCGTCATGGAGCAGACCGCCGTCAATGGAGGTGCCGTATGGGACGGACCGGAACTGATCTGGACTGAGGACTTCCAAAACCTCAGCAACTCGACAGTAGAGGGCTACACGCGAAGAAACTGGGGAACCTTCTCCGGATTCCGCAACGCATGGCTCGATATGTTCGCCAAAATCATCGACGGCACCATCTACATTCCCACAAGGGAAGAAGTGGTAGGAAAGACAAAAATCGTGGTCATCAATGATGTCAACAGCGGAAACGACGAGCAGAAATATGCCGCTTGGGGAAACCTCTACGATGGCATTTACAAGCAAAACGACCCCTTCAACAGGGGGAACGGACAGTGGATGGACAATTTCTGCTACTTCAAGAAAACCGGGCGATATGCTGCCATACCCATCGTCATCGGACTATACGATGAGGTCGCAAAAGCCGTTCCCGTCCAGGTGAAGAAGTCAAACTACACTTCACGTTGGTCCACACAGACGAAGAAAGTGGCCGACTTCGATGCACAGTACCCGGAGGTCAGCAAGGGAGACCTCTATGTCTCGCGCATGAAAAACCAACTGGTCACCTACACGCCATATACTTACATGAATGCAAAGAAAACGGCATCGGCAGAAATGCCGCTGCTCTACAATACCTGCGACAGCCTCAAACTCACTTTCGGAAAACTCAGCAGCGGGCTCATACGCGAGTATGCCGACCATATCACGCTCTATCTCAACAACTACCGCAACGACACCACCGCCATGGTGCTCGACCAGATAGTGGTGACGGGGGTGACAGGGCAGCCTTCTTACAAACTCAGCAAGAGGGTGCAGGCCACGGCTAATGCCACTGCCGAATACGACGACGAAAAGGGTGTCTACACCCTCTCCGTTAAGCACAACGGACCGGTTGATGTCGTTCTCAACTGCCAGGGGGCAGCCACAGAGAGAAGTACGGACTTCCTGCCCGACCAACCGCTGTCTGCCGACCTGCCTAAACAGCCCGGGGAGTATCATGGGGAAATCATCATCGAAGCCGAGGACATGGACTTCAAAAGCATAAAAAGTTGTGTCACCGACCCTTACGGATGGTATCCTAACGTGAGAGGGCATGCCGGAAACGGGTTCGCTGACATGGGAACCAACACCTCTGGCTCTCTACGTCACCGCATCAACATCAAGGAGGAAGGTGACTACAACATCTTCATCCGTTACACCTCCACGCAGAGGGCCGGAAGACTCAACGTCAAAGTCAATGGCGTGAGCCAAAGCGTGGAATGCCAGAAAACAGCCACCAACCAATGGCTCAAAGCCTCGCTGTCAGCAACACTCAAGGAGGGAACCAACGAACTCATCATCAACAATGTCAATGGACTTAATATGTACATCGACCAGGTGATTTACACGCCTGCTGATGTAGAGGCCGAGCGATTCGGCATCACCGTTCGTCAGGCTGAGCATGGATATGTGGAGGCTGATGTCGACTCTGCTGCCGAGGGGCAGAAGGTGACGCTAAAGGTCACTCCCGACGAGGGGTATGCACTGCAGGGATGGAACGTGACTCATGGCAGTATCGTCATCGACGACGAAGGAGCTTTCATCATGCCCGACGACCATGTCACTCTGCAGCCTGTCTTCACCGACCTCAGCGCCGTTTACACCCTTGACTTCGCCGATGTACTGGCAGGTACCCTGCCTCCGGGATGGAAACTGGTGCAGGAGGACAATGCCGTGCATGAGTATCCCAACAACTATTCTTCCGGTGGCCGCACTTTCTCAGGATTTGCTGGCTACCAGGGAAAAGCGATTTACTGGAGGGTGAACAGCTGTGAATACGGGCGTCAGCAGGCTTTCCCGCTCACACTTGAAAAAGGGGCCTACAAACTCACTTTCGCCATGGCGGCTTGGAAGGAGAAACCCCAGTACAAGGCGCGTATCCTCAGCAGCAGCAACACGGTCATCGAGACTACCGATGTGCTCAGTGCTCAGCCAAATGCCAATGGCAACAATGCTGCCAACCTCGCTGCTGCACAACTTCATGAACTGCCCTTCGAAATCACGCAGAAAGGCAACTACATCATCAGCTTCGTCAACAATGGCACTGGCTTCGATGAGTTCCTGCTTCTGGAATGCCGTATCAATACCACTGGTGAAAGTGGCATCACCGAACAGCCCACTTTCGCCACCACCCAGCCGGCCGGTATCTACAGCATCCAGGGCGTGCGACGCGACAAACTCCATCCCGGCATCAACATCATCGTCACACCTGATGGACGAAGTCGGAAAGTTATCGGGAGATAATTTTTGAGGGAGTTTAGGATTTTTTTTGAGGGAGTTTAGGAGTTTAGGAGTTTGGTAGTTTGGTAGTTTAGACATATGATTTGAGAATTCGGGCCGACTAAAGTCTAAAGTCTAGCGTCTAAAGTCTAAAGTCTAAGGTCTAAAGCCTAAAGTCTAAGGTCTAAAGTCTAAAGTCTAAAGTCTAAGGTCTAAAGTCTAAAGTCTAAAGTCTAAAGTCTAAAGTCTAAGAAAAAAGAGAGAAGTTGAAAAACTTCTCTCTTTTTTCATCCTACAAATTAATTGCATACAAGTAAGCCATCAGTGCCATTTTCCCACGCATGGTCTCACGCGGGGTGAACTCGCCGTTCACCCACATGTAGCGCTGGTTGAAGTAGGACTCCTGGCGCGGCCATCCACCATCCGTCCATGAAGGGTAGCAGCGGTTGAGGAGGATACGGGCGTCGCCACCATTGTTGGGCGACCAGGTCTCAGTGCCGTTGAAGGGGGTCTGGCCCGGGTGGGTGCCCGGCGCACCGTCGTTGCGCCCCGTGGTGTAGACATCGGTGATATGCCGCTCACCAAGACCGGTCATCTCCACGATGTTGCCCGGGTTCCTGCCAAGGCTCCAACCTGCCTCGGTGTACATCACATGCTCCAAGGCACGGCGAACCGACTTGTCGGTGGCAATGTAGTGGGCGAGCATCACCAACTGCAGGTTCTGCGAGGTCTGCCACCGACTGTCGTTGGCGGCACGGCGCGACGGACGCTCAGAAGCGTGGCTGATGTTGTAGTCCTCGGCATGCGATTTCACGCTCGCTTTCAGATGGTTGTAAAGTTCGCTGTAATGACGCGGATGCGGGCACGTGAGGTAGGCGGCTGCGGCCCACAACTGATTGAAGCCCACTTCGCCCGACTTGAACGAATTGGTCACATTGGCAACGAAATAGCCCTGGCGGCCTTTGTTGAACAGCAGCGAGTGGTCGTCTTTTATCATGCTCTCCTCAGCCATGATGCGCTCCCACTGCTCGTCGCCCGTCACATTGTAGAGGAAGGCGGCAGCCAACTGGCGGAAATCGCGTCCGCGCATACTGATGCTGCCAACATCCTGAAGGTCGTCGAGCTGGGAGTTCTCCTGGCGCGAGGCGAACCGGAAGGCTTTGATGGCCTCCGTGGTGTAGTACTGGCATAAGGTGTCGTTATGCTGCAGGCGGAAGGCCTCAGCCATCATCGCACAGTTGGCGGCGTTGGCCCAGGCCGCCATCGTCGTGCAGCCTGCTTGGAACATCACCGTCCAGTCGTTGCACGGGTTGGTCACCCCCTGCGAGTAGGCCTCGCCGTCGCGGATGCTGAGGAAGAAGTCGACTTCGTTGCGCGCCTCGTCGAGCAGGTCGGGGATGCCGTTGCCACTCTCGCGGATGCCCAACTGGTCATCGGCGAGGCGGCCACCGGTGAGGATATAGGGCAGAAGCATGTCGTAGATGTTGCTCACATGGGCAAGATGGCGGTCCCAGTCGAAGGCATCGGAGTGGCCACCGCGCACATCCACAGCCACGGGATTGCCCGGCAACCGGTGCTTCCAGAAAATGGACTCGTGCAAGGGCTTGAAATGGGGCTCGTCCCATACGTCGGTGCGAAGTGCACGCCATTCCTCACACCATGGGTGGAGGTCGGTCTTGTAGATGGTGAAACCCTTCGGGTCAACCTCGGGGATGAACTGCGGCTGTCGGGGGATGGGGAAGACGTGCTCGGGGTCCTTCGGCTCGCCAAGGCGCATGTAGTAGTAGCCGCGGACGGAATAGTGGTAGGGCTCAAAATAGACTCTCGTTGAAATGTCGAAGTCCATGCTGCAGCCCACGTCCTCCACCACGAGGCGGTAACGGCTGGGCTGGGCACACTTGAAGTCGATGGACCATACGTCGGTGCCTACGAGGTTCTTCCCGCCGGCTTCCTTCTCGGCTTCCGATGCTTTCTTCCAGAAGCCTACGGTGCCCACTTTCTGTTTCTTCTTCGTCTTTACGTCGTAGAGCCATACTTTGCGCCCTTCCCATGACTGGTAGTCGCGCTGGCCACCATCGCCCAACCACTGGTAGAGGTCGGCAGCATGGACTGCTTCGGTGGGGGAATAGCCGATGAGGTTGACGTGGATGGCTTCCGACTGGGCGGTCCACACGTCGAAGCGGACGCTGCCAGTGGGACGGTCGGAACCGATGTGCTGGGGGAGGGTCACGGTGTAGGTGCAACCCTGGCGCATCGACTTAGGCAACTGGAGAAAGAGCCAGTGGTCGAGCTCACTCGTCAGGGTGTTGTCGGTGTTCATCGGCTTCGACTTGCGCCAGACGGACGAAGGGGTCTGGGTGCCGAACGCTGCGTCGTCGGCAGAACTGACACGCCACAGCGATGCCTGCTGGGCCTCGGCCACTCTCAGACGCTCGCCGAAAACCAACAGCGTGTCGTCACCAGCGGCGAAGGAGTGACCTAAATAGGCACTCGGACCAGTTCCGTCGTCACGGTAGCGCACTTCACCGTCGCGGAAATGAACCATCAGATAGTCTTTGTCTATCACACTGACACCCAGCAACTTCGTCGCATGGATGGGAAGGGCGGTCCACGCACTCACGAGTACCAAAATCCCATAAATAAATCGTTTCTTCATAGCAAATGTTTCGTGATTGTGATTTTTCTTCGACAAAAGTAAAACAATTTTTTGTTTATTTCATCTTTTTACCATTTTTTTTGTGAAGGATGTAATAGTTTTGTCATTTAAAACATTATTTAGGAGGTCGAGCCACCGAAGTAACCATTCAGCGAATCTACTAATAAAGTAATGTTCGTCGGGATTTGCAATCCCGACGCA
>CAMHEL010000137.1 GCA_946184125.1 uncultured Prevotellaceae bacterium
CGCAAATCGCATTAAAAATGCTTCTATTACTAAAGTAATGTTCGTCGGGATTTGCAATCCCGACGCATTGAATATCGGGATTTGCAATCCCGACGCCTTTACTATAAGGTTTTTCAATCCGAAAATCGCATTTAAAATGTTTCCATGCAGGTGGATTGCAAATCCACCTGAGCGTAAGAATCGCTGAATAGTCACCCTTTTTTATTAACAAAAGTTAATACTCTAAATTTTTAGAAGATTCATTTGGTCGTTCTAATTATTTAGAATATCTTTGCGCTGTAATTCTAAAACTTTAGAATATGAAAGACAAAATGCAACTAACCAAATCAGAAACACAGGTGATGAAAGCCTTGTGGGAGCTCCCCGGAGGCCAGGGCTATTCATCGGAAATCATGGCTGGCCTCCCGGAGCCCAAGCCAGCCCCGACAACCCTGCTCACTTTCTTGAAAATACTCAAGGACAAGGGGTTCATCTCAAGTGTGAAAAAGGGAAAGGCTCATCTTTTCACCGCCATTGTAAAACGCGAGGAGTATATGCGCCATTACATGGAGGATG
Organism: uncultured Prevotellaceae bacterium; assembly: GCA_946184125.1. Classification (GTDB taxonomy): domain Bacteria; phylum Bacteroidota; class Bacteroidia; order Bacteroidales; family Bacteroidaceae; genus Prevotella. The sequence goes on from CAMHEL010000137.1 coordinate 556, forward strand.
TGAAAAATACTTTCTTCAGCGGTTCCCTGACCTCTCTCGTTTCTTTCTTCGCAAAGGAGGAGAATTTGACCGACGAGGAGATAAGCGACATCATCGACATTATCAACCATCAAAAATCATAGTCGTATGGTGGAAGTGAATGGATGCCTCCATCCATTGGAGGGTATTATCCTGGCGGGCGTCATGTTTGCACTCTATTACTGGGTCATACGCCTGCGGTGCCGTGCCCGTATGTCGCAAGCCTTCATCATTGTTGCCGTGCTGGCTGTCACTCTTGCCACTTTCACCTCCTTGTCTGTCATGGTCGAGACAGACAAACATACTTACGTCAACCAGATAGCCGAACAGGTCGCGCAACCTCTTCCCGCTCCAATGGTCGGGACTGCCGACAACCCAATGCGGCAGAATGACACTTTGCCGGCAGGCGCCTCGGACATATCCTTTTCTTGGCTGCAGCACCAAGGCATCTTCATCTTATTGTATGCCGGAGGTGTCGTGGTGGTATTGTTTGGCTTCTTTGTGCAGATGTTATGGTATTGGCGCATGCGCAGGAAGAGCCAACGCGATACAGAGGAGGGCGATGTGGAGGTGTTCACCGCACCATGCGGCACGCCATTCTCGTTTTTCAATAGCGTGTTTCTGCCTTTCGGACTCGACGGCGACGTCAGGAGGTATGCCTTGATACATGAAAAATGTCACATCCGCCATCGTCACTTCTTCAAACTGTGCCTGATGCTGGTGTTTGTTGCCCTTCATTGGTTCAACCCTTTTGTGTGGATGTTTTTCAGTGAAATGAAGATGCAGCAGGAACTCGAAGTCGACATGGATGTGCTGGCAGAGGGCATCGACCGGCGCAAATATCAAATGAGCTTGTTGCAGGTTTGTGTGCAAAACAGCCGGTGGCTGATGGTGCAGTCGGCATTCGGGGCCAAGTCTTTAAAACAAAGGATTTTATTTATGAACAAAACGATAAAAAGCATTCCAAGTTATGTCAGGTGGGCGGCAGGCATGTTGGCACTGCTCGTTTCTTTGGCCACTGTCCTGACGGTGAGGGCTCAGATATCTTTCACCATGACACACCATCCTCTCGAGGGATGCTGGACGATGGACTTCACTCGACCAGCAAACAGCAATCAGGAATTCTATCCACCTTTTAAGCAATATGCTTTCTACAACCACGACACCTTCTTCACACCACATTTTTCTAACCATGACGGTATGAATTTCTTCTTCGGGTTTTCGGGAGAAGAGGTGGTGATGCGCAACGATACGTTGGTGAATGCACATGGTGAACCGATGGTCTACCGATTTGTCTCCGACAACACGTTCCAGTGCGACTGGAAAAAATACCCCACCGACAACTCACTCGCACAGGGCGAGGTCATCACCGACCAGTGGTCGAGGGCAACACCACCGGCAGACGTGGTCAGGGCTTTCCAAAGGGCTTGTGATGCCGACAAGCAGAAACGGATGCCCTTCGATGGCGTATGGCAACTCGAACCGTCCGACAATGGGGGAAACACCAACTCTTTCATCCTGGCTAATGGCAGTTTGATGATGGCCATTGACTATGTGCCAGACCCGGACCCGACTATTTACAGATATTCCGGAGGGGGAATAAGCACGGAAATTACGGTAAACAATGACACAATCGTGGATAAACTGATGAAAACCACCATCGTAATGCAAGGAAAAGACCATGCTGTCATGAGAGTCGAGGGTAGGGAAGAGAAATCCCGGTTGAAGCGCATCTCAATGCCTCAACACATCCTGCGTATGTTGGCGACCACCAAAACAAGCGCAAGATAGTTCTTTCTATCATACATACTACCATGCTATCATAACCTAAAAACTACTTAGATATTCATCATAAAGGTTAAATTTAATATACAAAACCTATATATAGGCAGGCCACATCTTGTCGTGAGACAGGGTGTGGCCATTTTGACTGGAACTATCAATCATTAAAAAACAACTCGTATGACAACAAATGTCAAAACCCCAAACTTCATTAAAAAACTTACATTTTTTAGTGTTTTTTTTTACATAATATATTAATTTTGCAACATCTTTCGAGATTAATCAAAATCAATGATATTTTTTAAAATGATGCAAACAACTAAGAATTTCTTTACATCGACGGCATGGCGACAGGGCGGCGCAAGAGCGAAGCGTGCCGCCATCACCCTGCTCGTCATGGTGCTCACTGCAACTGGGGCGTGGGCTCAGACCGGCAACTGGGTGGACTACCGAGCCAATGGCCTTTCAGAGAGCGACGATCACGACACCATCTACATCTCAAAGGCAGAGGAACTCGCCCTCTTTGCCTACAATGTGAACCAAGACTTAAAAAACGCCAAAGGCTACTACTGCGCCCGCACCGTGGAACTGCAAGCCGACATCGACCTCGGCGCCCACTACTGGACGCCCATCGGAACAGGAGAAGGGATCTACTTCGACGGCAGGTTCAACGGCAACGGCCATGTCATCACCGGCATGAACGTCAATACCGACTGTAGCACCGATGTTTTTGGCTTTATTGGCTGTTTTCATGCGTACAGTTTTAGCCATATAGACAATATCATCTTCAAGGATTGCCATGTGTCAGGAAGCATAATTACCAATAACGTTACTTTTGGCGGCGTCGGTATCGTTGTGGGGTATTACTTTGCTGAAGAAGCAGGTTCAAGCGTGACGAACTGCCTCGTATTGGACAGCTCCGTCGATGAAATCAACATTGGTAGCAGACCCAAGCACGGCGCCATCGTCGGCAATGCAGTAAACTCCTTCAGCGTTTCGAACAACTACTATTACAACATGACGGGCAACTATGGCGGCGGAATGAGTCGTTTTAATGGGGGGTTGGGAGATGTTGAAGGAGCCCGCCGCGCCTATGCTGTCACCCTACCCGAATACTTCGCCGCCAATGCCTCGACCGGCATCAGTTACGGAGGCAAGTTCTATACGAAGGATGGCACCACTGTCACCCTCAGTCACGACCGCCCGGGCTACACGCTTCTCAGCTATACGAGCTCTCAGAATGTCACCATTACCGATGGCACATTCACCATGCCCGCAGCAGACGTCACCATCGATGCCATCTGGGCCAACCCCGACGACATCTCCATCAGCGATGACGGCATGGCGTACACCATCAAGACCACTGCGGGCTGGGAGCTATTCTGCAATCTACTTGAAAGCGGTGAGACCTTCAGCGACAAGACCGTCTATCTTGGAGCAAGCATCGAAGTCAGCCGCATGGCGGGCGACGGAGCGCACGGGTTCGCCGGCACCTTCGACGGCCAGAACAACACACTGACCTTCAACTACGGCACCCCGGAAAGCCCCGCCGACGAACAGTTCGTGGCACTCTTCCACTCAACGCCCAGTGGCACCTCACCCGTCTTCCGCAACCTCACCATCGATGGCAGTATCTATGCCACCCACACCGCAGCCACCGACCACGACCATGCTGGCGGTCTCATCGGCCACCTCTTCGGCACGGTCACCATCGACAAGTGCGTCAGCAACGTCCGCATCACCACCACCAACGAAGACGGTGCCGGCGGCTTCGTGGGGCTATGCGAGCACAGTGTCAAGTTCACCAACTGCAAGAGCAGCGCTGTCGTCACCAGCGACGGCGGCAACAACAGCGGATACGTGGGATGGAGCCGCTCATCTGATTGGACCATCCGTTTCGAGGGATGCGTCTTCAACGGCAAACTGCTGATGAAGGACGACAAAGGCGGCTACAACGGCGGCTTCGTAGGATGGAAGGGCGATGCCAAGACCGTCTACATCGATAACTGCCTCTATGTCCCCGCAGACACCGTCAGCGGCGAGACATTGGCGAACAGCGGCAGTGCCACCTTCTGTCGCCAGCACGACAACAAGTTGCCCGCCGACATCAGCAACAGTTATTACACCCAGGCTTTCGGCTCGGTACAGGGCAAGGCGGCCCTTAGCGTCACTGCCGGCGAGAATGTCACCGTCGAGGCCGTCAGCCCCGTGGGCGACAGCACAAATACCTACAACCTCAGCGGCATCGCCGCATACGCACAGGGCGTCACTTGCGACGGTACGTTCTACTACGGCAGCGGCGACGAGGTGAGCCTGAAACTACTCAGCTACGCTCCCGAGGGCTACGTTTTCGCCGGATACACCATCAGCCCAAAAGGAGTCACGCTCAACGGTGATGCGAATCCCTATACGCTGACGATGCCTGACAGTATTGTGATAATTGGAGCAAAGTTTGTTATACCTATGACAACCATACCCTACATCGACGAGAACGGTGAAGAGAAAGTGTGCATCGATTACACCATCATCACGGATGACATGGAAAGCATCGGCATAGCTGACGAGGAAACTTGGTATGTCGTCGATAGTGACGTCACCATCAACAGGCCACTCTTAGCCAAAGGCGACATACATCTCATCCTTGCCGACGGGGCCAGCCTGACCGTCAACGCTCTTGGCTCAAGTGATGATGCCATTTACTGCCATTATGGTGATGGCAGTTGCAACTTGACCATCTACGGTCAGAGCAAAGGTAATGGCAAGCTTACCGCCAATGGTTCTTATGATGGCATCTACTTCGAAAATGGAAGCCTCACCATCAATGGCGGAGAATTCTACTTCACCGCAGAGTATTATGGTATCTACATTAAAAATGGATACCTCACCATCAATGGAGGAAAAGTCGATTCCAAATCACAAAGTATAGCTGGTGACGGCTTGTGTGTTGCTAACGGAACCATCACTTTAGGTTGGACTCAACCTGATGACCACATCTGCACCAATTCATATTCAGGCACTGTGAACATCGCATCGGGGCAGTTCCTTACCGACGGCACCAACATCTTCACCGGCAACGATATAAAAAACAATGCCATCAAGGATAAAATACTTTTTGGCGTTGATATCCTCGATAATTCTTCCGCAAATGACATGGCCACCCTCAGCGGCAAAAAGACCAATGTCTACCTCAGTGGCCTCACTCTCGACGATTCATGGACCACTCTATGCCTGCCCTTCGACGTGAATGACTTCGATGGCACATCGTTCGAAGGATTAGCGGTGAAGGAAATCGATACCGAAAACGGAAACGATGGTCAGAAGACAGGATTCAAAAACGGCACGCTATACCTGAATTTCAAAGATGCCGAAAGCATCAAGGCGGGAAAACCCTATATCGTGAAGGGGAATGCGATGACGGATGCCAGTGAACTCAACTATACCGCAACCGATGGCTCGAAAGGATACGATCTTTATGGTTTTGTATACGCCAATCTGGTGGACGGCAGCACCACCTCTTCGTGGTTCACGACTGCTAATGATAAAAACAGTGACGGGGTGTGGTTCTTTGAGTTCAACGTCGACCACGCTATAAACGTGACAGGCTACACCCTCACTACAGCCGACTATTCGCTCTCAAACCCAACGGTATGGACGCTGAAAGCCAAACAGAATCCCGATGACGAGTGGTCAACCATCGACAGCCGAAATGTGAACGAAAACAACGACGATACTTTACCCCAAAAGAATTACACTTCAAAAAGTTACCAAATCGCGTCCGAAAAACAGGGTGATTACCAATATTTCCGCTTCGAAGTTAGCGAAACCAGCAACTCCAATTTGAGCATGGCAGAAGTGGCATTACTGGGTTCCTTCTCCTCTTCTAAAAATATTGTCTTCAAGGGCGTGACTATCAACAGTAAAGACCCGGAAGACGTCGCCAGTGCCGATGGGGCAGTGACCTTCAAAGGCACCTACAGTCCCGTCTCATTCAGTGCCAACGACAAATCCAAACTATTCCTGGGAACAGAAAACCAACTCTATTTTCCCAATGACGAGATGAGCATCGATGCCTTCCACGCATACTTCCAACTGGCCGACGGACTCATGAACCTCAACTTAGGCGATGTGAACGGCGACAAGTCAATCACGGTGTCCGACGTCATGGCTATGGTCAATCATGTCTTGGGAGATAGCAACGAAAACTTCCTCCATCAGAATGCCGACATCAACCACGACGGCCAGATTTCAGTCTCCGACGTCATGGAACTGGTGAACTGGTTGATTAACGGCAGCCAAAACAAATTCAATGTGGTGGTAAACACTGACGATGAGACCAATATCGGATTCCATGATTAATGATTGAAGTTTCCCGCCGACATTCAAGCGAAACTTGATCTTCAAGATGGGGGTCGCATGCTCGGAGAGCCCGCACTCCTTAGTTAGTTTGTTTGCTTTAGCATCCAAATTTTTCGAGGTAACTTTAGGAGGTCGAGATCTCCGAGCACGACAATGGTCAATTTTTCGAATCCAGTTGTATGCCATTTTCTGGTCAAATGCCGTCAAGATATTCTGTGCGAAAGAGAATCGCGAAAGCCAGTCCCTCGATTGGAGGGGCTGGCTTTCGTCATCCATTCCTTTTGCAATAAAAGGTTGCAGGTATCAGTTCAGGCGGAATGTGAAGGGCATCGTGAATTTCACACGCACAGCTTTGCCATCCTGCATTCCTGGCTTCCATTTCGGCATGGCGCGGGTAACGCGGAGCGCCTCGGCATCAAGGTCGTCGCTGACTTTCCGCAGGACATGGGCGTTGCTGATACTGCCATCAGCCTCTATGATGAAGTTGACAAGAACTCTTCCCTGGGTACCTGATTTGAAGGCTGATTCAGGATAGTGAACGTTCTCTGTGACGAATTTCATCATGGCTTCCACACCGCCAGGGAATTCCGGCAACTGCTCCACCGTATCGAAGACTTTTGAATCTGCGTCTTCATTGCTCACCGCTTCTTGGTCCTCATTGGCAGAAAAGGAGCCGATAGCGGTGTTGTCGCTTGACGCAGCCGCTTTCTTCGTGGTGATGTCGATGACTCCGTTCTTTCCCTCCTCACCATACACCTCGGTGGCTGACTTATCTTTCAAGACATTGATATGGTCGATGGCTTTGGGGTCGAGAGCCTTCATCTCCTCCGTGGTGGAGCGCTTGCCGTCGATAATGACGAGAGGATTCTCCAAATCACCCTTCATCTCATTAGCTACACCACGGATTTCGATAGGTGCGGTGGCAGCCTTGTCGGCTTTCACTTCGATGGTTTGGTTGCCAACATTCACCTTTCCGGCTTTGCGGCCCTTCTTCACCATTTTCTTTTGAGGCTGTTGGTAAACATAGTCGGTGACGGTCTCGGCGTTGAGCATCACGACAACGCCCAAAATGGGCAGCAGAGCAAGCAGCTTCAGCCAACTCTTTCCTTGGGTTTTCTTATTGTTAAGCATCATGTTTATGCGGTTTTTGAGGGTACTGTGGTTAATACCGTTGGCTATGGAGTACCCGCCACTGGCAACGGCCTTTTGGATAAGTAGATAAAGATACTGCCGCATATCGATGCCTTGAGAGAGAACAGCTGCATCGGCTTCGTACTCATGGATGGCGCGCAGGTCTTGGCGAAGCATCCATATCGCGGGGTTGAACCATTGCAGTGCAGTGAGCGTATCTACGAGGAGCACGTCGAGCGAGTGACGCTTGTGGATGTGCCCTCGTTCATGGGCCATGATGGCCGGGTCTTGATGTTCGAAGTCTGAAACATTGAGCACGATGTAGCGCATCCAACTGAAGGGCGCCACCTGCTTGCTGGTCACGGCGATGACGATGCCGTCGTCCTGGGGGTGGCGCTCGCTCTGCATGAGGAGGCGAACCACCTGCACCACCGACCATACTACATGGCACACTACGATGAACACACCCAGGAAGAACACGACGCTAACGGCCGTTTGCCACCATGGCTGTGATGGCTCGACGACCGCCGCCAACGGCTGTTCAAAGCCTACACGGGGGCCTGGCGTTGTCATGACAACAGTATGATGGATAGTGAAGACACATAACGGCAACACGAACGAAGCGACTGCCGTAGCGAGCAGCACAAACCGGTTGAGACGGTGAAACGTGTCGCGACTGAGCAACAAGCGATAGAACAAGTAGAATATCGCTATCAGCACAGATACTTTCAGGTCGTATTTCAGAAATTCCAACATACCGGGCTCTTTGTTTATGATTTCTCTATTTGCTCTATTAGTTCCTTCAGCTCCTCCAGTGATATCTTCTCGTCCTTCACGAAACTGCTGACGGCATCCAGATATGAATCATCGAAATAGCTCTTGATGACTCCAGCAAGGCTCGAACGCCCGTATTCCTTCTCCGATACTATGGCGAAATACTGGTAAGACGTGCCGAATTGCTTGTGCCCAAGCATTCCTTTTTTCTCCAGTATACGCACAGTGGTCGATAGCGTATTGAAATGTGGACGTGGCTCGTCGTAGTACTCCAACAGTTCTTTGACGAACATTGGCCCGTGTTGCCAATACAGGTCCATGATTTCCTTTTCTTTGCGAGTCAGTTTTTTCATTGTCGTTTTACTTTTAGTTTCGCATCCATCAAAATGCGACAGTATCTTATCCGACCACAAAGTAACTAAATTTTTTAGTTCGTTGAAACTAAAACCTTTAGTTTTTAAGCTTTGTTAAGAAAATAATGCCGGTTTTTTTAGTTGTTCACACATCTTGCAGCGTATTCGTAACTCTCTTACCTTTGCCCGAGATTATAGAAATTGTTCTAAATGTCCGATGTTAAACATCGTTTAAGTTTAGTACAAACGGCTATGATTTTGTAGTTTTGCTAGAGATTGTGGCCGTGGAGGGTGAGATGTTACGTAACTCTATTCATCGAATCTTCTAATAAAGTAATTTTCGGTAATGTTCGTCGGGATTTGCAATCCCGGCGCATTGATTATCGGGATTTGCAATCCCGACGCATTGATTATCAGGATTTTCGGTAATGTTCGTCGGGATTTGCAATCCCGGCGCATTGATTATCAGGATTTTCGGTAATGTTCGTCGGGATTTGCAATCCCGACGCATTGAATGTCAGAATTATCAATCCGGAACACACTCAAATTGTTTCCTTCTTTAGTGATTGTTTTGAGTCCTTACTTCTTGTTCCTGTAGAATTTTTCGAGGGTCCGATAGGCATTCTCCTTTTCTGGCGAGGCAACTTCCTTGGATTCCACGTCAATCTTCATGACGGGAGCAGCATCCAGGTTGTCCTTCGTGATGGCCGTCCATTGTGGTAGGCCTTTGCCATTGGGATTGCCCGTCTTGCAGAAGTTGGCATAGTAGGTGAGGAAGAGCTTGGAAATGGCGTAGTCATCTTCATTCCAGTCGTAATACTCGTTGGTGGCGAGGGTGCCCATGGCGTATTCGATGTCGGCTGAATGAACGGCACCAGGAGCTATCTCTGGCTGCTGAGATTCTGCCTTCTTCTCATCCTTGGTCTTTTCACGAACACCTCCGGCAAGGGCGGCTACTTTGTCGCCCATCTTCTGCGACACCTGGGGGCGGGGGTGCATATAGTGATAGCGATAAACGGGAAGACCTGACTTCGCGTGATAGTCGCAGACCTTCCAGGTGGGGAAACCGGTGAATAGGTCGGAGGCAAGGTCGAAGCCCTTCTGACTCTGCACGTCATCATCTGTTTCGATACCGTATGCCTTGAATATCTCGTCTGTCATATCGCCAAACTGTGCTTTCATCGCGTTCTTGTAGTTTTCAAGGGTGGGTGCCTTATCCCTCAGAGCCTGCATGGGAGTACCCTCCAGCGAGTTCCATCCGGCGAGCAGAGGCACCTGCGACTGCTGGCCCTTCTCGAACACATCGTCTGCGCTCTCTGTCATGAAGTAGCCGTCAAGCACCACGCTGGCCATCCCTCTGGGAGGAAGTAGCTTTTGGAGTGAATCGGCGTTCAATGCCATCGCATCGGCCAGACTTGATATGCCTGCCTGTTTCAGAAGTTCGGCTCCGGCGGCATCGGCATCGGCTTGTGTCGTGGGCTGGAAAGGCAGCACCTCGGCACCCGACGAGAGCATAGCGCCTGCTATCAGGTCCTTCGAGAGGGGAGAGCACATCAGAAGCGATACTGAGAAAGAACCTGCCGATTCGCCTACAATGGTGATCTTATCGGGGTTGCCGCCAAAGGCAGCGATATTCTCTTTCACCCACTTGATAGCGGCCACTTGGTCGAGGAAACCGTAGTTGCCACTTCCGTCATACCCGGAGGAGGCCGTGAGGTCGGGATGGGCAAAGAAGCCGAAAACACCCTCACGGTAGTTGGCTGTCACACATACCACGCCTTCCTTGGAGAGGGAGGAACCATCGTAGCGGGGCTCGCTGCCAGAACCTGCCATCAAACCGCCGCCGTTGAAATAAATCAGCACGGGCTGGGCTTCGCCTGTCGTGGATGCGGTGGTCCAAATATTCAGATAGAGACAGTCTTCGCTGCGGCCCGGTCCCCTGAACGACATGTCGCCGAAGATGTCGGGCTGCATGGGGTCGTCGCCAAACTGCTTGGCTGAGCGCACACCCTCCCAAGCCTGAACCGGCTGAGGGGCCTTCCAGCGGAGGTCGCCTACAGGTGCCTGGGCAAAAGGAACACCCAGGAACTTCTTCACACCGTCTTCCTCGAAACCTTGGAGTACACCATACTGGGTTTTCACGTCGAGGGTGACTGCAGTCCCTTTCCGCAGATTGCAGCCGACAACAATTGAAATACAAGCGATGACTAACATCGCATACACATGGCTTTTAGTCATAATCATATCTGTTTGGTACGTTTGTCTGGCAAAGATAATAAAAAATGGCGGAATGTCACACTTTTTTCACTATTAAGTAATCAAAATTAGATAATCAAAATTAGATGATCAAAATTAGATAATCAAAATTAGATAATCAAAATTAGATGATCAATATTAGATGATTAGACGATAGGTATAAATGTCTCTTCTTCCAGTAATTTCGAAAGCAACAATGTCCGAAATCAACGGCGCCCCAACGGGGCAGCACGCTCTCAGCCCAGGGCAACGCCCTGGGTCTTTATACGACATACATTCTATCGCCCCGACGGGGCAAAAGCCTTTAATTCAATAGTTTATGCTCTCCCTACCACTAATTTCGAAAGAAATCGAGGTAACTGTAGGAGGTCGTGATCTCCGAGCACGACAAAGATTATCCTTTCGAACTTAGCTGTAGGGTCTTAGCTCGTCTAAGACCGAAAACGAAAAGAATCCTTCGAACTCATCGTGTAGAGACACTATGCATGGTGTCTCCCTACCAATTGTGTTCAAAAGAAATCAAGGTAACCGTAGGAGGTCGTGATCTCCGAGCACGACAAAGGTTTGTCACAGAAGACAACCTTTCGAAACCCATTTTAATTTTCAATCTTGTCGTATCTGCAGTAATTGCGAAAGCAACAATGTCCGAAATCAACGGCGCCCCAACGGGGCAGCACGCTCTCAGCCCAGGGCAACGCCCTGGGTTTTTAAACGACATACATTCTATCGCCCTGACGGGGCAAAAGCCTTTAATTCAATAATTTATGCTCTCCCTACCACTAATTTCGAAAGAAATCCGAGCTAATCATAGGAGGTCGTGATCTCCGAGCACGACAAAGATTATCCTGTCGATTTTAGCTGTAGGGTCTTAGCTCGTCTAAGACCGGATAGGTTTGAGATGATTTTGTT